>JACPGQ010000018.1 GCA_016188975.1 Candidatus Levyibacteriota bacterium | reverse complement strand
GCTCAGATTTTTGCTCCGTCTCTCCGTGTCGCTAAAGTGTGCATTGCCGCCGTCTATAATGATATCTCCGGGTTCAACAAGCTTAATAACTTCAGTCAATACTGACTCACTTGCTTCCCCCGCCGGCAACATCAGCCAGATAATGCGAGGTTTCTGTAAATGAGTCATGAGATCTTCTATTGAATTTGCAACTTTTACATTTTGAGTTATGATTTTGAGTTTTGAGTTTTGAGTTTTGAATTCCTCCACTGGCTTAGAAGATCTATTCCAAACAACAACCTGATGACCATCTACCAAAAGCTTGAAAACCATCCGGCTTCCCATTTTTCCAAACCCAAGCCACCCTATTTGCATACTGCTTATACTAAGCTATCACAAAACGAGAAGCAAGAAGAAATTATTGTAACGACCTTACCGTTTTTTTGTAAGAAAAATTACACGAATCTACCCTGACACCTACTTGACAAAAACCTGATTTCAGGACTACACTCAGCTTAGAACCATGTCTTCCCAAGAATTCCCACCTGTATCCTCGGAAACTAGAATCGTCAGAGAACCCACAGTCGAAGAGAACCTAGCAACTGTTGCAGGATTGACCTCAGATGTGGACAACGTGGAAGCCGAAGACATCATTGACCCAATCGCGCTGGTAGCTGGCTTCCCTTCACGAGTCGACAACATCACTGAACAATTAGGACCAACTGCTGTACTGGGAAGGCATGAGTATCATCTGGCAAATGGCGGACCTATTGTAACAATTGAACATCATTACATTTTAGAGATTGATGGATTTAACTATCCTGTGACAGAAGACTTTACAGCCATGGTCGGTCCGCACCAATCTATACAAGATGACCCAACCTCACTTAGATATAGCTTTGCAGGAAACACACTCCCTCTTGATCCAACTCTATGCGCCGAAAACATGCATGCAATACTAACTACTATCGAGATGCAAATGCCATACTTAATTCAGAATAGACAACCAGCTGAGGAAATTCCTTCAGCTGCGTAGAAAAAACAGTATGGCATCACCGGTGCGATTTGAACAAGAAGGACCGAGGGGTCTATTCTTTATTGGCAGAACATCTTCTCCTTCTGTTGATGGAAACGGTTTTGTGGGTGAAATAGAGCACCCATTCACTCCGCTTCAGCATTTTCTAACAATTCAAGGATTAATTCTTGAACTCAACGAGGTGACCAGAGGAAAAAACGAAATATTTGATGGCAGATTCAAGTATGAATTCTGGGATATGGACAGAAGCATTCTTGTTGCGAAAACTGAAGAATTAATCTACACATGCCAAGAAAGAGTAGGAGCTGATCGTCATGGATCGTTCGTTTTATTTCAGAGGAGCATGACAGTTGCAACAAGACTTTCAAAACGCGATGTCCCTGAAGAAGAATGGGAACAACGCCGAATTATCACAAAAGCATATGATATCCTTACGGAGGCCAGACAATCATATACAGGAATCCCAACGCCACCTTCCGCCATCCCTTCACGGTAACATTTTTTTACAAAACCCTGACCCGCCTCGTGAGTAATCCTTGACAGAAAGACTGCATTTTACTAGGATCAAAATCGATATGGGACCGGAAGGACGAGCTCAAAAAACGGAAACAGTCTTTAATCACCATAACTCAGCCCGAATACTCGGCGAGCTGTATATGGGATTTCTCAGGCAAATTCCTGGCTCTAAAAATGTTATGTATGGACATGTCTCAAGAAGAGACTATGCTCTTGGCGATGAAGCAGCTCTTTCTATCCACTATCGTCCGCATGGCGTCAAAGTCGAAACAGAACATTTTACAGACGACAATGAGCGCGTCCTCACAACTGTAGAGATTGTCGATAATCGTGATATGCATCCGCAATTCGCAAACGTCGGAACAGGTGTCTGGATTCAACGCGAAGTATGGCTTCCTTCTTCTGACACAAAACCTGCAGCAGTTGTAAATCAAGCAAACAATCCGGATGCAGAATATTTTGCACTTACCACGCTAGTAGATATTGCAACAGTCGGCGTAGAATCCGGCCTCTTCAAAGCAGCCTAATTCCGCATAATCTTCTCCTTAAAGGAGCTATATACAATATCTCAATCGAGTTCAGTCCATTTGAGATCCACTGCGTGCATTCTTGACCTAGTTACTATAGGATGATATACTACTACTAATAGTTATGAGAGAAAATATAGCACCACAGCCCATCATAGAACCTATCGAAGGTTCCCCCCAAGAACGAATGCAGTACTCACCTCTTGAGCAGGCAACATTTCGTGCACTCGAACAGGTCTTTTCTGAAGGAAATTCGTGGCGACAGAGGGTTATTCAGGGATTTATTTCAGAAATACCTGATGAAATAATTTTAGGAGATAGGATAGGCGGTACACAAATGGTTCGAATTGAGAGAGAAAATGTTTTTAGGGAAATAAGACGTCGACTGGAGCGCGAACATGACATCACTATTAAACACCGTACTTAACTTCTCATTTTTGACCAGTCTCCGTGCAATATAACTGGAGAAATTAACCTAATTTCGTGCGCCCAGCGGACTCTATCATGATGCGGGACATCGTAAAGAAGAAATATTTTCTTTCCTAAATAGTAGGCCAAACCGATTTCCATAAGTGCAGACGTACCAATATAACCTTCAATTCCTTTTCGCTTGTGGTTCAAGACCAAAATTGCATCGGATTTCGCAACGAGCTTGAAGCTCTGCCTCATCAAGTCACGCTCTCTGGCATGGATTAAGTTTCGGTCGAGGTCGTCAACAAGTTTCTCATCGGCAAGATGCACAACCGTATCATACGGCACATTGACCGTATGCCCCATCGCCTCAAGCTTTTTCTTCGTCGCAAGCATTTCCCTCGAAAACGCCATTGAACCACAAATCATAATCTTCATAGCAACACTATGGATAACCGTTTTAGAGTATACTACTATGTAGTACTATACTTTATTACTAACATAGAGCAGCTTCTCAATCCGTCTGTGAAGCGTACTCTTCTCATCTAATTTTTGCAGCACATCTTGTATGCGTTCTTTTTGCTTCTGATTTGCAGACCGAACCACTTCTTCAAGAAGGAGTTCTGGCCAAAAATAGAGTGGGTGTCTTCTCTTAAATGCATCCCAATCACTGTATTCCTTCACATTCTTGTCGCTTTCTTTCGGAAGTCTCTGAATAATACTGCGGAAACCATCTCCTCTCTCGGCTAGCCATAGAGCGATTTTTGCAATCGTTCCGTGGCTTACATGCAGTATTTGTTCGATCTCTTCATAGCTTCTCCCCGTGAGTAAATGTTTTGCTATGCGAAGCCGTTTTGAAAGATTATGGAGTTCTTTTCTCGTCAGCAGATCTTGCAGGAAAAGTGCAGCATCTTGCATACTTCTTGCCTGAACCAGAGCGTGGACAAGATCAAAGAGCAAATCTTCCTGGTCTGTCCTTGATAATTTCTCAAGCCTTTGCGGTTTATCAATGGAAAATTGCTTGCTTCTTCTCGACATGTTTAGAGTATATCACTATGTAGTGATAGACTTAATAGTCCCTTTTCTTACAGCCACTTTCGTCCATCTCGCTCGATAAGATCACTTGCTTCTTTTGGTCCCCAGCGGTTTGGCGTATAAACAATCGGTTTTTGGCCTGTCCCGCCCGTGGCGGACCATCCGTCCAAAATCTTCGTAATAAACTCCCATGAACTCTGCAACTCATCTGAACGGTTAAAAAGCATCTGGTCGCCTGAAAAAATATCCATCAATACCTTTTCATATGCATCTGCACCATGACCACCGAATTCCTCATGGTAGGAAAATTTCATGTCGACAGTATCAAGGGCAAGCTTTGAACCAGGCCTCTTCGCAATAACCCGCATTCTAATTCCTTCATCCGGCTGAATACGTATCGTCAACACATTCCCTATCTCCGGACAGCCGAATTCTTTAAACAAAATATGACATGTCTGAATAAAGACAATTGATATTTCAACTACATTGGTCGGCATGTTTTTACCTGCGCGAACATAAAAGGGGACCCCTTGAAATCGCGGTGTATTGACGCCAAATTTCATGGCTACAAATGTCTCGGTATCTGATTCTGAAGCGACATCTTTTTCCCGAAGGTACCCTTCATACTGCCCTGACACCACACATTCTTTGACATTTTCAGCCTCGATGCACTCAATCGCCTGAATTGCTTTGACTCGAGCGTCTCTGACGTCTTCTTTGGAGAAGCTCAGAGGCTGCTCCATCGTGACTGCTGCGACAAGCTGCAAGAGATGATTCTGCGCCACATCCCGAAGCATACCCACACCATCAAAGAACTTTCCCCGCTTCTCGACTCCTTTCTTCTCGGCAAATGTCACCTGCACATGGTCGATAAATTTGTTATTCCACACAGGCTCAAAAATACCATTGGCAAATCTGAACGCAATCATGTTCTGGACAGTTTCTTTGCTGAGATAGTGGTCAACTCTGAAAATCTGCTTCTCTTCAAAAATCTGCGAAAGCTTCATGTCCAGAGCTTTTGCTGTCTCCAAATCCTTGCCAAACGGCTTTTCAATTGCGATTTTTGTCCATTTATTACTCCCTTGACCGCATCCCTCGGAAAGCTTGGTCGTGTGGAGATGCTCCAAAATTGCCTCGTAATTATGAGGCGGCGTCGCGAGGTAAAAAACACGCGTAATGCATGCCCCGACTTCTTTATCAAACGTGTTCAACCGATCAATCAAAGAAAGGTAGCCTCTTTCTTCATCAAACATCCCCTGCTGGTAGTAAATGTTTCTTGCAAATCCCTGCCATTCCAGATCGTCATCTGAAACTTTCAAAAAATCCCGAACCATCTCACGAAATGCAGCGTCATCAATCTCTCGGCGTGAGAAGCCAACAATGCAAAATGTATCTCCTAGCTGGCTTTTTTTAAACAAGGAGAAAAGGGATGGAAATAATTTATGCCTTGCCAAATCGCCAGTAGCACCAAAGAGGACGAAAACGAATGGAGACATTATTTGGAGATAATTATAATCCTTCCACTTTCTTTTGTCATTAACGAAACGAGTAATGCGAAAAATTGACAGCACGATTCACAACGAAACAATTATGATAACCACGAGGAGCATGAACATGAGGACAAGAAGCAAGATGATAAAACTCGCAAGACGGTTATTTTTGATCCCCGAAAAATTCCCAAAGAAGTTTTGTATAAAGACAACGACTTTTTCTCCAAATGTTTCTTCCACACCACAACTATAAACACCTAGACGGCAAATAACAAGAGTGAACCGTATATGGAGAGACGCTATGGAACGAGAGGAGGATGAACAGTTATTGCTCCTTCTAAAACTGCCTTTATACCATCTCTAATAGAGAACTGAGCGAATCGTTCGGGAACATCCATTTCTGGAAGGCTACGTGCTTCTTCCCTTATGCGCACTGCTTCATCAAACATGGCAAATCCTCCCCTATCCCCAGCTCGTGTCAAGTTTCCATCCCATGTTGAAAAGCGACCTAAAATAAGATCAGCAAGAAACATTTCAGCACGCGGGTCACTGACTTGAAACGCGCCTTCAATAAGAGCAAAAACACCTCGTGCGTTATGTTTTCTCGCCGCATCTGCGTGGAACAAGACTACTTTCAAAAGCAGGATTTTTTCCGAGTATTGAGGATTTCTCTGCGCAGCATTATCCCATCTCGCATCTCGCTCCTGAGAAGTTTCACCCTTTCCAGCACCGATTTTATCTGCCATATACGTCAGTGCGACGTCTCGCACGGTCTCTTCGATGGGTAGTGATGGTTGGTCCCTATGACCTTCGTGATCACTCATATAATGCATATATACTAAATGGGCCGATCTGTCAAGAAAATCATCTTTTTAGCAATCTCCGGACGCTTCAAGAATCGGGAAGGTACCTCCTCCTCAGACCCATCTGAAAACATCAATTCGAGCGCTTTCTTTTTATCCTCGCCGAAAACGAGGACTATCAAAATATCCATCATTGAAAGCCCGAGAAATGTCATCGTAATACGCTCTTTGTAGAATCCTTCTTTGTCATCGTAATCGATAATCATTCGATTGCGATTTCGCTCGTCTAGATGGTCCAACCACTCCCGCAAGGCCACGCCTTGCAAGCCTAAAGAGGCTGTTGCGGGAATACCCGCAGTATGGCCATCAAGACCGACACCTAAGATAGCAATATGCTTTTGGTATTGTGCGAGAAGGCTACGGACTGTGTCATCATACGCTTCTGCAACTTGCTCCCTTTTTTTGTCATTTCGAATCCCCGACATGTCGGGGTGAGAAATCTCATCGGTAATGGGGTTTCTCGTCGCTTCGCTCCTCGAAATGACAGGATTGAGTATCGAATAAAACGGAATATTCCGCATCTGCGTGTACCGAAGCAAGCCAGTATCCCGCAGTATCTTTTCATTGCTGTTATCCTGCATTGGCTCTCCTGCCCGCAATGCTAGCGCATGCGTTGCAGGCGGGCCATACCGCTCATCAACCATGGCAAATGCACTAGGTCTTAGTTTCTCCTCTCGAGCAATCTCTGCATACAATGTCTTCGGTGTTCGTCCGCCAGAAAGGTATAATACTGTTCGTCTATCTACAATGTATTCAAGAAGAGATAAAACAAGCACAACTCCGTCTTTCTCATCTGCTACTGAAACAACGGCAATACCTTGATTGGTATATATTGACTGTCCCCTCTCACGAAGAAACTGAAACACTTTTTCCATCGACTCTATTCTAACAGACTACTTTATAAAGAACTGAAAAATATCCTTGAAGGTGATGAGGAGGATGAGGCCAAGAAGTACTGCCATACCGATACTGTGGATGAGTGCTTCGGTGCGCTGATTGACCTTACGCCCTGTAATGCCTTCAGCAAGAATGAAAAAAAGCCGTCCTCCATCAAGAGCCGGAATTGGCAACACATTGAAAATAGCAAGTGATGCAGACAGAAGCCCGGCGAGATTTAGTACCGCGAGGACTTTCTCTTTCACATCTGGAATTTTTAAGACCTCCCCTGTCACCACAAAAATCCCAACAGGTCCTGAAAATGCACTTCCTACAGGCTCGACATTTCCTTGCTCAAGCGAGACCCTGACAAGACGTGCAAGGATTTCGAACTGGTATGCCATAACATTGATAGGATGCACAATCCCTGAGAAGAGTTTTTGCGTAGCTGTCTTATACTCGAGAACAGCAACTTCACTCGTGTTGAATCTGACCCCGAGTGCCCCCTTGTCTTTTGGCGGATTCAGGCGAGGCGTTATCTGAAGCACCACTTTCTTCTTATCGGCGATGTTTTCGAAAACAAATGCCGTTTGTTTGCCCTCGGCATTTTTCAACTCTGCACGAAATTCCTCAATTGAATCAATCTTTTCATCGCCAATTGAGAGAAGCCGCAGACAGTACTTCTCTGTGCACGGCTTCAGTCCAGCTTTTGCAGCCGGCGAATCAGGTAAAACTTCTGTGAGGACAAGCGATTCGAGTCTGTCAGTCTGGTTTACACCAAAAAAGCGGTATTTTGTATATAAAGGAATTTCTGTTTTCCAACCTGAGATTCCCAGATATGCGTAGTAAATCACAAACGCCAAAACAGCATTCATGATCACTCCGGCAACAACCACCAGAACCCGCTGCCAGACAGGACGCGCGAAGAAGGCACGAGACAAATCCTCTCCCTTTGCCCTTTGCTCTTTGCCCTTTGCAACTCTCCCTGCGCCGGCGTCATCTTCGCCAAAAAGTTTGACAAATCCTCCGATTGGGAGCCAATTGATTGAGTAAATCGTCTCACCGATTTTTTTTCCCCATGCACGAGGCGGAATACCAAACCCAAACTCCTCTACTTTGATGCCGAATTTCTTAGCTACAAAAAAATGCCCCGCCTCATGAATGAGGACGAGTATGCTGAGAATGAGTAAGAATACAAGGAATGTTATCATAAGTGTCTATTATAACATCAAAAACCCTCAGGTTTTTGAGAATTCTTGAAGTGAGATGTGAGAGGTATTTGATCTTGATCCATCAACTGACAGATTTGATAATTTGATGTTTCGAATATTCGAAAATTCAAGATTTCAAGAAATCGATATCAAGAATGTCTCACTTCCTACATCAAGATCTCAAAACTTGAATCTATATTTGGAGTAACTCTTCTTCTTTCTGCTTTCCCATACGCTCAATAAGTCCCATGGTCTCATCGACAACCCTCTGCAGTTCTTTCTCAAGTCGTGTCTTATCGTCATCTGAAATCGCTTTGTTATCGTGTTGTTTTTTGATCTCATTCATCTCCTCATGACGGACTTGGCGCACCATAATCTTGCCATTTTCAAGTTTGTGTCGCATAGATTTGATGAGCTCCTCACGACGCTCCTTAGAAAGTGGCGGCAAACTGATACGGAGAAGCTGTCCGTCAACGATGGGATTAAGACCGACATTTGCTTCTTGAATACCTTTTTCGATTTCATGAATAACCGTGTAATCGAACGGGGTAATAACAATTGTTTGCGTATCCGTCACACCAATCGTCGCAAGCTCCATCACGCGAAGCTTTGCTGAGCCACCATAGGCTGAGATAATAATATTTTCAACGAGAGCTGGGGTCGCTCGTCCAGTGCGGATAGTAGCAACGTCTTGCTTGAGTACCTCAAGAACTTTTTCTAATTTGCTCCGCAATGCATCCGAATCCATACTTGCTATTCATTTATAGCATATCGCTGAAATCTTTTTACCGTGATATTTTCACCAAGTTTGCCAATAACACTTTTGATGAGTTGCTCCATTGTCTGCGAGCTATCGCGTATGTACTCTTGCTTCAGAAGGGTTGGGACGTCTTTTGGATTCATCGCTGCGACTTGCATCGCGACTTCATGGGCAAGTTGCTTAAAATCCTCCGTCTTGGCAACAAAATCTGTCTCGCAGAGGACTTCAAGAAGTACTCCGACTTTGCCGCCACCATGAATATAGCTTTCAATCAACCCTTGACTTGTCGCACGGTCAGATTTCTTCTCAGCTTTTGAGAGCGCGTTTTTCTTGATCCACTCAAGCGCTTTTTTATCGTCGTTTTCGTTCTCCTCAAGCGCACGGCGACAATCTGCAATTGAAGCGCCCGTTTCAAGTCTGAGTTTTTTTAGTAGTGTTAAATCAACATCTGCCATAACCTTTTATTGTTCGAGCGTAGTCGAGAACATACCGTGTCATTGCGAGGAACATAGTGACGAAGCAATCTTATATAAATTTAAACTTTCTATTAAAAGATTGCTTCGCCATGTACCGTACGGTACGTGGCTTCGACTTCGTCTCGCAATGACGGAATTAATTACTCGACGCTTATCTTCTCGGGAGTTTTCTTTGTCACTTTCTTCTTTTCTTCCGTCAAGCCTACTGGTTTTTTTTTTTTTTTTACTTTTGTCCCCTTTTATTCTTTTGCTTGCCCCGCGGAGCTCGAAGAGCGAAGTGGGGTCCCATTTGTCTCTTTCTTTTTCGCTGCTTCTGCCTTCGCTTTGTCCTTCGCTCTCCCTGCAGCACTCTGCTTATACGCCGGCTTTACAACAGGAGCAGCTTCGATCTTTTCTTTTGCCCCTTCTGTCTTTTCTAAATCCTTTGCTGCCCCTCGAAGTAGATTCTCTTTGCTTTCTTCGCTCTTTGCGGTTTCCGCGCTTTGCGCAAGGCTCTTAGCCAATTGCTTCTTCCCTTCAATCCACGCGTCAACAATGTATGACGTAATAAGCATAATTGATCCGACAGCATCGTCGTTTGCTGGGATTGCGTAATCAATAATTGTTGGGTCTGCATTTGTGTCAGTGATTCCTACCACCTTTACTCCCATGGCAATTGCCTCACGTACTGCCAAGTATTCCAAATGGGTATCAATGATGAAAAGAACATCTGGAATTTTGACCATGCCCATAATGCCGCTATAAAACTGCATCAGTTTTTGCTTCTCCCGCTCCATGAGCAAGAGCTCTTTCTTGGTAAATTTCTCCTTCTCGTACTCATTGGCAAACAGTTTATCAATCTCCTCAAGCCGCTTGAAGTTTTTTGCGACCTCAGCAAAATTGGTAAATGTTCCGCCAATCCAACGATTCGTCACTGTATAAATTCCCTCAGTCCCATCAGATTTAGCTCTTTGCGCCTCAGATTTTACAATATCCTGCGCTTGCCGCTTCGCGCCCAAAATAACCATTGTGCTTGCATCCTTGAAGGCGACGGTTTTAACAAAGGCGGCGGCCTCTTCCAAGCCTTCTTTGGTTTTTTCAAGATCTATGATGTGGATATTGTCACGGGATTCAAATATGTAATCGCGTGCTTTGGGGTTCTGGCGGGTTACCTGGTGCCCAAAATGACACCCAGCTTCAAGAAGTTCTTCAAGTGAAATGTTCTTCATATCCTTAAACCTCCATCTGGATCGCTTAGAGTTGTCATTCTGAGTCTTCGACAAAGAATCTTAACTTCGCAGGATACACTTACCAGATGTGCGTGATCCGAGGATAATAGCACATTTGTGGGAATTATACAATCATAAGAAAAGTAACTATTCACTTCTTTCCAGTGAATGTGTCATCTCGAGTCTTCGACGAGAGATCTACTAGGAGATTTCTCCTCGCCTTTGGCGGGTCGAAATGACAACGTATTGGAGAGAACTGAATACGTACAATTTCTATCCTTGCGCTCCATCTTTTCTTCTTTTACACTACAATCATGCCCGAGAAACCCCTCAACACCAGTCCTGCCAAATCAGCCGTCGCTGCGACACGAATCCGTGGTGAACATGGCCATTTTATAAAGAAAACCCCCAACTCCCCCAATCTCCTCAACGTCTCAGAAAACAAAACGCAAAATGATGAGACGCTCATAGACGTCAAAGTTACCAATCCCCTGCGCAGAATTTCTGCGATTTTAGAGCAAAT
>JACPGQ010000017.1 GCA_016188975.1 Candidatus Levyibacteriota bacterium | reverse complement strand
GGATGGCACGCCGTGTACTCGGGCAGAAAATTAGAAAAGCAATACGAGATAGCACTCGGTCTGGTACTTGCGTAACAGAAGAGTTGTTTGGTGCAAGTGGTCCTAGTCGCTATACCCTTTTACATGACGAAGGACTTACGGTTGGAAGAGTAGGCATAGATGATATACAAAGACTCGCCTTTTTAGAAATGGCAAAGTACGGAGTAAACCCGGAGGCTGATACTGTGCGGAAGAAACTGCCATTAGTCGATACTGATATAGCAACGGAAGAACTGGCTTTTTCCAGCCCAACTCATCCCAATCTAGAATTTGCCCGTTGGCGACAATTCTACACGGATACAGACAACACATTTGCTTTTGGTTGGGTTGTTAGACAGTATCCTCCGAAATAGTCTTAGTAAGCTTCAGAAAAACAAGGTTCTGTTATAAGTGTAACTTCTCCTACAAAGATAGATATTTAGCAGAGCCAATCCTGATTGTAACAGTAAAAGTCCTTGAAAAGTCCTGAAATTAGTGCTATTACAAACACTATGGCCTTCGCATTCATCCCTGTTGAGAGTATTACTGATGAGGAAGCACTCGAAGTTGATTTCTTTCATGACTTTCTTGTGTTTCTTCGTTATGTCCAGAAACAGCCAATAAAAAGAACAGTAACCGGCAATATCTCGCTTCATGATATTCATCAGTTTCGTAGCGTATTTAAGCAGCAGAAAACATTTAAAGAGTTTGATGAGATGAATTGGAAAATAAGCACTGAGAGGCAAGTCCAGGTGCTTCATCAAATACGGATCATGGCTGAGACTATGCAGCTGATTTACAAGCGAAGAGACAAGTTTCTGCTCTCCAAAAACGGCTCTGGATATCTGCACAATATTTCATCAGCAATCCAGTATGGGAATATGGTGACCCATTTTTGGAGACGAGTGAACTGGGGATATTTTAGTCCTGGAAAAGATATTGATGGATTGTGCGTTGCTGAAGTATTACAAGATAACCAAGATACAATCTGGTCTGCTTTCTTGAAAAATGGAGAGAAGTGGGTCAATTTTGCAGTATTTTGTCAAACACTAAAGCACTACTTTGCTTTACAGCCATATTATGCAGAGAGTGAGAATGAGCGGTTTGATCTTTTCTTGGATATCGAATATGGACTTTTTTATAGAAATCTCATTCCTTTTGGTTGTATCGAAATAGAGAAGAAAATCATGGAGCATGGGATAGCCAGGATTTCCCAATTCAGAGCGACAAAGCGTGGTCTTTTTCTCTTTCACAATGCTGGAGAATTTTATTGGTAATCGCCTCTACTCTGATCCTTGACACCCCAATAATGCTAGGTGTTATACTAGCTTCCCTATGTCAGATCAGTCAACGAAAAATAATCTCGCTACAAAAGATGACTTGAGAAAAGCCGTTGCAAAGCTTGCTACAAAAGACGACTTAAAGCGATACGCTACAAAAGACGATCTGAAAAGAGCAGTAAAGACGACTTAAAGCGATACGCTACAAAAGACGATCTGAAAAGAGCAGTCGAAACGCTTGCAACAAAAGACGAGCTGAAAAAAACCGCTGCAAGGCTTGCCACGAAGACCGAACTAAAAAGAGTTGAAAAGTCCTTGCGCGGGGAAATCTTACGGGTAGAAGAAAGGGTCGAGAATCTTGAGGAAGGTCAAGAAGATATTAAAGGAAAGCTCGTCAAGCTTCAGAACACAATGGACAAATTTGTAGCTGGCGTGGATGATTTGCGCACAGATAATGTAGTTGGTGCTCATCATACGAGAGAGCTGGAACTTAAAGCAGCAGATCATGAAAAACGAATCAAACAGCTTGAGTCTTCGACAAGGACTACTTAGGGATAGCCTCCTTGCATTTCGATTCTGGATAAACCAGAATGACAGTAATGCGACTGGCGACAAGTATTAAAAAATACCCTTTTCTCCTTATTAGTGCGGTTTATTTTGCTTTCCGACTCTTTAATCTTACAAAGCTTCCAATTTTTAACGATGAAGCGATTTATTTGGATTGGGCGTGGCGGGAGACCAATGAGCCGGGGATGCTTTTTTACTCACTCTATGACGCGAAACAGCCACTCCTGATGTGGTTTTTTGGGATTGCGATGCATCTTTTACCAGACCCATTCTTTGCAGGGAGACTCGTGTCGGTGCTGTTGGGGTGGGTAGGAATGTTTGGGGTATTTAGGTTGGGAAAAACTTACTTTAACCAGAAAATAGGGATTTTTGCCTCGTTGCTTTACATAGTTATTCCGATTTTTTCTTTTTATGACAGGCAAGCGCTTATGGAAGCAGCGATTGCTGCAATTGGCGTATGGACTTTGTGGTTTGCGCTCAAGTTTTGGAAATATGGCTACACAAAAGACGCAGTGTTTGCAGGAATACTTCTTGGCATAGGTTTTTTTATCAAATCAAGTGCGCTTGTTTTTCTCGCAGCGTTTTTTCTTATAAGTTTTTGGCTGTGGTTGCGAAAGCGTTCGTTTCGACTGCGTTCACTTTTTTATAGTACTTTTTCTTTTCTCTGCATGATCACACTTCTTCTCCTGCAGCCGAAGTTTTGGGAAACTCTCTCTTCAAATAATAGATATGGTCATAGTATTTCAGAGCTGCTGCATTTTCCAATCGGGACATGGGCATCAAACTTTTTAGGTAATAGTGAAATTTTTTTGTTGTTTGTAACACCTGTGGTTGTGATATTCGCTGGAGTTGGAGTGTATGCGATCATAAAAACGAGAAAGCGAGCAAGTCTTTCACTTCTTACATGGGTGATAGGTGGGATTGTATTGCAAACACTTTTGGTCAAAGGCACATCGCAGCGGTATCTCGTGGCATATCTCCCCCTTGTTTGCCTTTTAGCGGCAATGGGTTTTATGGCAATAGAGCATCGTTTTCAGAAAGCACTAGGGTTTCTTGCGCTAGTTGTTCTTTTTGCTATCCCAATTGTATTAACTCTTATCCAGCTTGTCTCCCCTCCTTTATACTTTTCGCTTTTTGATCCCTTCTCAAAGTACTCAGAAGGATACTCATATGTGAGAGGATTAACGTCTGGATATGGCGTCGATGAGGCAGTAGCATACATCGAGAAACTAGGAGGTGACAAAAAGATATTCGTCGGGCAGGATATGTACTCTGGCACACCAGAGAGTGCAATTAAGATTCACTTTCAGAGACATCCTCGGATCGTCCCAGGGTATTTCACAAGACAGCTTTTGGGAGACAGTATAAAGGGAGTGAAATGTCTAAAGACAGAAATTCCTGCGTACTTTGTCAGCAAAGGCGACAACACTGCGGGGATGGGAGCGTATTTAGAGCATCTCGTCTACCTTCGCAATCCGCACAACAGCAATGTCATTGGCATCTGGAAGCTCAAAGAGGAGTGCCAGGGAAAGACGCTCCCACTACAGCTTATCAAGTAGCCTCAACACGTGTAAAAAGGGAGAGAATTTGCTAATATAGGCTTTCACTATGAAGAAAACAGTCGTTTTAGGGGTAAGTAGCGGCATTGCTGCGTATAAGACGCTTGATTTGGTCAGAATGCTTCGGAAAGAAGGGGCGGATGTGTTTGTCGTGATGACCGAGGCAGCGACAAAAATGGTTGATCCTAAGGAGTTTGAAAAAGTCTCAGGAAATAAGGTATATACAGAGCTATTTGAAAAGGGATTTGATTACAGAGATGTTCTCAAAGTACGAAAAGTTGGTCACATTGACCTCGCAGACCGGGCAGATGTCATCTGTATCGCACCAGCAACAGCCAATGTCATTGCCAAGCTTGCGCACGGAATTGCCGATGATTTTCTCACGACAATGGTTCTAGCAGCTAACTCCCCTGTAATTCTTAGTCCTTCAATGAATGTGCACATGTGGAGTAATCCTGTGACACAGGAAAATATTGTCAAGTTAAAAAAGCTTGGATTCATAATCATTTCTCCTGAAAGGGGTCCCCTTGCGTGTGGGTATGAAGGGCAAGGGCGGCTGCCGCATCTTGAAAAAATAAAAGAAGAGATATTGGGGCAAGTTAGTTATAGCAAGTCGCTTGCTGGGAAAACAGTTGTGGTTACTGCTGGAGCGACGATTGAGCGGATCGATGACGTGCGGTATATCACCAATAATGCTTCTGGGAAAATGGGTGCTGCGATAGCTGAGGAGTGTCATCTGCGTGGAGCAAGAGTGATCCTGCTTTGTGCAAAAAATGCAGTCGAACCACGGTACATAATGGAACAAGAAGTATTTGAAACGTTTGAGGATTTAGAAAAACTTGTCAAAAAACATATTAAAAATACAGACATATTTTTTCATACGGCTGCTGTTGGTGATTTTACTGCGGAGAAGTCGCTACGAGGAAAAACCAAGAGTCACAAAGCGCTGCATCTTGCGCTAAAGCCGCAGAAGAAATTGAGCGATCAAATAAAAATACTGAATCCTAAGATAAAGCTTATTATTTTTAAAGCAGAGTGGGGATTATCAGAAAAGCAGTTACATGAACGCGCAAAAAAGAAACTAAAAGAAAGTGGTGCTGATGTCGTGATAGCAAATGATGTAAGCAGGAGCGATCGAGGATTTGAGGCTGACACAAATGAGATAGAGATTGTGGGGAAGGATAAGAAAATAAAAAAAATCTCTTTTGCATCAAAGCGCAAAATCGCTGTAGAACTCGTCGAATATATTCTTGAACTGTTTTGATATCATGATTTAAATCATAGTATCAGACATCTCACCATGCAAAACAAAAATAAGAATACGGCAACGATCACAGCATTTGTGCCTGGAAATATTAGTTGTTTTTTCAAACCGTATCCCCAGAAAAATCCTCGCTGGAGTGGATCATATGGGTTAGGTTTTACTGTGAATGAGGGTGTCAAAGTTACGGTATCAATGGCAAGGAAAACAGAGATATTTTTTAACGAAAAGAAAATTGATCTCCCAACAGTTAGTTTTGTTATAAACAAACTCACAAAAAATCCTGTTCATATTTCAATTACTTCTCAGCTCCCGCTTGGTAGTGGGTTTGGGTTAAGCGGTGCCAGTGCGTTGGCAACTGCGTATGCATTAAATAAACTTTTGAAGTTAGGAAAAACAAAAAAACAACTAGCAGTTCTTGCTCATACTGCTGATGCTTTCGAAAAAACTGGACTTGGGGATGTGGTGAATCAATACTTCGGAGGGTTTCTTCTCAAGACACAACCAAGCTCGAAATTTCAGGCAGAGAAATTCTCAACTACCAATATACCAATATATTGGTACTCGTTTGGTACGCTCTTAACGAAAGGAGTCTTAAGCAGTAAAGATTTGTTAGAAACGATAGATAAGTCAGCAGATCGAGCGCTTATGGCAATAGAACATCTTCGGAAGTTAAACGGAATCACGCTCGCAGAGATACTTGATATTTCCTACGAGTTCGTCAAAACTAGCAGGCTATTGAGAGATGAAAGAACTTCAGAGATGATAGAGAAGATTAGAGCAGATGGAGGACACGCTTCGATGATTGTTGTGGGAAATGCAGTCATGAGTGATGCGTCATTTCCTGGATCGAAAAAATTGATGATTTCTGACACTGCGGCGCACGTGATTGCAGATTAAAGGAAAAATTATTTATGAGATTGCTTCGTACTTTCAGTACTCGCAATGACAAAAGACATGAAGATCCCAAAATCACATCCGCGATACACGTCTTTAAAAACACGACAGCTTCTTGAAAAAGGAGTTAGAGACGGCATCACATCGCTGAACGGCTTAATCGCGCACGGGAGAGGAGAAGCGTTTGATTATTTACTCGGTGAGAAGACGCACAAGTTTGCAAGAGAAGCGATTGATGCGGGAGCGGCATTGCTCGTTTTGGCAAAACGTCCAGTCATTTCGGTGAATGGTAATACAGCAGTACTTGTGCCCCATGAGCTCGTGCATCTTTCCAAACTCCTGAACGCACCGCTTGAAGTAAATTTATTTCATACCTCAGAAGAGCGATTAAGAATGATTAAAAGTTACCTAGAGAAATTTGGCGCAATGAACGCTCTATTACCAAGCAAAAAATGTAAAATCGCACACCTAAACTCTCCTCGGAAATATATTAATCCTGAAGGAATTTACAAAGCCGATGTTGTATTCGTGCCCTTGGAAGATGGCGATCGAACAGAGGCGCTTGTCAAAAACGGAAAAAAAGTGATTACTGTTGATCTTAATCCGTTATCAAGAACGGCACAACGTGCGACAGTTACTATAGTCGATAATGTTGTGAGGGCAATGCCTCTTCTTATAGAAGAAATAAAAAAACAGAAGCGAAGAAAAATTAACGATAATGATAACGCAACGAGCGAGTTTAAAAACTTTGAATATTTGAAAAGAGCAGAGAAAATTTTGAGAAAGCTATAGTACTACATTAATTCGTAATATTGTAGTAACTTGTTTTTCAACGTAAGTCAAGAGTGACTCCTTTGAATGTTAACTTTTTTGGTTGAATGAAAAGTTGCTTCTCTCCTTTTTCAACATAACCTGCATGGAGCCCATGAAATTTGTGCCGTTTTATTATCCGTAACGCTTCTGCAATATCTCTCTCCGGAAGAAAAAGAGCATAGTCTTGTCCCATATTCCACGTGCCATAGGCTTCTTCATCAGAAATTCCCGCGTGTTTTTGCATGAAGAGAAATACTTCTTGAGGATTAAACAGTTTTTCTACAATATACGTATAGTTTTGCCGGGCTCGCATGATTTTTCGCAAGCCGTGTCCTGTGATATTAACGATGTAGTGAAGACTAATGCCATTGTCAATAAGCGCTTGGATGAGTGAGGCATAAATATTTGTTTTTGTTAACAATGCATTGCCATACAAAGTTCCATCTGAAAGTTTTGTTCCATACCCTTTCGGAAGTTTTTTTGCAATTGCCCGCGCTAAGGAGAGGCCGTTGGCATTGATACCATTGCTTTTGAGAAGCACAATTTGATCTCCTGGAGCCAATTTAGTATCGGTGATAAGGTGTTTATTATTCTTAATAATTCCCACAGCACTTCCTCCAAGTTCGCAGGTCCCGGGAACGATGATTCCTTTCATTGTTGGCGTTTCTCCCCCACCCCAACTTGCACCTGCTATGTCGCATGCGCTTTTCCAGCCAGCGATGAGATCCTGCATGCGTTTTGCGTCAGCAAGCCAAGAATTATCTTCTATTGCCCAGTACGCATGGACAGTTAACGGCTGTGCGCCAACGGTTGTTAAGTCATTAACGATTGTTGCAACAGTATCGTGGGCGATGACGTCGTAGTAGGTTTTGCCGGTAATTTCACGCATCCCGTCAGCCACTATGTTTTTTGTCCCCAGTCCTTCGATAACTGTTGCCATCAAAGTTGAACCTTGTTGCCATGCATATGCCGATTCTCCGCGAGTGTCACTAATCTCAGAAAATCCATGTTTCGCAAGGTTTTTTCCTGACTGCGCTGCCGCATCTTGTGCGAGTTTTTTGATGGGGTCTTTGGTGTCGTAATTATCCCCGACGTCAGCGTAGGTGAGTTTTTGTTTTGCATTCTTCATGTGTCACAAATAGGTTTGTATGATATCACGTATTCTTTTTTCGCGCTCTAAAATCGTTCCACTGATGAGAGCAAATGGGAGCTTTTCCTGGTGGTAAAATGCAACGAGCATCGAATGGATTGTGTCACGGATTTGTTTGCTTTCCCGTCTCACCTCGTCATTCTCAAACTGTACGTCTTCTGGGTTAAGGAGAAGAAATTTTGTATACGTTGGGATATAGCTCTCAAGTCTTTCTCGGAGGCGTTTTGTGCCTTCCTCATCGCCATGGACTTTTGTATAAAACATAACCTCAAGCGCTGAGGTATCAGTCAGGATAACTTTTGGATTGGTTTCTGTAGCGAGTTTTTCGTTGAGAAGCGCTAATGCAAGAATTTTTTCTTGATTTGCGAAATCAAATTGATTGTCTACCTGGTTTTCATTGAAAAATTGCCGCGCTGATTCATGAACAAAGGCAATGTGCTTATTGCCTTTATATTTTTCCTCAAGATGGGTGAGAAGTGTCGTTTTTCCGGTGCTGCTTGCACCGACAATAGCGAGTTTTATCGGGTGATGCATAATTATGACGCTTTGACGAAATCGACAATTCGTTCGAATAAGATCTGGCCATGGGGTTTTGAGAATCGCTCCCGTCTCCAGTTCGGGTGCTGAGTGATATCGACGAATTTCTCAGGGTGGGGCATGAGCCCGAAGATTCTCCCTGTCTTATCGCAGATGCCGGCTATCGTGCGAAGCGCGCCATTGGGATTTTCAGGGTAATGCATTGTTGGTTTGCCTTGTGCATCAACGTAACGGAAAACAACAAGACCATCTTGTTCGAGTTTGTCGAGCACTTGTTTGTCGGCAAATAATTTTCCTTCGCCATGGTTTACTGAGACATCCATGATATGGTCGAGGTCATCAAAGTAACTTGCTTTACTCTTTTCTGCTTTCATTTTGACCCACCGGCATTCAAAGTGCCCAGAGTCATTATTGGTAAGGGTTGCTGACATTTTCCCAAGTTGGTTGAAGGGAAGCAGTCCTGTTCGTATTAAGGTTTGGAATCCATTGCATACTCCCAGGACGTATCCTTTTTTATCGATAAATGTTTGTAAGTCGTCTTTGAAGAAACTGATGAGCTCAACAGCCAGAACTTTTCCCGATGCTAAGTCATCGCCATAAGAAAATCCTCCCGGAAGTGCGAGGATTTGGAAATTGGAGAGTTTTTTTGATTTCTCCCGCAGCTCATTGACATGCACGAATTCAGTTTTTGCACCTGCCAACTGAAAGGCAAATGCGAGATCTTCATCGCAGTTGGTGCCGTCACTTCGTAAAATACAGACTGTTGGTTTTGTATTCATAGCTTATTACTTTGTCATCGTGAGTCTTCGAGTGGCGATCTCTTATAAATGCTTCAATTATAAGAGATTGCTTCGTTTCAATCGCAATGACAATATGTTATCCAAAATATTCTCTCATCGTTTTTTGCCAAGCAGTTTTTAGCTCGTTTATACTGGCTTTCGCCATCTGTTTTTTGCCAAGCAGAACAGAGATCTCACCATTTCTGGTTGTTTTGCCAATAGTTTCGTGAGGGAGATTTTTAAAAATCTTTGCTGCTGCTTTTTCGTCTGCAACTTCAACTAAAAATGTTCCTGCTGTTTCATTGAAAAGCGTATAGTCTGGTCTTCCAGAGGAGATTTTTTTCAGGTCGATTTCTGCTCCGAATCCGGCGCCAAAACACATTTCAGCTACAGCAACCGCGATACCACCCTCTGAGACATCATGGCAGGAGAGGATGCCGTGGTTTTGAATGCCGTTTGTAATGGCAGATAGTATTTTCGGTAATGTCTTAAGATTGACACGCGGTATGTCTCCACTAAAATGATTTAAATCATTTAAGTACACTGAGCCTCCAAGATGTTTCGTATCTTGTTGTCCAACGAAAACGATGACTGAGTCTTTTTTCTTAAAATCAGAGCTAGCCGTTTTTGCTACATCTGGAATCTTGCCAAAAACAGAGATAAGCAAGACTGGCGGGATTTTGAGTGCTTTCCCATCTGGATATCGGTAAGTGCTCGAAAGGCTGTCTTTGCCTGAAACAAACGGCATCTTCAGGAGCTTTGCCATTGCAACACATGCATCAACTGATTTATCAAGATCAGCAAGAGATTCCTCGTCCGGAAACGGCCAGATGAAATTGTCAATGAGTGCTGCGTCTTTGAGATTGCCGCCTACTGAAACGTAGTTAGCAACTGCTTCTGTTATGGCCCAGACTGATCCCCAGAAGGGATCAAAGGTATTGAGGACTGGATTGAGCCCGTGCGTTGTCACCAGTCCATATGGTTTGTCGTAAAACGGTTTGACAATTGCGCCATCTGTGGGAGCGTCCATAGCGACGCCAGCAAATGGAGGAAGCGCGTTTCTTCCCTGGACTGTATGGTCATAGAGCCTGACGATTGGCTCTTTGGAGCAGACATTGGGATCTGAGAGGACTTTTTTCCAGGATCGTTCAAGGTCTTTGGGAAGTTGGCCCGCCTTCGCCAAGGCTTCCTCCTTCGCTAAAGCTTCGGAGGATAAATCGGCGGGTGGTAAAGGAGGTTGGGGAACTCTCTTTTTAGAAATACCGACCATGTGGCGGCGAGGAAGCCCATCATGGAGAAAGTCCATAGAAAGATCACAGATTTTTTCTTTCTGAAAATACACATGTAATCGTTTACTTCCGTCAAATGTCGCGATTGCTGCCGCTTCGACATTGTATTTTTTACAAATAGCGAGAACTCGTTTTTTCATCTTTGGATCAATCGCAATGACCATACGCTCTTGCGATTCGGAGAGGAAAATTTCCCACGGAGCCAGTCCGGCATATTTGAGGGGCACATTTTCAAGATGGACAGATACTCCTGCGTCTTTTCCCATCTCGCCTACTGCGCTGGAATAGCCTCCTGCTCCACAGTCTGTCGTTGCATGGATAAGTCCTTCTTCGCGAAGTTCTTGGATTGCGTCTATGACGCGTTTTTCTTCGATTGCATTCCCAATTTGCACTGCAGTTTCGGAGACGGTTTTTGTTTGGTGCGTCATCTCACCACTTGAAAAGGTTGCACCGTGAATGCCGTCCCTTCCGGTCCTGCCGCCTAAGGTCAGTGCCAGATCCCCGACGTTTGGTGATTTTTTTATCGCTTGTTTTTTGGGGATAATCCCATACGCTCCAACGGCGACAGTCGGTTTGGCGCGGAAATCTTTATAGAAGTGAAGTGAGCCGTTGTTTGTAGGAATTCCTACACGATTGCCGTAGTCACGAACGCCCTGCACGACGCGTTTCAAAATATAATCGGGGGGAAGACATCCCGGCGGCAGCAATTTTTTTGGTAAGTCAGGAGGAGCAAAACAGAAAATATCCGTAGAAATAAGAGGTTTTGCTCCTTGTCCTGTGCCAAGCACATCTCTAAAAACACCTCCCGATCCCGTCATGGCACCTCCATAAGGCTCGATAGCGGAAGGGCTATTGTGCGTCTCAACCTTGCCGCAGATACCGTATCCGTCGTAGAAATCGATAACACCCGAGTTATCGACGAATGCAGAAACAATGGATGGATGCCCTTTTGCCGTTTCCTTGATACGAGAGATGAGAGACGGCTTCTTTTTACCGTCAATCGTCAAATCTGCACGGAATGTTTTGTGGACACAGTGTTCACTCCATGTCTGGGCAAGTACTTCAAGTTCGCAATCGGTCGGATCGCGTTTGGTACTTTGAAAATAGCGCTGTATCACTTTCATCTCTTCGAGGTTGAGAAACAGTTTGTCTTTTGAAAGTCTCATCAATTCGTTGTCAGTCGCTTCTCGGAGTGGGATGATGTTCGTTTTTCCAACCTTCCCCTCAATCAGTAATGTCCTCGGGTCTTTTGAGACGATATGCTCGATGAGCGGGTTGTAGAGGTTTAGGGTTTCGATGAGTTTCGAAAGTTCATTTTTTGAGATTGTCCCTGAAAAAATATACTCTTTACTCGAGTCTGCAGCGGTAAGCTTGATTCCTAAGTCCTCTGCCGATTTGAGAATCGATCCGACTTCAGGGTTCATGACGCCGGGTTTATAAGCTATTTCAATAGTATATTGCTTGTCATTCTCGGCTTGACCGAGAATCGAAGATCCTCGCTTTCGCGAGGATGACAACGTGGAGTGTCGACTTTTATCTATGGTAAATTCCTGATTCACCGACTCACTAAACGCCAGCTCTGCTAGTTTTTTTGCTTCCGATTTTGTGACTCCTTCAACTCTATAGACTTTTATGCTCGTTACTTTTTTAATGCTGGTTTTTTCAAGCTGCTTGATCTCATGTAGCAGTGCCTCGCCCTGGATGTCTGGTCCTTTTGTTGTTTGTACACGGATTGTGTGAACCATAATTTATTTCCCAGTCAATCCTGAAAATTGTTTGACGTCAACAACATGTTCAATTTTTAAGTCATGATCAGTAATAGCAAGTAGTGGATTCGTATTTTCATTTATATTGATCCACTTTCTGTCACAAAAACGAGGAATAAACCCGGATAAAATCTCTTTCTTTCCTTCAGTCTCGTCAGAATCATAGAGAGCCCTACTCATCCCTGCATCAAGCTGTACTAAGTAAATCGAGCGAACATACCCTTAAATGATTCTTCAGCCAGTGGGGCTTCTATGCTTAATGCAGCTTCCATAAAGTCCTCTCCATGCATGCGTTGATCTTGTTCCTGTTTTGAGATCACATCCCTTATAACATGACCTGCTCTAATCCCATAATAATATCCAACAACAACCTCTCGTGTCCCGACAAAAAGCCAGGCATTTTTAACGTAATCTTTTCCTTGCTCCATCCTTTTTCCGACTTGTCGTAATTGATCTTGGTCTAACCGAAATTGACCTCCCTTATCTCCAGCCTCAATAAGTTCACGTAGAACATCGCTGGGTGGTTGAAAGTCTGGAAACCATTTATATAGATTACCAACATGCCGTTGCATATCGAAGACTCTGTGTGCAGTTAGAGCAGCCTTAAAGTTTCCATTATTTAAGAATGCTTGAAGGTTTCGATCTCTTGCTTCAGGATCGTCGTTTATAATTTTGTGCCGATTTACTGCTTGGTCTGCTGGTTTAGGATTTTCGTCTTGTCCCGTCATAGAAAAATTATTCCAATATTTATCGTCTCATTGTTAAGACGAAAACAGTCTTCAGTTTTTATTAACAATGTAGCAATGAAATAATGCTAACCATGAATTCTTTCAACTTCTCTCCATCCGATGTCGGTTCGGTAGTGGAGATTATTCCCTTCAACAAAAATATGAGACATTGCTGCATAGGCTCGTTCTCTTGCTTCTGCTATAGTTTTTCCTTCTGCGACGAGGTGGAAAATACGTCCGCCGTTCACAATGTAGTTATTTCCCTTTCGTTTGATTCCTGCGCCAAAAACTGTTATGCCGGGGAGCTTCATGGCATCATGAAGTCCATATATTTTCTTTCCTTTTGCTTTTTCGATATCGGCTGGGTATCCTTGAGCGCATCCCGCAACGCTCACGCGGACCTTGTCATCGAATTTTATGGAGGTTGTCATGAGCTCCTGCATCATAACTGCCTGGACAATATCCGCATAATCCGTTTGTAAACCGGGAAGAATCACATCTGCTTCAGGTTCACCCCAGCGTGAATTAAACTCGACAATTTTTGGTCCGTCTTTTGTCATCATCCCTCCGAGATACAAGATGCCGCTATACGGCCTCTCTTCCTTCCCCATACCATGCATAAAAGGATTAAGGATGAGCCTTTTTATTTGTGATATCGTCTGTTTTTTGAGAAGCGATGTAGGCGCAGCACAGCCCATGCCGCCGGTATTTGGTCCTTGATCAGCGTTATACACTGTCTTATGATCCTGTGCTGTGCCGGCAATGATATACCTTCTGCCATCACAAATTGCAAAGAGCGAGAACTCCTCACCTACCATCCCTTCTTCGATGAGAAACGTTTTTCCGGCAGTAGAAAACTGCTTCATCGCTTTGATTGCGACTAGTGCTTGATCTTTGGTTTCCGCTCTTAGTACTCCTTTGCCGAAGGCTAGGCCTGATGCTTTGATGAAAAGCATTTGCTCGGGAAGTTTGTTGACGTAAGAGACAGCGTCTGACGCCTTGGTAAACGCTTCAAATCGTGGAATCGGGAGGTGATATTTCTTCATAAAGTCCCGCGCCCACTGTTTGTTCCACTCAATTTCAGCTGCAGCCTTTTGTGGCCCAAATGCCGCAAAACCCCGTTTGGCAAATTTATCAACGAATCCTTCGGCAAGAGCATTATCTTGGGCAACATCTACCAGATCAACCTGATGTTTTGTTGCAAGCTCCAGGATGCTATCAAAATCAAGGAGTGAAATATGAGGAAACACGTGAATCTTGCTGCTTGATTCTTCCATAAAGTCATTGCCAGGCGCGACGAGCACTTTTTTGACGCGATGGGATTTGGCATAAGCCTGTGCCAAAGCATGCTCTCTACCACCTGAGCCGATGATGAGTATCTTCATATAATAATAATCACCCTCTCCTTAATCCTCTTTCCGCGCCTGTCAAGCAGGCGAGCTCCCTCGCTTCGCTCGGTCCGCTCCTCTCGGAGAGGAATACAAGGTGAGGGGGTTTTAGTTACACAATTTCTGTAACACTTCAACGTATAACTTGTTTTCTTTTTTCTTAAGCCTCGTATAGAGCGATTCGATTGTATCATTAGGCTCTACTTTTTCAAATGTCCTTCCCAGCACCGGGCCAAAATCAAATTTACTACTGAGGAAGTGGACAGTAGAGCCGGCATAGGTTGCTTTTTGCGAGAGAACGTTTTGTATGGCAATATCGGTAAACATACCTCTATTCCATAGTGTATCTGTTCCATCCGGATTCTTGACATCCCCTTCGAAGGTATCGGGGATAATTCCAGGGTGGAGATTGAGGATGCGGTTTTGGTACGCGGCGAGAACCTCATCGGTAATTATCTGCTTCCAGCCTGCAAGGACAATATAGTCAGGTTGTAGGTTGTGGAGTGTCGGAAGTAGCGTTTCTTTTTTGGAACAGATTTCAGTTGGGATTTTGTGTTTTCTTGCCCGCTTAAGTCCCTTTGCATCATCCTTGTCACTTATGACTGCTTGAACTGTGGCGTTTAGGTTTTTTGTTTTGATTGCATCTACGATAGCCTGTAGGTTTGATCCGGTTCCGGCATTTGAGATAAGGATAACAAGATTTTTCATGAAATCCTAATTTCTAATATCTAATTTCTAAACAATACCAAATAACTAAAATCCAAATATTTTAAATATTTTGAGATTTGATAATTTGAATTTGTTTCGAATTTCGTGTTTAGATATTCGAATTTACTGATCGAAAATACATTTGTATAGTACATCAGTGCTGGGGCAGAAAGAATCCTTCAATATTGCGATTAATATGCTTCTCATTCTCGCCAATATCAATTGGGTATATTCCCGTAAAGCAGGAAGTGCAGAAGGTATCCTCGGGAAGACCAGTTGCATCAATAAGCCCCTTATAAGAGAGGTAGTGCAGAGAATCTGCTCCAATAAACTCTTTTATTTTCTGAATTGGCATGGTGGCTGCAATCAGTTCTGCTTGCGTTGGCGTATTAATGCCATAAAAATCAGGAAACCTTGTTGGTGGACAACTGCTCATCAAGTGGACTTCTTTCGCGCCTGCGTCCCG
This sequence comes from Candidatus Levyibacteriota bacterium, assembly GCA_016188975.1. GTDB lineage: Bacteria > Patescibacteriota > Microgenomatia > Levybacterales > UBA12049 > JACPGQ01. The sequence goes on along the minus strand of JACPGQ010000017.1, from coordinate 18,851 downwards.
AAGCAGCTTTACGAGTTTTTTCGCTGTTGTTCCGCGGACGATCGAGTCGTCAATGACGACAACTCGTTTTCCTTTGATACTTTCCCCAATCGGATTCAATTTCATCTGGACTCCGCGATCTCGAAGCCTTTGGTCAGGCATGATAAATGTCCTTCCGATGTAACGATTTTTGACAAGACCGAAATCAAAGGGAATTTTTGATACCTCGGCATAGCCTAAGGCTGCAGGGACAGCGGAATCAGGGACAGGGATGACAACATCTGCCTTGACTTTTGCTTCTCTGGCTAAGTTTCTTCCGAGATTCTTCCTGACCTCGGCAACACGTTTACCAAGAAGAATACTGTCTGGACGGGTGAAGTAAACAAACTCAAAAATATCGAGCTTAGGAGTAGGTTTGGCAAGCTGATACGAGTGAAGGCCATGTTTGTCAGCAATCACTAATTCTCCAGGCAAAACGTCCCGAAGGTACCTAGCATTTACCGTATCGAGGGCACAGGTTTCAGATGAGAAGACGTAGCCTGTGTGATTCAGTGTGCCGATTGAGAAAGGACGGATGCCGTATTGATCCCTCACTGCAGCAATCTTATCTTTCGTCATGACCAAAAGACTAAAAGCCCCCGTAAAGAGGGGGAATGCGTATGTCACAGCTTTCTCAAGTGTCTGTCCTTGGGAAAGGAAGTAACTAATGACCGTAAGCATCAGTTCTGAATCGTTGAGATTTTTGACTGAGATATCTTTTGAGACGAGGAATTTACGAAGCTTTTCGATAGAGGGCAAATTGCCATTGTGTGCAAGGACAACTTTCATTTCCCGATCAGCAGCTGGCTGAATGTGGTCATCGGTTGATCCGCCGAATGTGGCATAGCGGTTATGGCCGATTGCCAAAAAGCCGTGTAATTTATCGAAGTCGTGTTCATTGTAGACTTGGGCAACAAGCCCCATGGCTTTGTGGAGATTTATTCGTTTGCCATCTGATGCAGCGATGCCTGATGATTCCTGGCCCCGATGCTGGAGTGCGTAGAGCCCGAAATACGTTAAGCGTGCAGCATCAATATCGCGTCCATAGACTCCGAAGACGGCACACTTTTCTTTCATAAATCTTTTGTCATTCCGAATTTATTTCGGAATCTAGATCCTGAACCAAGTTCAGGATGACAAGGATTGTAAATTTTTCTGAATTCGTTTCTCAATGGGGAGATCAGCATCTATTGTACCAAGTTTTTTACCGGTTAGCATCTGGAAGACGTCTTGGTAGCGTTTACTCACTTTTTTCATAAGCGCAGAAGGCATTTCCGGCGGTTTACCCTCGCCCTTATATCCTCTTTTGGCGTACCACAGGCGCAAGAATTCTTTATCAAAGTTCTCAGGCTCAACGCCTACGGAGAATTTTTGTTTGTATGTTGCTTTAATCCAGAATCTTGAAGAATCCGGAGTGTGAATCTCGTCGATAAGCATGAGTTTTCCATCTTTATCCAACCCAAACTCATACTTGGTGTCAACGAGCATCAGACCCGAACGTGCACAGATTCGCGTTCCTCTCTCAAAAAGCGCGAGTGCTGCTTTTTCTATTTGTTTATAGAGTTTATCCGGGACGATTTTTCGTTTGATTATCTCCTCCCTTGTTAGCCGTTCGTCGTGTCCTTTTTCGGCTTTCGTTGTCGGGGTGATAACAGGCGTTTTTAGTTTCTGATTCTTCTTTAGCCCTTCCGGGAATGTGATGCCATAGATCACACGTTCTCCTTTCTCGTACGATCCCCAAATGGATGTTCCGGTGACTCCCGAGATATACCCCCTCACAACCATCTCAATTGGAATAAGCGTCGCGTTTTTTGCGATAGTGACATTGGGATCAGGGACACTTAGCATATGGTTTTGGACGATGTCTTTGGTTTCTTCAAACCAGAATTGTGAAAGAAGGTTTAGGACTCTTCCTTTCTCCGGTATATAGCCTAAGTTTACGTCAAATGCTGAGATTCTGTCAGTCGTGATAAGGATGCGTTTGTTTTCAACGATATAGAAATCGCGCACTTTCCCAACGTGCTTTTTGCCAAAGCCTGTTAGATTAACTGTTTTTAAGATGTTCATTGATGTATTGTGAAATTCCTTTGTCTTCCAGGATTTTGGCTTTTTTTTCAACTTTCTCTGCCAAGGATTTTTTATAGGCAATTATTTTTTTCTTAAGTTCATTATCTGATGTTGCAAGTATCTGCACCGCGAGTAAACCCGCGTTTTGTGCGCTATCGATACCGACTGTTGCGACAGGAATACCTGGTGGCATTTGTACTGTCGAGTACAGGGAATCAACGCCATTCAGTGCGCTGGATTTGAGTGGTACTCCAATGACCGGCAGTTGAAAATGAGCCGCAACGACACCGGCTAGATGCGCAGCCATTCCGGCAGCGGCGATGATAACTTTTACTCCTTGCTTGGAAAATGAATCAACAAGGGTAATGGTGCGTTTTGGAGAACGATGCGCTGAAGCAACAGTGATCGTAAAAGGAATATCGAATTCCTCAAGGGCAGCCGCAGCTTTTGCCATCACGGGAAGATCAGAATCTGAGCCAACGAGAATTGCCACTTGTGCTTTCATATAGGAACTCTTAACAGTGAGATTGTAACAAAAACATAACCTTATTTCATAGCTTTGTCATCTTTTTGCACAAAGTATACTACTATGTAGTACTATACTTTAGGGGTGACTCTCGATTTTTCAATCTCTTCAAGTGTTTGTTCAACGATTTCAGGGGCGAGGCCGATGTATTTTTTTGGAGAAAGCGAAAGAAGCGACTTTTTAGTACCCTCCTCTATATGAAGCGTTTGAATAATTTCCTTCCAGCGGGCCTTTGTAATTTTTTCTCCCCGTGTGAGCCCTTTGAGGAGTGAGTAGGGATCGTTGACGCCGTTTTTTCGGAGGATAGTTTGGGCAGCTTCGGCTAAGATTGACCAGTCTTCCAGTAAATCCTCCTCAATTTTTTGAAGGTTTGGCTTCACTCTTGTTAGGCCGTCAAGTGTAGCCTGATAAGCAAGCAAGCTGTAGCCAAGCGCTGATCCAAAATTGCGAATGACAGTGCTATCAGAGAGGTCACGTTGGAGACGAGAAATGGGGAGTTTCCGGACAAAAAACTCGATCATTGCGTTTCCCATACCGAGATTTCCCTCACTATTTTCAAACCTAATGGGATTGACCTTTTGGGGCATTGTCGATGAGCCGATTTCCTCTCTTTTTACTTCCTGCACAAACCATCCGTCTGAGATGTAGCGCCACATATCCTGATCAAAATCGATAAGGATATTATTGATGCGCTGGAAGATTTGGAAGAAGGAGATAATATCTTCATACATATTGGTTTGTGTTGTTGCGAGGCTTTGGGAAAAGTCTAAGTCTTTTAAAAATGTTTTGGCAAATTCTGGCCAATTCACTTTTTCGTATGCGACGCTGAGTGCATTGTAGTTCCCAACAGCACCTGCAAGTTTGCCTGAGAACTGGAGGCTTCGAAGCCGGGATATTTCTTTTGCGAGCCGGTAAGCAAAAACGACGAGCTCTTTTCCTAAGGTCGTTGGTATAGCTGCTTGTCCGTGAGTGCGGGCGAGCATAGGCGTTGCTTTATACTCCTCTGAAAGCGAAACAAGCGTTGTGAGGAGCGTCTCAAGGCTCGGGAGGATGACGTTTTCCAGAGCCCTTTTAAGCATTAAGCGATAGGAGAGGTTATTGACATCTTCTGAGGTGAGGCCGAAATGAATCATTTCTACAACATCTTTCAGGGACGTTGTTGAGAGCTTCTCCCGAAGGTAGATCTCAACAGCTTTGACATCATGTTTCGTTCGCTCTTCGATATGTTTTACTTTTCTCTCATCAGCAAGTGTCGTTTCAGGCCCTAAGGACTCGAGAAGCTTTTTTTCAGCTGGAGTAAAGGATCGTATGACGCCATGTGAAGTGAGTGCCGAGAGAAATTTCGCCTCAACTTCAATACGGACACGGATGAGGCTGTATTCTGAGAGGTAGGTAGCAAGCTGAGCTAGTTGTGACCGATACCTCCCGTCAAGGGGCGTGAGCGCTGTTAGCTCTTCAAGAGGCAAATATCGATTGTCCCGTCTTGCCATAAGAGATGAGGGTATTATACCTTGTTTTTGTTCTTCTGTCGAAGTATCTAGATTCCATCACAAATTTTGCGTAGGAAAAAATTGTGATGCTTTTTATTATGCGTTCTGATTATTTTTATTCTTGTTGAGGACGAATTTCTCGATCACATCAGCGACGCCGTCATCTTCAACACTTGGTGCGACGTAGTCAGCTATTTCTTTCAGTGCTGGCAGCGCGTTGCCCATAGCTACCTTGAGACCGCAAGCCATAAGAAGAGAAAAGTCATTGCCGCTATCCCCAACGCCGATTGATTCGACACGTTTGATGCCCAGAAGTTTTGAAACCTCATAAATACCGTGAAGCTTAGTTGCTTCTGCATGAGAGACGACAAGTCCGAAATTGTCTCCCTCTCCCCCATGTGTCTTATTTGCCTTTATTAAAGGAATATGAGTTAATTTATCTATCATTTTGTCGATAGTCTTTTCTGCATAGCAAAATCTAACGAGAATATTTAGTGGCTTTTCGGGCTTGTATGAGTCGGTAAAAAGCAGTTCTTGTTCGTTGTCGTTTATGAAAAAGGAAATCCTCATTTGTTTAAGTATCGAACAAATAGAACGAATATCCGTCTTTGACATTACTCGTTCATAGAGAATATCTCCTGATGCAAGGTCAATTACCTGAGCTCCGTCGTTGATGATTGCGTAGCCTTTCTCCATTTTAATGTGGCTGAGAATTTTTGTCATCATAGAATACGGTCTGCCAGTTGTGAAACAGACGGTGAGTTGTTTTGAAGCTTGTTGTATTGCTTCTGTTACACGTTTTGATGGGAGGAGCTTATAAAATTCTTTGTGATACGAGACTATTGTCCCATCGACATCAAGCATCAATGCTTTATAGGTACTATTTTTCATCGAGGATAAATTTTTCTATCACGTGTGCGACACCGTCTTCCTCCACGCTCGGCGCAGTGTAGTCGGCGATCGCTTTTAAGTCAGGTACAGCATTTTCCAGGGCAACTTTTAACCCAGAGGCCATGAGGAGCGGGAAATCGTTATAACTCTCGCCGATTGCGATAAGCTCATCGCTTGTAATGCCTAAGATTTTTAGCACCTCCCAGACGCCGTGTTGCTTGGTGGCCTCAACATGCGTTATGTGAAAGTCGACTTTATTCTTCGTCCATGAAGATGTTTTATGAGCAGCGATTGTCGGGATGTGGGAAATCTCTGTAATCATTTCGTCTGCAGTAGCATTTTCAAGATCGTTGATGAAGATATCCAACACATCACGAAGGTCAGTATCGCTTTTTAGAACCCAATCTTTGTAGGCGTTACTTACGAACATTTTAACGCCAAAAGGCGTGAGAGTATCACGAATAATTTCGATATCGTCTCTCAAAATAGGCTTTTTGAAATAATCCTGGTGCGTTTTGCTATCAATCACATGCGCTCCTCCACTGACAATGGATGGTCCCGCAAGTGCAAGCTCCACAAATAGGTCTTTGGTGAGAAAAAATGGCCTTCCGGTCGCAAGACCGATATGGACGCCCCTTTTTCTTGCCCTAAGAATTGCCTTTTTGACTTTTTCCGACGGCTTCGCATCTCTTTTACTTGGCATCAGTGTGCCGTCGACATCCATAATAACTGCCTTGTATTTCATCGTTTGGACATTGTAGTAGTTGAGGCTAATAAAAGCAATGAATAGTGCTACAATACCGATGCGTAAAATGTTGATGAATTATGAATTATGAATTATGAATTATGAATTATGAATTATGAATTATGAAGTTAGAAGTTATGAGTTAAGAGTTAGTAATTATGGATGATGTAGCACTTGTCCGCGAGCGGACAGATATTATTTCTCTTATCCAAGAGTACGTTCCTTTGAAAAAAGCCGGGCGCAATTTTAAGGCAAACTGCCCCTTTCACAATGAAAACACGCCCTCTTTCATGGTTTCACCTGAACGGCAGATGTTTCACTGCTTCGGCTGCCATAAAGGAGGCGATGCCTATACATTTCTCATGGAATATGAGCATATGGAGTTTCCAGAGGCGCTTCGATTTTTAGCAAAGCGAGTGGGCATAACGCTTCATGAAGGAGCCAGGGGTAGTGGGTTAACTTCCCGCAAAGAAGCGCTTTATGAAATTAATCGTCTCGCAAGTTCTTTTTACCACTACATTCTTACTACCCATCCTGCCGGAAAAAAAGCACTCAGCTACTTAAAAGAGAGAAAGATTCATGAAGCGACACTGGGGACATTTCGTATTGGATTTGCACCAGCGAGTGGCAGTGCGCTTGTCAGTTACCTTCTCAGAAAGAAAGGATGTAAGGAAGAGGATATTCTGGAGAGCGGACTTGGAGCAAGGCGCATGGGAAGGCTTGTTGATTTTTTTTCAGACAGACTCATGTTTCCTCTCATTGATCATCGGGAGAATGTGGTTGGTTTTTCAGGACGTGTCCTTACCGCCACAGCACACGGGCCAAAATACATCAATACCAAAGACACGCCAGTCTACCACAAAGGAGAACATTTTTTTGGGATATCAATCGCAAAAGAACAGATGCGTAAAGAGGATCAAGCGATCTTAGTCGAAGGAGAGTTTGATGTGATTTCCTCTTTTCAAGAGGGTATAACGAATGTCCTTGCCATTAAGGGATCTGCACTGACTGAAGCACAGGTACGATTGCTCAGTAGATACGTTCGCAAAGTGACACTCTGTTTTGATGATGATACTGCAGGGTGGGACGGGGTGGTACGGTCACTTCCGCTTCTTGAAAGATTCGACCTGACGGCAACAGTTATCGCGCTTCCGGGCGGAAAAGATCCGGATGAGGCAATAAAAAACGATCCGTATACATTTAAAGCAGCGCTTAAACATGATGTTCCGGTGTATGATTACCTGTTGGAGAAAAAAATTGCTTCTCTGGACCTGAAAGACGTTTCGAGTAAGAAAAACCTCGGAGATTTTTTCCTGCCCATCCTGACAACAATTCGAAATGAGATCATAAAAGAACATTACCTCAAAAAACTCAGCGCTTTGTTGGACACGACGTACGAGAGTTTGGTACGCGAGATGGGAAGACATGTATCTGCGAAGCGAGATGTCCTGTTTACCCAAGTCCAAAAAGAGAAGCTTACGCGGGAGGAAGTATTAGAACAGTATCTGCTTGCGCTTCTGGTGCAGTCGGAAAAAACCAAAGATTTCGTTAAGGAAAGCATGAAAGTGCTGGCAAAAATACTTCCAAAGGAACGGGCGAATCAGAAGCTGTTGCATCTTCTCAACGAGTACACGGAGCAGAATATCTATACGACATCTCAATTTGCTGCATTTCTTCCAACGGAGCTTATTGAAGCATTCAACACAGCAACACTCTATCCTCTCGGCCAATTTGTAGAAGATGGTAGTTATAAAAAGGAGGTAAACAGGGTGGCAAACGAGCTGGCAACCCGGCATCTGAGGCGAAAACTGAAGACGCTGTCGCTGCAAATTGATGAGAGGGAGAAAAACAACGAGGAGACCGAAAGCTTGCGCAAAGAATATACCTATATCGCAGGACTTCTTGATGGGTTACGGCGAATGATCCCATCAAATAATCCGATAAAACTACACCTCGAATAATCTTTACGTTAGTGGTAAAATAGAGGAACGAGATGCCTCTCTGGAGGTATTTCTGTGGATTAAACTATGAAAGCGAAACTCACCAGCATGTTAACAGATATTGTTTCTTCAGCAAAGAAACGAGGATACATCACCCAAGATGAGATTTTAGGTATTTACTCAAAGCCTGAGGAGCACATCGAAGAACTTGATAGCCTCTATGACAAGCTCATGAAGGCAGATGTTGATGTCTTCGAGTCAGTTACTCAAGAGCAGGACGACCAAAAGCCGATTGAGGATTTGGAAAAAGAGCTTGAGGCACTCACCGTTCTTACCGAAGGGACTGTTTCAGATCCGGTTCGCATGTACCTGAAAGAAATCGGCCGGATTCCGCTTCTGAACTTCAACCAGGAAATTGAGCTTGCAAAGCGTGTTGAGAAAGGCGACCGTGAGGCAAAAAAGATCCTCATCAACTCAAATCTCCGTCTCGTCGTGTCAATTGCCAAAAAGTACATTGGCCGTGGTCTGTCACTTCTTGATCTCATTCAGGAAGGCAACCAGGGGCTTATCCGTGCTGTAGAGAAGTACGACTGGCGAAGAGGCTACAAATTCTCAACCTATGCTACCTGGTGGATCCGCCAAAGTGTGACTCGTGCTATTGCCGACCAAGCTCGTACGATTCGTATTCCAGTACACATGGTTGAAAATATCAATAGGTTTCTCCGTATGTCCCGAAAGCTCATGCAGGAGCTGGGGCGTGAACCGACACCTGAGGAAGTGGCAAAAGCACTGGGGATAGAGCCTGACAAGGCGCTTGAAATCATCAAAATCTCCCAAAACCCGGCATCTTTGGAGGCGCCAGTCGGTGATGAGGAAGATTCACGCCTGGGGGATTTTATCCATGATACGTCCGCGCCAACACTTTTTGATTCAGCATCGCGGGAGCTTTTGAAAGAGCAAGTAGAACAAGTACTCTCTACCCTTTCAGATCGTGAAAGGCGTGTTCTTGAGGAACGATTTGGTCTCAAGGATGGTAGGCCAAAGACTCTGGAGGAGGTTGGCCGCATGTTTGCCGTCACCCGTGAGCGTATCCGTCAGATCGAGGCAAAGGCTCTGCGCAAACTCCGCCACCCAAGTAGAGGGAATAAGCTTAAGGATTATTTGGGATAATTGTTGCTTTTTGATAAGAGAATCGGTATTATCTTTTTAAGTATTCCACGATGATATGGCAGAACAACCAACAAATGAACCTCCTAAAGTTAGGACATACGCAGGGGTGCTTAAGGAGCAATCCCCTCACCTAGCAGAAAACTTATCACATCTGACTTCCTCCATCAGTGATGGTATCGCAGGGGCGATGCTCAATATGTCCCCTGATCAGCAAAATACGATGTTACAAACGTTACGATCATTAGGTCACGGTGTATTTACAAGAGGCGTAAGTGAAAACTTACAAAACCCTGAAGATGTTATCGTTGCCTTCCAGGGAGCAAGCGCCTTGTTATCACCTGAACCTTCAGAAAATGAAGGAGCTCAACAAATGGTAGATAGACTGAAGCAGAGATACTCTATTAAATAAATAGTTTCATTCCTAACAAATTTATATTTCCGTGATCAGATTCTCTGGAAACAATTTTCTCTAATATACTAGTATATTTGCACTTATTAACACTTCTCACTTTCTACTATACAATTGGCGAGTATGGGACTCATTAAGCCGCCGTGGATAAGTAAAGAATGGTTTGACAAGTGTCCTTTTAACTACTGCGATCATTTTGGTGATGAGGACTTTCTTGCAAGTGTTTGTAAAATTTGTAGAGACACAAGACGAGAAAAGTTTTCTGAAGAAACATCTGAGGAAGTCAGAAGCATCGATTTGAAAAAACAAGCGTTTAAATTTCAGCTTGACAAAGGATTATTGCCAGAGAATGGGAGCGATACATTAGAGGGAGATGACTCCTTCACGGTCGCAGTAAATAAGTTGCTTCATCTATTAACAAGATATGGAAATAGTATTCAGAAAATACTCAATGTATTTTGGTACCTTCCTGATTCCGAGAAGACCGAACTTATAAGAAGAGCTCAGGAAGTTCTTTCTCATTCACGTCATTACGCACATGTTAAAATAAGAAGAGCATATTCTAGCTCTCTCGAAGAGCAAGTTAGCGAAATTAGTGATGAATTAAAAGATTCAAAAACCTCAGCGCTATTTGCCTATGTTGCGATAGAAAGAGATAGTCGTGCATTTCTTGCACTTGCGAGAGAAGGTGTCATCTCTCCTTTAAATGAAACGTTTCTCGATCTTGCTGATATTAGTCTTGAGCTTATGGAGCTTATTAATCGAATCTTTTTTCCAAGAGATAGGCCCAGGTATGCAGATTTAGGCTGTGAAGAGTATGATATGTGTTTTGCAGGGAGAAAGCAAAAAGCTTCAAGGCACTAGTCTTGTGGATTACTACCAATATATTGGTATATTTGCACTAGTACACATTTTCTTCCTCTTTTTTCTGTAAGAGAATACACAAACATGGGTCTGGATAAACCGTCGTGGATTTCGAAGAGTTGGTTTGCTAAGATTACCTCTACATAGGCATGTCTGATACCACCATCTATCTTATACGGCACGGGGAACTTGATAACCCAGAGAAGAAATTTTATGGCAGGGTTGTTGATATTGGCCTTGATGATCTAGGGCGGGAGCAGATAGGGAAACTGGGTAACATGATTGCGCTTCATGATGGCGGCATAGATGTGCTGGTCACAAGTCCCCTTCGAAGGGCACGGGAGTCAGCTGAGATTCTAGTGGAGAGGTTTGGTATTCCTTACGAGATAGATGAGGAGCTTTTGGAGACAGACTCCAAAGGTTTTGAAGGCATGACGCTTGAGGAGGCAGCTTCTTTGGACCTTTCCCATTTACCAGAAGGTATGTCTGTCGAAGAGCCTGAGCATATTGCTTCTCGGATGGTAGGGGCGGTGCGAGGATTGGTAGAGCAGTATGCAGGAAAACGAATTGGTATTGTCAGCCATGGAAGCCCAATCGCTTACGTGATGTGGAAACTATTGCATAGTGATGCACCAGTCTCATCTCATTTGCAGGAAATATCGTCTCTTGATCCTAAAAAGGGTAACGCCTGGCGGCTTGCGTTTGGCGATGCAGGGAGAGTCATAGAATATGCACATGTCAGCTTTGATGGAAGAAGCACATGAAACGTGCAGTGATTTTTCTCAACGGTAATAGGCCTCCACGAGATCTTGTTTTTGAAACAATCAAAACGACAGATACGATTATCTGTGCTAACGGTGGCTCCAAACACGCAGTCGCACTTGGTGTTGTTCCCAACGTGATCATTGGTGATCAGGATTCACTCCCCAAAGCGACACTCCGGGAGCTAAAAAAACACAAGATTACGTGGATACATCACCCGAAAGAAAAAGACGAGACGGATTCAGAGCTTGCGATTCATTTCGCACGAGAGAAAGGGTATACAGACATTATCTTTTTCGGTTTTGTTGGTAGCAGAATTGATCATATGATGGCGACATTACTTCTCCTCTCTTCCGATTTTGTTTTGTTTGATTCAGTAACGATTATCGACGTGAAGCAAACACTCCATATCGTGAGGAAACATCTTGCATTATTCGGTGAGAAAGGAGAGTATGTTTCACTTGTCCCCTTACTCGGTGATGCAAAAGGCGTGACGACGAGAGGGTTAAAATGGAAACTAAGGCAGGATACGTTAAGGTTTGGTAAAACTCGTGGTGTAAGCAACGAGATTATTTCCCAGCACGCAGCAGTTTCTGTTGAGCGTGGTGTACTGCTGGTCATGCATACCAGAGGAAAAGCACCTTAGCTATAGTATCTGAAGTGCCGTCAGGGTTTCGTATAGCACAAATCCTCCGAACCCGACACTGACAAATCCGAGGAGGACGTGGAGTACCTGGTTGATGCGTTCGAATCGATGTGAGTAGCGTACGGGCAGCCCAAAGAGAAGACTCATAACACTCATTCCGGCAATGGATCCTGCCCCAAAGAGGATAATATAGATGATCCCCTGCAGGACAGAGTTAATCGTTGAAAGCACCAAAACCATAAGCACTCCGCTTCCTGCAAGACCGTGAATAGTTCCTATGAGAAAGGATCGGTGATGGCGATGCGTATGATTCGCATGAAGGTGTGTGTGTTTGTCGCCATCAGTATGGGCATGTTCGTGTTCATGGAGACTTTGCGTTTTTCTTCTCAGAGTCGAGATCCCAAGAAAAATGAGCATGATCCCCACAAGGCCCTCAAGACCTGTGTTTACTGATTCAGGTATCGAGACGTGAAGCACGAGGACAATAAGCCCAACAAGAAAGAGCGTTGTCGTGTGCCCTATTCCCCAAAACATACCAACAAGCATTGCTTTCAGAGGGTTTTTGCTTGTTGTCAGCATGGTACTGACAGCGATCAAATGATCTGCCTCAAGAGCGTGGGTGAGACCAAGAAAAAAACCTAGAATGAGCGTTGAGAGCGGATGGATCATTACCTATTCTTCTGTTCCGAAGTACCGATCGCCAAAATCACCAAGTCCCGGAACGATAAATTTTTGGTTGTTGAGCTTCTCATCAACTGCCCCTGTGAAAATGAGGACACCTGGGAACTGATCATGAATTGATGTAATTCCTTCAGGCGCGCTAATGATGGTGACGAGCCTGATTTGCTTAACAGGTGTCTGTATCTTTTTCAGAACATGCAGCAATGATCCGCCTGTCGCAAGCATAGGATCAAGTAGAAAAACAACGCTTTCTTTGGTAAGACGGGGCACTTTCCAGTAATACTCAGATGCGACTGCTGTTTTTTCATCACGGACAAGCCCCGCAAACCCAACCGGCGCATGGGGAAATAAATCGAGTGCAGGCTCAAGCATCGAAAGCCCAGCACGGAAAATAGTCATGAGAACAACATGTTCCTCAGCAACCATCCCAAAAGTCGGTTGTAGAGGAGTTGTTAGCTTTTTCTCTTTGAGCAAAAGATCGTAGCTTGCCTCAGTAATAAGAAGCATCGCGATGATCCTTGCGTAGTGACGAAATGCAGAACGAGGGGTAGTTTTGTCGCGAAGAAAGGAGAGGGCAGTAAGAACCAAAGGATGTGAGCTGACAAAAACGTTCTCCATACTACGTATTGTATCAGGATTTTTTCTTCTTTCTCGTCTCTCGTTTTATCTTTAAGAGTTTAATTCGCTTGCCGCGTATTTGTTTGACTTCGATATGGAGATCGCTGATTTGCACGATATCACCTACCTGAGGTTCATGTCCCAAAAGCCCAAAGACGAGTCCGCCGATTGTTGTATACCCTTGTCCCCTGAGAGGAAGTTTAAATTTCTCTCTCACATTATCAATATGTGTACGGCCTTCCACGAGGTATGAGCCATCTTTTTGGCGCGTGATATCCTGAAGCGGTTGATCAAACTCGTCTTCTATTTCCCCGACAACGCTTTCAAGGATATCCTCAAGCGTTGCAATCCCTGCTGTACCGCCGTACTCATCGTTGACGATTGCGAGGTGGATGCGTTTTCTTCGCATTTCTTGCAGCACGCTATCGATTTTTTTCATTTCAGGAACACTTATAATTTCCCGTATGATTTTAAGCTCTGTAAGTTTGACCTTGTTTCCTGTTCGGAAAAGCTCACGATACACATCCTTAATGTGCACAAAGCCAATGACGTTATCGATGGTGTTCTCAAAAACAGGAAACCTGCTGTGCGGATGTCGTGCAATTTTCTTGAGGATTTCGCTTAAGGGTGTCGCTACATTGAAAGCAATAATGTCTGTTCTCGGGACCATGACGGTTTTTACCAGAATATCACCAAGTTGAAACACGTTATAAACCATCTCGACTTCTTTTTGCGGAATTTGGCCGCTTTTTCCGCTTTGGGTAAGAAGCATCTTTATTTCTTCTTCAGAGTACACAGATTGATTGCCCTGAGGATTGTGAAGACCGAAGATGCGCAGGATAATTTGTCCCGTACCATTGAGAAACCAGATGGCTGGCCGAAAAATATTCGTGAAGAGAAGAAGCGGTGAAACAATAAGAAGCGATGTTCTCTCAGATTTCTGTAGCGCCAGGGATTTCGGTACCAGCTCACCGAGTACGATATGGAGGAATGTGAGGGCTCCAAATGCCACAGCGACGGCAAGGGTATGTGAGGTAATGACAGCCTGCTCGTTTGGTAAAAAAGAGAAAAACGGTTCAATGAGACGTGCCAGGAATGGTTCTCCCACCCATCCTAAGGCAAGACTTGCAAGGGTTATGCCAAGTTGGGTTGCAGAGATATACATGTCCATGCGCTCAAGCGCTCCCAGCAAGAGTTTTGCAGACATGTTCCCTTTTTTAGCAAGCTCAGCAACTCTTGTTTTTCTGACAGCAACGAGCGCAAATTCGGAAGCGACAAAGTAGCCATTGAGGAAGACAAGGAGAAAAACGAGAGTCGACTGAAAGAGAACTTCCATGGTGGTGCATTATACCACCCTTTCGTAGGGGCAATGATGACAACAATGCGACTATTTACTTGAGGCTTCTAGGAGCATGGATCGTTTCTTAAAACTCGCCATCGAATTTTTGAGGAAAAAGAGACTAAAGAGAAGTTGGCCGAGAATAAACAGGAGATGGTAGCCTTTTTCAAGAAAAAGCGAGGGGAAGAAATAGATACTTGCAATGGCAATACTGCTGTAAAGTATGGCGAGAGGAACATAGGTGGACATTTCTTTTTCCTGCTGACTCAGTGTATGCGCGTAGAGGGCAGATCTCGCTTTTGGTGTTGCAAAGCTGACTTCGTGTTTTTTAATGAGCGTGAGGTCATAGCGGTAGAGAATTGCTGAGACGAGTTGAAAACCCAGGATAAAGATAAACCAAAGGAGCGGATTTTCTATATGGGTAAACGCCATAACTTCGACAAAACTTGCTAAGAAGTATAAAAAACTATGCATCAGGTCTAAAGGCCAGTCAATAAAAGAGAGTGCGTGGATAATGGCTCCTGACCAGAAGATGAGGACGACTAAAAATGCGGTGACTGCATAAGGAATATATTGCCATGAAAGAGATTCGATTGGTTGCACCGCAGCACCTGCGAGTGCAGCAAGTGCGACTCCCTGGACGACGCTTATGAGGAGAAACTCGATGTCAAGCGCTATTTGGTCCAAGCGAGACCAGTCGCTAGGTTTAGTTTTTCCTTTTGCCATAGGCTAATTGTAGCACTAGTGGGTCTTTCTTTTGCGAATTTCTTCCTGAGGCTTTTGAGGAATTTCACGACAACCGCAGGCTTTTGAGTGTTTCACATGCCAGCGAATTAGTTGTTCAAGGGTCGGATTTTCCTGCCCGCTATCGCTGCGCTTAGGCGCTGGCAGGCGGGTCGGCATCCTGTGCGTTTCATGCCACTCTTTATTTATCTTCATTCCTTATTGGTTACGTTGCATTTCGTGCAAGGTTCTCCGGGTCGATCTCAAATGATGGAGCAAGTGCAGCAATCCGTTGATCTATATATGGCTTGAGTGATTCAGCTGAGATTTTGGGCATGACAGCAATCATTGTTCTACTTACTGCAGACTGCAGTTTTCCTCTCATCTGCTGGTTTAGATTCTGCCCATCAAGACCATTTGCCCACAATTGTCTCGCTTCATCAGGAGTTATCCCTTGCTCTGCAACCTTTTGGCCAAAGACTTCTCGAAGTGTCTGCCCATTCCCCAGTCGTTGGTCAGGGAATGTCTTGAGGATATCAATCGTTGCACCTTGCCATGCTTGTTCCAAAAATCGTGAGCGAACACCATTGAATGACGTTTTTGTTTTTCCATGGTCGGCAAATTTTGCATCCTGAATAGCTGAAGGATCTTGCGCAAAACCTATGCCAGGAATTACTTCGGCGGTGAGTGGAGGAAGTTCGCGGTTTGCAAACCACTCAGGATGGGTTTTTTGAATGCCCTGTAAAATCTCAAGTGTCTTTGCTGCATTTTGATTGTCAGTGTAGAAAATCATGCGATCTAAACGCGTGTCGGCATTACTTTCTGCAATAGAAAAGTCGATGAGCTTAAATGTAAATGGCACGTCTTGGGCAATTGCTTGGTCTGCGAATTGTTGTGCAATGTGAGGGAGCGCCTCTTTTGGTGGATGGAGATAGAGTCTCACTTGTGTTTCTGGCCGCTCATACGCATACCCACTGTAGCGATGTCCGACAAAATGGACAAAGGGTGTCTTGAACCGTGCTTCTTGTATATCACCTTGATAGGAGACGCCGCATATCTCATTGAGTTCCGGGTACTTCTCAAATATCTCTCTAAGTTCAGTTGCCGATTTTGGAAGAGGCAGGCGGTTTGGGTCACCAAGTCTTTTCATAAGATCAGGCCTTCGGGATGCCGCTTCATCTCTGTTGTTGATCATATTCTCTCTCCAACCCGTATAGAATTTGAGTATGAGTGCGTCATATGCTTCTGGATTTGTTAATTGTTCAGGCATCGGTGGTTGGCGGTTTTCAGGATACAGCCCACGGTGCGATAGAGAGCTGCCTGTGGTGAGGTAGTCATAAAATCCGTTTGAAAAATAGGTAAATGTTCGCCCTTGCTTGGTACTATATGCATCAAAAAGCGCCATATCTGCTTGCGTAGCGCGGATGTCATCAATCGTGTATGGTCGTTTTGCCTCTTCAAGAAGAATATTTGCGCTTGATTCAGGGGTATTTTTCTGTGTCTGATCGCTGTTTTGCTCTGCTCCTTGCATTGGCGTTTGATGAAGAGACGTTACTCCTTGTTTGTTAGAGTGTTCTAATCGCTGTTGTGCGAGCATAAGGTGAGGATCACCCATTGCTGTGTAGGCCGAGGTTTTTTCTGGAAATTTCTTAGCAAATTCAGTCCATGTGACATAATCAGCGTGAATTGCTGCAGAGCGAAGTGTGTCTCTTGATGGATCTTGTCTATAGAGTGGGTCTCTATTTGTCATCTCGAGCGCTGCATCTTGAGCAGAGCGGTATGCGGGGTCTTCTCGTGGAGTTGCGTACACTCTCACTCGTTCTTTTGCATCATACCCTCTCGCATCTTCAGGGAATCGTTCTCTAAAAAGACGTGTGGTATCTGTGCTCAGTGTTGGTGCGTCAGGATTCCCTGGATTACCGAGATTGTAGTTCTGCCCTGCTGCAGAGAGAATGTCTTGTCCTGGGTGTGACCGTTCCCATGCAGCGATAAGCTCACTTCTTATAGCGCCAAATCGTGGATCAAGCTCCACGCCATCTGCTATAGCTCCTGTGATTTCTTGAGTTGACCTGTCTGCTGCTATATCTGCAAGAGACGGATTATGATGAGTGTTTAGAAATGACGTTACTGTTTCAGACGGTTTGTTGCTCGCGTTGCTCGCAGGATGAGCAGGCGTTAGTTTGGTTATTTTTCCTTCACCTTGCGAGGGAGAAGGAGTGTCGGGTCTTTGAATCGACATAGCTTCTTCAGTATAACAAACGTATTTCTAAAATAAATTTGCGACAAGAGGTTGTATCTAGTGGTTGAGAGATAACTCGCATAATTGCCTTCACCAGGCATAGTACTCTGCCTGGCTGCAAGACATGTTGAGATCACTTCTCACTCAAAGAACCTGCCATTTCTTTGAGGTTTTTCTCAAACTCCACGACATCCTCCGGAAACAGGATAAAGGAATTGTACTGCCTGTCTTTTCCTTCTCCCAGAAATTTGGATTCTGTGATTTTCAGATATTTCTTGTTGTTTGCGGAGAGGTTGATATCGAAGAAATATGTCCTTCGTCCAAACCTGACGTGTGAGGATTTGATCGTATTACTCTTAGCCACTGTGTTTCTCACCCCCTTTCTAAAAAACTCTTCCCAACTCTTTTGCGTGATAGGTACTTATACCATAATCCTAATAAATTCTAAAAGTCAACTATGATTAACTATATCAAACAAGCTGACCTGCAGTAAGCACGGTCTAGATTTAGAAAAGGCAAAACCTCTACTCCCCGCACCTTACTACAGTATACAGCCCAGTTTCGAGGCAATCATCAAGGTCTTTGAGAATGTCAGTTACATTGGGGAGTTGAGGCAAAGATGGGTCGAAATAAAGAAGCTATTAAAGGGTGACTACCGGATGCAATCCCAGAGGCTGCAGGCTAATGTAAAACTACAATCCACCTGAAAAGCTTGGAGGAGGATTTTAAAAGTTCCCACAATTTAGCCTGCTCTAACACTCTTTCCCATAACCATCCCTACCGCATCTTCCCCAAATTTGGGGAGCGGCGTAATCCTTAAGAATCTAAGTTTTTAGTTTTGCCTAACGGCTATCTATTCCCGTATTCACAAACTGAATACAACGTCCTTGGTTGCTAAAGCCATATGCTTCCCAGCCACCGTTCTTGCAATCATCCTTGCTAACCGGGTCATCGAATGTCGTCGCATCACCATTAAGATTGATGTTATCAACAAGAACCGTTTGTTCGCCGTCGCCTCCTGTTGCTGCGGCACTCCAGCTTCCGTCAACCACCACCACTACGCCTATAACTTGGCCTGCCGTAACACTGGCCGGTGCAGCGCTATATGTTGTAAATGGAGAACCTCCAAACTGTGAGTAATCGTACCTTCCGGCATCTTCGTTACCAATAAGGTTTCCAGTTGTTTGCCAACCTGCTGCACATCCTGTAAAGGCTGGTGAGGGCCCAATAGCAACGTGAACGTTGCCATTGGATATCCCATCATTGTCCGTATCAACACGAATTGAGACACGAGGAGATCCTCCACCGCAATTATCATCGGTCACATTGTAATCTGTGCTCAATGTAGCTAGGTCTGCCCAGGCTATGGGAGCATCCGGAACAACGCTTACGCCTCCAAAGCTAGGAGCAATTGTGGCGTCACTTCTAATTTGGGCTGCATTCAAAGGATTTCCACCGGGGACTATTGTTGCATCTCCGAAAAGAGAGTATGTGGTTGCTGCAAAGACAGAAAGCGCTAATACACCAAACAAAACTCCGCCTCCGACAAATCCTGTGACTATTTTTTTAATACTCATTTAATTCACCTCCCTTCACCAAAAGTTGATATAAGTTTTTTGGGTGTCTGAAAAATATTGAGGTATATAAAAGTAAATGCGAATGCAATAGAGAAGAGCATGAAAAACCTACCTTTTTCATATAATATTTTTATTCCAATTAACCA
>JACPGQ010000014.1 GCA_016188975.1 Candidatus Levyibacteriota bacterium | reverse complement strand
TAAAAAAATACAAAGAAGTTCTAAAAGTGAAAGTATGGGTCTCAGAAACACAAAAACCCGCTATGGAATTGTACAAAAGTTTCGGGTTCAAATTTATTGGAAAGAATACGGACGAAATACTTTTTGAGGGAAAATATTTTGATGAACTCATTATGGAGAAGCAAATTATATGAAAAAGCTGTGGGATAAAGGTATAAAGCTGAACGAATTTGTTGAATCCTTTGAGACGAAGGATGATCTTGTGTTGGATCAGGAGCTTGTTTTGTATGACGTATATGGGACGATGGCGCATGTTGCTGTGCTGGCAAAGATAAAGATTTTGACTCCAAAAGAACACAAAACAGCCCAAAAAGGTTTGCAGGAGATTATGGAAATGTTTGCAAAAGGAGAATTTATTCCCCAAATGGGAGACGAAGATGTACATACGAAAATCGAAAATTATCTGACGACAAAATATGGAGAAGTAGGCAAAAAGATTCATACAGGGCGATCGAGAAATGACCAAGTCTTAACGATGCTACGCCTGTTTATAAAAGACCAATCTCTGTCTCTTAAAGAAGAACTTCTGTTGCTTATTGAAGCGTTTATTCAGTTTGCCAAGCAGCATGGTTCAATCCCCATGCCCGGATATACCCACATGCAAAAAGCAATGCCATCAAGTATAGGATTGTGGGCCGAAAGTTTTATTGAAAGCCTTCTTGATGATTATTTTCTTTTTCAACAATCACTAAAATATATTGATCAATCTCCGCTCGGATCTGGAGCTGGATACGGCGTCTCTCTACCACTTGATAGAGCCTATACTGCATCACTTTTGGGCTTTGAAAAAGTACAAAATAATCCGCTCTACTGCCAAAACTCTCGAAGTAAATTTGATGCGGCAATCATCGCTTCACTGCTGCAGATTGGATTGACTATCAACAAATGTGCATCAGACGTGATGCAGTTCAGCACAAGTGAATATAACTTTTTCGCTGTTTCTGACTCGCTCCTTTCAGGAAGCAGCATTATGCCCCAGAAGAAGAATGTCGATATTGCGGAGTTGCTTAGGAGCAAGGTCCATTTACTCCTTGGTTTTTACACGCAGATAATAAGCCTTTCAACTAATCTTCCCTCCGGTTACAACAGGGATATACAGGATGCCAAAGAAGCATTGCTGAAGAGTTTCTCAATTACAATTTCTTCACTCCATGCAACGAAAATTGTTGCTGAAAATCTCGTAACCAACAAAACGAAATTAGAAAGTGCAATGACGAGCGAGCTTTATGCGACAGATGCAGCTTTTGCTCTCGTGCAAAAGGGAATTCCATTCAGAACTGCATATCAGCATGTGGCAAAGGACCTTTCTTCCTTGGGAAAAAAATCTCTTCAGAAACAACCGAAAGCCAGTAGCGTTCTCCGGTACGAAAAACAAGTAAAGAAGATGCGGGACGAGTTTCGGAAAGAAAAAAAGAGAAAACAAGATCTACTTGAATTTCTCTTGAAAGGAGGTGAGTAGTTTGAAACAGTCGACAAAATATATAAAAGTCTCATCGTATGAAGCAGCAATTGGCGATGTGAAAAGTGTTTTGCTTCTCTATTCAGGAGGACTTGACACGAGTGTCATGCTCAAATGGATTCTGGATGAATACAAGGCAGATGTTATTGCACTGACACTAGATTTGGGTCAACAACATGATGATTTGGAGAAAGTGAGGAAAAAAGCGCTGAAGTTTGGCGCGAAAAAAGCAATTGTGCTTGACGCGAAAGATGAATTTGCAGAGGAGTTTCTGGCGAAAGGTATTAAAGCAAATGCGTCATATCAGGGAGATTATCATCTCTCAACACCAATGGGTAGAGCAATCTTAGCAAAAAAAGCAGTCGAAGTAGCCAAGAAAGAGCATGTTGATGCAGTTGCTCATGGATGTACCGGTAAAGGCAACGATCAGGTGAGGATAGAGGGGTACATACTCACTCTTGAGCCGAAACTCAAAATTATTGCTCCTGTCAGAGAGTGGAACATGGATAGGAACGAGGAGATTGCCTATGCCAAAAAGCATAAGATTCCCGTTCCTGCGAGCGTTAACTTCCCTTATAGCGTTGATGACAATATGTGGGGAATGACGTGGGAAGGAGGAGAGATTGAATATCCTCATCTTATCCCGCCGATTGAGAAATTTCTTACGACTTATACATTAGCCAAAAACGCTCCAGAGAAAGAGGATTATGTGAAGATACAGTTTGAGAAAGGGTTTCCGGTTGAGCTCAATGGTAAGAAGATGAAGCTCTCGCAGCTGATTAGCATACTAAATTCACTCGCAGGCAAACATGGTGTAGGGGTTGTTCACCTTGTAGAGGATAGGTTAGTAGGTCTTAAGAGCCGGGGAGTCTACGAAATGCCGGCAGGACACGTGATTATTAAAGCTCATAAGGCGCTTGAGCAGTACGTCGGGACACGAACGCTCAATGAACTCAAGGAGCAACTCGATACAAAATGGGCGTATCTTTGCTATGGCGCGTTGTGGTATGACCCAGCGATGCATGCAATAAATGCATTTAATGATTTTGTGAACGCGAAGGTTACGGGAGAGGTTACAGTAAAAATGTATAAAGGAAAAGCAGATGTTGTGTCGATGCAATCGAAGAATGCGTTGGCGTACACATCGTTTAATACAAAAGAAGGGTATGCATTCAATGTTAACGCAAGTGCTGGATTTATTGAAGTCTATTCACTCCAGATGAAACTTGCTTCCGCAAGAGGGGTAGCCTAAGTATATTTCGGGGCGGGGGATGACTCTGCCCCGGAACGTCTTATGAAAAAAGACTTTTTATCAATTATTGATTTGTCAAAAGACGAAGTGCTGCACATCATTGCTCTTGCTGTTCGTCTGAAGAAGGGTAAAAAGCAGAAATTGCTTCTGAGTAAGTCACTTGTCGCAATATATGAAAAACCAAGCCTTCGGACGAGGCTCTCTTTTGAAAGAGCTATGCATCAGTTAGGTGGCGCAACATTTTCGTATGATGGGAGGGCAATTGGGCTAGGTGTTAGAGAGCCGATCAATGATATGGCATATGTTATCGCGTCGATGGCAGATGCTATAGCCTTACGTGTAAACGAGCATAGTACACTTGTGCAGTTTGCAAAGTATGCAAAGGTTCCTGTTATCAAT
>JACPGQ010000012.1 GCA_016188975.1 Candidatus Levyibacteriota bacterium | reverse complement strand
GGATGAAGTATTTGGTGTTGTATTTCCTCGCGACTTCTGCAAGAAGCGTAGGGTTTTTGGAGTAGACGGCAAAGCTGAACTCTTTGTACGCTTGTTCGTTATACGAACTCCAGCGGTCAAAATCTCTATGGAGGAGTGGTTGCTTCATGCCAAACCACAAGAACCCTGCGCCTTGAAAACTAGGTGAGGGAGAATCTCCCCACTGGTGGTATTCCCATCCCCAAAAAGAATGAACAGGAAGATAAGCAGCTCGTGCTTCATCGGGTTGCTTATTCATAAAGTCAAAAAGCTGAAAATACTCGTTCGGTAACTGAATTCTCATATACGGGCTAAGTAATTTGCCTTGGAATGCTGGTACAAAGAACATGAGCGAGAGTATTGCTAGAAGAACGCAGTAACCTGTAATAATTGTTTTTTGAAAGCTGTGAACGTATTTGCTGAGCATTGACAGCAAGAGATTATTGCCAATTCCAAAATAGATGGCGAAAACGAGCATGTAGAGAATTTGGACTTTGTTATGCGGGAACCTGAGTGCTTCTTCTAAGATTGGAAAGACTTTTCCAATGAGGTGGAAAAGAAAATTGGTGGGTGGATTGTCATTAAAAAGGAAAATGAGAACAAACACCAGAAGGCCGAGTAAGCTATACCGCCAGGTACAAGGCTGAACCTGGTTAAGAAAAGATTTTTTAATGAAAGAACTAATAACACCAAAGATTGCGATTACTCCTGTGAGGAAGCCGATTGATAGTATAAATGGGTTCTTTATATGTTGGGCCCAGACTTTCAGTAGTGGCTCAAAACTACGACCATTGTAGATACTCCAGTCGAAGAAAAAACTCTTGAGAAGGAGTATGTTATCTGGTGTTCCAAATTCTTTGTTATATAAAAAGGCTTGTTCTGAAAAAAGCTTGTTGATATTGGCGTTTTGGATCGTCGCACTTTGGGTGATGGCAAAGTAGAGATTTGGAAGTAGCCAGTATGCGTTAACGAGGATAGTGATCGCTAGCAAGATGAGTGATCGTTTGCCAAGTGAAAAATCTTTTTTGATGAGTGTCGGGAGACTTTGGAGGAATAAGAACAGTGCGAGAAATCCGAAGTACATATACCAGAGTGTTGCGGCATACGCCATGCCAGAGGCGAGGAAGGAAAGGAGGGCGAAGAGGAGAAGGGGGCGGTTGGAGCGTTTAATAGCTATATAGCTATATAGCCATTTAGCAATGCTAAGCAGGTTTATTCCTGCATTGTTTCCCCTCACCCCTGTCCCGACGTGGGTCGGGACAGACCCTCTCCCGCTGGGGGAGAGGGGTAATAGGAAAGATATTGCAAAATAAAACAGCCATGGTAAGAATCCATACTCCGTCACAAACATCTCAAACGGCACGACGAATTGCTGCACAGTGCCGAGATTTGTGAGGTACCAGAGAGCGGCGAGGAAAGATGGCTGGACAATAAGTTGTGAGTGGTGGGTTGTGTGTTTTGAGAGTACACGGCGGACAAGATAATACATTCCCAGGGGTCCGATGATGAGCATTAAAAAGATGTAGCTATAGCGGAGAAATGACAGAGGGATTACAGGACTTAGGATCCAGAGAAGGAGCATGCGGGGAAGCTCGACCATGTGTGCATGCGCTGCGACAGCTCCTAGGCCCTGTTCTGGCCGAAAAACGCCAAAAAGGATTCTCTGGAAATTGAGGCTGAAATTGAATTCAGGATGCAATGTGTCCCAACCTGAAAGATACGTGCCTGGAGTATAGTTGAGGATGCAGAGAGTGAGACTTAAAAGAAGAAGGGTGAGTTGTGGCCAATGTGTTTTGAGGAATAGCATGGCTTCATTATAAAGCGTAAATTACTTTGCTTTTATCTCGAAAGCAAATCCTACCATGTGATGTCCTATTCCGTCTCCCTCAACACCTTTTGAGCAAAGGAGCATACCAGTATTCCAGGTTGTCTGGTCTGTGCGAAGATGTGGAGTAACAAGGGTTGGATAGCTGTACCAAGTATCACCACTCTGCCGCTGCTGAGTACGGAAAGGTTGACAACTCCCTTGATCATCACATTTCGTAAATGGCATCAGCACTTTCCCTTCTGACCAGGTAATACCGTCAGATGAGTCAGTATAGTAAAAGCCAATATTTGTCTCAAAAACCATAAGATATTTGTTTAGCGCTTCGTTGAAACTCACGCTTGGCAGAGCAGCATATCCAGTTTCTCCCATAGGATCTGGCGGTAAAACAACAGGAGTGCTCTCGCCTGTAAGACCTCCATTTTTAAAGTCTTGGTCAATGTGCTTCTCCCATGCGTCTGGATTGGTGCAGTCGGCAAGAGGAGCCTGAGCTAAATGAATGCCGGTTGGCTTATATTGTCCAGGTCCTGCTGACCAATCAATATAGTAGAGATAAATCTGATCATCTTTCTGATCACCTTTTATGATAACTGCAGAAGGTTGTCCTGCGCCAGATACAGCTGGTTCCTGAAGTTGTGCTTCGTTTCTGCCGCGAATTATTTGTATGACGTTGTTATTGTCCCATTTGTAGCCATTATTTTTTGATAAAGCTATGCCAATACTTGCCTTAAAGAAGGCATTTGACGGAATATGTTCTTCGGCATGGAAGATGCCAATTCGTTCATCTGGAGTTCTCCCGGGCAGCACTGAGCCAAATCCTCGGTAGTTTTTTCCAAATGCTGCTCCGTAGTCTGGCAACAAGAGGGGTTTGGCAAAGCCTTTTTCATTTTGTAACGGCTTCAGATGAAAAATATCAGGACCTGTTAATCGATAGGAAAAACCAGCGCCTGATAAATAAACAGCGATTGCACCTTCGTTTAGCGGAAGGATAGAGGTATGCGTGTCAGGGAAATGAGAAAGACCTGGAACTGATTGGAGAATTTCAACTTCTGATCCGAGGGTGATTTCATAGCTGCTTCCCTCAGGAATTTTGGTTAGTTCTGGGACTGCTGTCGGTTGTGGGACAGGACTTGCTTCAGGTGATGCCTGAGGCGTTGGCTCTTGCGCAACAGATGCATGGCTTCCCGTTCCTAGAGTAATTCCTGCGATGATGGGAGCCAATTGCCGCCGTGTTAAAGAAAAAGACAAATGGTCTATAGTAGAGGAACTCACACCAAGTTTTTCCATAAACAATGTCTTGTAGTATATAATATCATATAAGATTTGTCAATAAAAAATGGCTCCTGCGAAAGCAAGAGCCATTTTAAATAAACAGGTGGCCACCTTTTTATACTGTGACCTGCTGTCCACCTGGAACTGCTACGAACACAACTGTATCGCAGCCTTGTGGAAGTCCACAACCACTGGTTTCTTGTTGTGTCTTCAACATTTCCATATTTGCCTGAGTATCTTCGATACAGGTGACAGGGCCAAATGCGTTTAGAAGAACAACTTCATCTGTTGTTTTTAAAACAAGCCCCGTTGCACCATTGTCATCAAAGTACTTCACACCATCCGCGAGAGAATCGCCAGGACACAAGAATCCTGCGGGAACAGACATTTCTGTTCCTTGTGCGATAGTGATATTGGACTTGGATACTACCTCGCTTCCAATAGCTTCTTCTGTTGGTTCTGGAGTTGAGGTGCTTGTATCTTCAGCTACCTTACCAGTACTACCGAAAAGCTGTTGTAATGCTTCAGCAATATCTTCACCTTTCTTGATCTCAGTTGATCGAGCTTGATCGCCATCAACAACGACGAATTTGACATAACCGCAACCTTCATCGCGGCCACATCCAAACTCTAACTGTCGGTCAACAGCTTGTGTTGCATCCTCGAGCGAGATTGGTCCGTCATATGTGTTCATAGATGCGCCAAAAGGAGCTTTGCCTTTCTGGCCTCCATCAACAACATATGTCGTTAATCCTGTTTTAGGATTGTCGAGATCAAAAAGCCGATCTGGTTTCCCATCGCCATCTATATCAAGACTGATATCTCCTTGTATAATGGTGAATGCTTTTGCTGTAAATTTATCTCCAGCAAGAAGTGCTTCTTGGTCACCAGTGAGAACTCCATCGCCGAATTCAATTGCAGGAAGATCCTGCTTCTTTTTTGCTTCTGCGTTTTCTGCTCCACCGAGTGTTGCAGCAACTGCGCCAAGAGCGAGTGCTCCAAAGGTTCGGCGGTTCATTTTGCTTGCGAGCATATCTGTAAGGCTTGTACTTACAGCTGCTTTCATTTCTGCTTGAATCATATTATTAGGATTTTCTCCGATACTATTTATGTTATGAAATATCAAACTCACGAAGTTTTTTCTGAATGTTTTCCCCTTGTTTGATTGTCCCTTTTTGAAGATCTCCATTTTTGTAGTAGTAAACATCAACATATGGGCATCCATTAGGTAAGCCACAGCCTTGTTCAAGTTGCTGCTTGATTTTATTTGCTAGGACATTGAGAGGAACTGGTTCATCGTATTGGTAACCTGTTGTTCCAAACGGCGCTTCTATTTGCTGTCCACCTTCACCTGAGTAAAAGGTCGTTCCCGATAGGCTATTATTGTCAAATATGGCTTGGCTATCTACCACAATATCTCCTTGATAGATTGTGTATGCAGATGCCTCTTCGCTATCCCCAGCAGTCAATTCTCTTTTCTCAACAAGACTGATACCTTGAGGTGTTTCTACTGGCTCTGGTTGCGTTGTTGGTGCAGAAGTTGTGGTAAATATTTCAGTTGCGGTTGGTTGCGGTGTGCGAGTAGGTCGTTGTGTTCGTGTCGGGCGAGGAGTTCTAGCTGGTCGAGGAGTACGTGTCGATGTAGGCTCTTCTGTTGCTTTACTCGTAGCTGTCGGAGGGACATCCGTTGCTGTAGCAGTCGGAGCTGGTGTGACTTGTGGCTCGACCATTGCGGTTGCTGCAACTGACTCTACTGTCGCAATCGCTGCGTCTTGCTCTTCATCGTACTGGGCATTTTCCGTTGCTGCCACGACTAATTCGGGAATCCGATCATCTGGTGTAGGAGTCGGGAAGGGAGTGGTAGTCGGGAAAGGCGTACTCGTTGGCTCTGAGGTTTCAGTTGGTGCAGGAGTACTTGTAGATTCACTAGTTTGTGTAACAGTCGGTGTTGCAGTTGCTGTTGGGGAGGGGAATGGAGTGCTTGTTGGAAAAGGAGTTGTTGATTCTAAAACTGATACTCGATCGTCTAGATTTGCCACAGGCGTCATCCATGAGGCATCAGGGGTTTCTGTTACTGACAGAATTGCGATTTGAGTTCCTTGGGCATCGATTGTTCCTTGCGCTGCCGCAACTGCTGTTTCGCGATCTGCTATTTCTGTCTCAACACGATTGTCCGGAGTCTCTGTAGGTGCTGGTGTTTCTGTCGGGAAGGGAGTGGTAGTCGGGAAAGGCGTTGTTGTTGGTTCTTGCGTAGGTGTAGAAGTTGGCGTCGCAGTGGGTTCTCGAGTTGGCTTCTGTGTTGGAGTGAGCGTAGATACATCAACGATAGGCGTTCCTTCAGGAGTAGAGGCGAGAAATGATGCCGTCGTCGTTATGCCCAGAGATTCTGCTGTGCGTGTCGATGCAGGTGAAGCTGGAGCACCAAAGCTTCTCGTTGGTTCGTCTTGATCTCCTCTAAGGTAGTATCCTACGATACCGCCAACTACAGCAGTTGCTGTGCCCACTAGTGCTATTTTTGCCCACGGACTGAGCTTGTCTTCGACCCTGATCCCCTCAAAATCCTCTTGCCGAAGCACATAGGGTGTTTTTGGGATGCCTCTGTCTCTGCGAGCTTCTGCTTCTGCTGAAGGACCAATCATAAGCGTAATTGTCTCCTTAGGATTATGTTATTTACTAGCTTTCTTTCGTAAGAATAGGCCAAGAGTTGCTCCTGGCAAAAGTCCTATCAGAGCAAAAAGCTCAGGACCGGTTGGGGGAGTTGTTTTAGCTTTTGGAGCTGGGAATACTTTGAGTCCGCCTTTTGTTGTTCCGGGAAGGACTTGCTTCTCGATACACAGCTGCGTGTCACTTGTACTGAGCTTGCCGTTGAGGGTTGTTTCTGCGTGATTCACCACACACGTGATACCCTGATCAGAAGGTAGGGTTTTTTCGTCTGCTACTTTTCCCTGTATGATTGATTCTTTTTTTTCTTCTTCACCAGGTTTGAGGTTTGTGACATCAAACGTCAGCGTTTTTGTGTTGTTATCAAATTTACCAGGACCTGAGACGAATGAAACGAATTCTGGGAAGACATCATGAATAGTGATTTTTGCTATCGTGTCGGCCCCGGTGTTTTTGACGATAATTTTAAACGATACGGTTTGGCCAGGAGTGTATTTAGCGTCAGTATTCTCAAGCGTTGCAACGAATTCGTTTGTTTTGGGGTTTTTGACCTGTTTGATCAGGGAGATTTCCTCAGAGGGACAGTCGCCGCCGTATTGGGTAGGGCATCCATACTGTCCTGACTGTCCAGCTGCGAAAGCTGGTATCTGTGCAAAGAAAAGGACAAATGCAAAAAAAGCGCAACCGCCCAAAATGAGACGTTTCTTCATGTCTACGGAAGCAATGGGCAGTTGCCTCATGGGGAATATAACATTCATTATAGGACAAGTCAAGAGGGGAAAGTAGTGATCCTGCGCTTGGTCTGAGGGTCTGGGTATGGGTGTAGCTGCCTGTATAGGAGAAGGTTATAGTTATAGGAAAGAAACCTTTTCCCTTTTACCAAACCTACACTAGCTGCTACAACTAAACCTTATCACCATACCCAAATGAATGTGGTAGGAGATGAATAAGAGATTAATTTATATTAAGAGGTATTTAGTTATATCTGGAGAGGATAAAAAGGCAACAAACTACCTCTTAAGATTACTTTACTCTCGATTTTCTCCGAAGATACCAGCCAAAGGCTCCTCCTGGCAAGAGGCCAATGAGCGCGAGGAGCTCAGGGCCTGTATCAGGGCTGGTGGTTGTGGAAGGGGCAGGGTAGACTGGCTGTCCGCCTTTGGTTTCGGCCGTTTCCGTCGGTTTTGGTGAAGGTTGAGATATCCCTCCTTTGGTTTGCCCTGGAAATGTTGGAGTTGTCAAAGAGGGCGTTGGCGTCACTGACGTACCACCTGAGCCGTTTCTATCAATACAGAAGGTAACAAAGTCTTTTGCTTCATTCGTCAGGCCTGATTTAGCTGAAACTTGATTAGCGACACAGAGAGTGTCGTCTTCGGGAAGACCGTCTTTTGCCTTCACTTTCGCTTCGATATTTAGAGTGCTCGTCTTTTTTGCCTCAAGTGAATTTATAGTATAGGTAAGTTGCTGCCTGTTTTGTCTAACCGTTGGGTTTGCTTTGACAAATTCGACGACAGAAGGCAACGTATCGGTGATATTTATGTTTCGAAGCGTACGGTTTGTCTTATTGGTGACCTGAATACGAAAGATCATGGTTCTTTCAGGTGCGATCTTCGTCTCGTTTTCTGGGATTTGATCGACATATGAGCCATTTTTTGGGGTCTGCATCTTCTTATCGACCTTAAAATCTGGCGCCTCTTGACAGACAATTCCTCCACCATAAACAGGAGGACAGGTTGAAGGGGTGGGGGTTTGGGAAAAAGCCTGTGGAGTAAGGATTGCTACAGCTGTTAGAAGGAGAGTTGATATTAGAAGTGGTTTATTCATGGTTAGATGGTTAACTGGCTATATAGTTATGGTTAAATGATTAGATAGCTACATGGCTAAAATGTTGTTTAAAGACAAAATATCTTTAAACTATGTGGCCATTAAACTATCTAGATATGTTTAGTTAGTGCACCATACCAGATAATTATAGGATCTGTCAAGCTGGTTTTAGGATCAAATAGACCGAGTCCTTGACAAAAGGGCGTACCTATGGTGTAATACACACTGCTACTGAGTTCTTCAAGTAGACACTTCCCATTTAGACAGACTAAGAGACATTTCCTAATTCTATTTTAATTCTTTATGCCAGTTAAAAAACCATCCCCAAGCGTTTCTGATTTTGTTGGAAAAGCTCCTTCTCCTGTTAAATCCGGTTCTATCCGTCGAATTATTCGGGACGGCGCTCCCGCACCCGCGCCTGTGTCAGCTGAGGCGCCATCTACTCCTATCCAAACACCCTCAGTACAGGAACCTTTTGCCCTGCAGCAAAGACAATCAGATCAGCCATCTCCGGTTCGAATGAGTCCGCGAAGCCATCAGGGCTATTCAGCCGACTATGCGCAATCAACACCTACTGAAACAGTAAAGGGGTATCTGGATATTCAGCCAGAAGGACACGGATTTTTGCGACCTAAATTTATCCCGTCAAGTAGAGATATCTATATCTCCCAATCCCAGATCAGGCGCTTCATGCTTCGTGCTGGAGATATGGTCGAGGGTATGGCCAGGCCGCCAAAAGATACGGAGCGGTATTATGGCCTGCTGAAGGTTGAAAAAGTCAATGAGATGGCTGCTGAAGAGTCAATGAAGCGGCCGTATTTTGATGACCTGACAGCTATTTATCCGAAAAGCCAACTCGTCCTCGCAACAGGACAAAAGCCTCTCTCAACACGCATTATTGATCTTGTCGCGCCAATCGGTTTTGGTCAAAGAGGCATGATTGTTTCACCTCCAAAAGCTGGGAAAACGACGATCATGAAGGAAATTGCTGCGGGCATCTCGCAGAATTTCCCCAAGGCCCACATAATGGCTGCACTCATCGGAGAGCGTCCTGAAGAGGTGACAGACATCAGTCAGTCAGTCAAAGGTGATGTCGTAGCCTCCAACTTCGATGAGCCACCAGAAAACCAGACACGGGTCGCAGAAATCACCCTTGAGCGGGCAA
The DNA here is from genome assembly GCA_016188975.1 of Candidatus Levyibacteriota bacterium. Classification (GTDB taxonomy): domain Bacteria; phylum Patescibacteriota; class Microgenomatia; order Levybacterales; family UBA12049; genus JACPGQ01. Next base: position 17,467 of record JACPGQ010000012.1, on the reverse strand, counting down.
AACGGCTTGTCGAGCTTGGGATTGATGTCGTGATCCTCCTTGATTCCATTACGCGTCTTGCGAGGGCCTACAATCTCTCCGTTGCGCCTTCTGGAAGAACGCTTTCGGGAGGATTTGATCCGGCAGCCTTGTGGCCAGCAAAGCGCTTCTTCGGTGCAGCACGTAACTGTCAAGAGGGAGGATCCCTCACCATTATTGGTACAGCACTCGTTGATACTGGATCACGCATGGATGATCTCATTTATGAGGAATTCAAAGGCACCGGCAACATGGAGCTTCACCTTGACCGTAAGCTCGCAGACAGGCGTATCTATCCTGCGATCAATATCGAGCGCTCAGGTACCAGGCAGGAGGAACTCCTCCTTGATGAGACAAAGCTGAAAAAGGTTGTCACGATGCGCAGAATGATAGATATGCTCAATCCTGAAGAGCGCACTGCAATTATTGTGGAGCGATTGATGAAGACTGAGAGTAACGACGAATTCCTCGACTCTTTAGGCAAAGGCTGATAATTTGACATTTGAAATTGGTATTTATTTGAAATTTCCTTCAAGTTGACATTCTGAAGGGGTTTTGCTACCCTTTCTACTTAACTCCACGCACTTCATGCTAAAAAAATCCATTTCACGTATACGGAGTATACGCTATGTACAAAAGCCCTTCGTATGGTTTGGGAAAGAATTTACAGCTTTCTCCCTCTATTTTGCCTCGTATGGGAAGAAACGGGTGATGGGTTTTTCTGTCTGGTTTGAGAAATGGAAGAATAGATTGGTCCGATTCTTCATCATGAAGAGGGGGAGATATAACCGTCCGTTTCTCCACCTGACGACTATGGCTGTTTTGGGACTCGGTGTTCTTCTCGCTCCTATTATTGCTGATGAGTTTCCTCTTTTCGCTACTGACTCTTCAGACCTTCGGAATTTAGCAAATGCTCAGGTTGAGGAGCAGTCAATCTCAGTCGGTGATGACGTCTTCGCGACACAGCTTTCAGAGAAACCTCGAGATAAAGTAGTCACGTATACTGTGCAGAAAGGAGACACGATCTCAACCATTGCCCGAAAATATGGCATCTCGACTGAAACAGTGCGTTGGGCAAATAACCTTACATCAGACAGTATTACTGTCGGAGACCAGCTGCAGATACCTCCAGTCACCGGAATTGTTCACAAAGTAGCTGCAGGTGAGACAGTCTATACTATTGCGAAGAAGTTTGATACAGATCCGCAGAAGATTGTAGAGTTTCCGTTTAATGATTTCGCCAATCCTGAGACGTTTACCTTGGTTGCAGGGCAAACACTCATCGTTCCTGATGGCATAAAACCCTCTGAGCGTCCGAGTACGCCACGCCGGCAAGTATACCTCGTCCAAGGACCAGTCTCTATTTCAAATGCAGGCTTTACCTGGCCTGTTGTAGGAGGTATCTCGCAATTTCCAACATGGTATCATATGGCGCTTGATATTACTTCGTCGTTTGGCGCGCCTATTATTGCTGCGCAAGATGGGAAAGTCTCGGTTGTCAGCCTGGGGACGTGGGACGGAGGATACGGCAATAACGTGTGGGTTGATAACGGTTCAGGAGTAGCTACGCACTATGCGCATATGAATAGTGTGTATGTCAAACCAGGAGACAATGTCGTAGCAGGGAAAACGGTTATCGGTCAAGTAGGCTTGTCGGGAAGGACGACCGGAGCTCATTTACATTTTGAAATAAGACAAAACGGTAGTCTCGTGAATCCGCTTCCGTTCCTACAGTGATCGTAATAGGTAAACGGTTACGAAACCCGTATCGTGAATCGGTTACGTTAAACGTCAAACCCTAAACGATACGGGCTTCTTCACCAATGAACGCTTAACCGATTTTACCGGTTATCGCGCTGTTGCCTGAAACAATCTCTACAAAGGACTGGACGATCGCCGCGAGGCTCAAATGGCACAGTATCTTCTTTGCCACAGTTTGCACACGTGATCTTAAACGATTGACGGTCAAAGCCGCCTCCTCGTTGTCCATTCATCTTTGCCTTCTTCAATTTTCGGCAATCAGGACAGCGAGCCGGTGGGTTGGTAAACCCTTTTGATTGATAGAATTCTTGTTCAGATGCAGTCCACACGAACTGTTTACCACAGTCCTTGCAGGTTAATGTTTGATCTTGGAAGTTCACTTAGGATTTCACCCCCCTTCGCCCACCGTAGCTTTAGCGAAGGTGGGTTCGCTCCAATGCTTATTTGTTTAAAAACAAATCCTTAAACATTGGGTGGGCTTCGGAGGGGCAAAGCCCCCTTTGATGCCCGCGATTTCCTGGAATCCTAAGTGAGGGAGAGATAATCTGCCTTTTACCTTAAGGAAGCCTGGAATAAGGATTATTCAATCTCTATTGATTGAACAAGCGTAGTATAGCATACTCTGAGGAAGAAAGAAATTGACTAATAGTCTAGGTCCAGATTCCTGAGATTTTCCTTTCGTGAATATTGAGGAAGCCGGAATCAAGAACTCTGTCAGGAGAGATTTTTCTCGCTCCACGTGCATCGTTAAAATATTCATCCCTATAATCATTAATAACCCTTTGAACGGCGATTTCTGCTATAGGTAACATATATAAGCCTGCAAGGTCGTGGCTCCAAAGCCAGATAGCGTTTTGGAACGCCTCAGCGGCTTGATCTTCTGTTATTGTCACGATATCAACCATTCCACCTGATGTCGCAATTCTTGCTTCAATTGCTCCTCGATGGAATATGCGTTGTATTTTTCTAGCTGCAACAATTCCTTGCATGACAGCATTTTCTGAATAATGTCCTGGAAAATTTGGTCTATGGAAATGAAATCTTCTTATTTCTTCTTCGCCTGGAGGAACAAATTTTACTTGCTTGTAACTCACAGTTTGGCTAACAGGGAGGCCTTCTAAGCCTGTAACGAGCTCAATATAGCTTTTTCCACCGAACATGTTCTCGCGCACACCTTAGGCAATTCTTGCACACTGCAGGCCGAACTCTCTATAGGGCTGAGTGACTTCTACTTCTGTAGGTAATCGTTGACCTGTCTCTCCAGGGAAGGGAATATCATAAGGACTTATAATATAATAAAACTCACTCTATATCAAGTAGGAAAGCAAAAAGTATGACTAAGCTTATAGCGATTTGAAGTGATTTGTGGACCCGACGGGGATCGAACCCGCTACCCTCTAGCTGCCAGCCAGATGTTCAACCATTTAAACTTCGGGCCCAGACGTTGAAAGCTGATTATAAAGCAAATTTGCCAATGATTCTAATTCAAGCCTGCATTTAGTATTAAAATAGTCAATTCTTAGTACTCCCTTATAATCTTTATTTTGGGTTGGTCTCCCTATAGTGCGAGGGTCAATTCGTGAGTTATAAAATAGCCTTTTAGGGATATTCGAAACTTTAGACCAGTAATCGACCAGTTGCTCGATATCTTGATCCGCCCTACATTGTACCGTACATCTTACTTTTTCTAGCTCGAAAGGAAAACTTGCCTTAAGGAGTTGTAGATAAATGGTGATAATAATTGGGTTTGAATTGCCAAAGTAGAATGAGCTTGTCTTCTTTGAATTCAATCCTTCTGCAAGATAGAGCATCGCGAGTGCTATTTTTGCTGTCATGGGATTGTTAATCATTTGGGCAACTGGAATATTTTTTCTTTCTATTTTGCTTAAAAGTTTTTCTCTTTTAATTTTATTTATTTCTATGGCAATTGGTCGAGCACGATTTAGATTCGTGATATTAAGATTTTGTATTCGTTGCAAATAATCCAAGGGGAGAGGAGTTTTTTGGAACCAATGGGACAAGGTGCTTTTTGGTATTTTTAGCTGGAGCGTTGATCCAATCTCGCTGTACGTTTTTCCAAGCATCCGTAGCTTCTGTGCCTCAATTACAATACTTCGCCCGTATCTCTTCATGATTTAATCGTACTCCAGAACAATTACATGTGCAAGTAGAAAAACTTAGATGATATAATGTGGGTAAGGGCTCGTAGCTCAGTTGGTAGAGCGCCGCATTCGCATTGCGGAGATCGGGAGTTCGAATCTCCTCGAGTCCACTTAAGACCACTTCGTTCTGAAGGAGCAAGGTTGACTACGTTTCGCTGTTTGAATACCTCAATTTTACCATAGGTATTTAGCGCTTCTTTTTTCCACGATCTGTTCAGAGTGAAGGTTTTTTTACGGCGTAGGTGAGGGAGAGGCTGGCGATGGGCTGGTTGTTGGTTTTCCACTAGGACTTGGACTTGGCGTGAGGCCTTCAATTTCTTCAAGGGGCTGGCGCCCGGGAAGCTGGGTTTCCGGCTGGTTTACTCCAAGTGGCGGCTGGTTTTCAGCTGTCCCTTGAGTTTGTTGCTGTCCCGCTGCTTCTTGGGCAGTACCAATCTTTGCTTGCAGGGCTTCAATCTCCTGATTAATTTTGTCCAGGCTTTCTTTCTCGTTTTGCACAAGTGACCCCACTGCCTGGTACTGTACCAGTGCTGCCTGTAAATCACCCTTGGATTCAAGCGCATGTCCGAGGTTGTAGTAGGCATTTGCCAGGTCAGGTTTGAGCTGCACTGCAATCTGGAATTGGTTCTGTGCCTGATCCCACTGTTGGAGTTGGTAGAAGATGCCGCCGAGGTTTATGTACTGCTGTGGATTGGCAGGGTCAAGTCTGATAGCTTCCTGGTTGGTGATGATTGCAAACTGGTCAGCGTTCTGCCCAAAGCCGATGAGGCTCCTGTAGATATTTGAGAGATTATCCCAGTTGAGTGAGGTCTGTGGTGAGACAGTCACAGCGTTTCGTCCGGCTGTTATGGCCTGCTGGATAAGGGTTAGGATGGTTTGCTGAGTTTCTTGACTAATCTGTTGACCTTGTGGTTGCGAGACAGCGAGTGAATTTGCCAATGCGAGGTTAAGCTGCGAGAAGATACGATAGTTGGTATCCCTATAAGGGAAGCTTGGAATAGCACCGACGACACGAGCCTCAGCATTGCCAGTAAGATGGTTGTAAGCCTCAAGTCCTTTGTTTTCAGCAATGTAGTTAAGCGATTTTTTAAGATGCATGTCCGAAACGACATAGAGGCCACTCAGATAGCCTATTGCACCAACAAAGATCATAAGGACAAGCATTGCCAGTATAGGCAGGACGCGTGATGTTTTTGATTCCTGGATTGAGGCTGGGACATAGCCATGCTCAGGTATTGCCGCAATGAGACCACGCTTCATCGCGACAAAGTAAAATTCTAAATCCTCATATCGTTTTGGGGAGGAGATTGCCTGGGTCGCTGAGAAGAGCGCTAGCGCAATAAAGAAGAGCACCTGGATGGTATAGGAAAAAGGAAGAATGAATGCCGCAATGAAGACCAGCACAACTGGCAGAAACATCGTTTTCTCCTTGAGGAACCTGTAGCCTATGAAAAGGAAGGAGATAATACCAAGAACACCTGTCGTTGCAATAAGCTCAAGGACATAGCTACTGGAGCGGAAGAACGTAAATGACCACAGCTGGGGGTTGAGGTTATAGGACGACTGCTTAAATCGCGTAAAATCTGTGAGATACGTTCCATACCCGCTGCCAAACAAGAACCCTTGGAGAATTCTTCCGCTATCCTGGGATATAGTAGCAAAGGCTGTTTGAAATCCTGTCTCAAGCGGCAGAATAATTGGTTTGGCGATTGTCAAGAGTAGGAGAAGCGTTGTGCCAAGTCCTGCCAGTAGTGCAACTCCAGCGATGCTAAAGCCTAGGCCAAAGCTATACAAGCTTTTTCGATTTACCTGGAGCGCTTCTGGCGTCTCAAGTTTTCTGTTTGTTCTCACTATCCGAGCGAGAAATGGCCAGGCGATGTAGCCAGCAAAGGGCAGTACAATTGCTATATACATCGCTTGATCAAGGAGTGCTCCGAACGTCGTGAATGATTGCGCTTGAGTTTCAGCGTAGGGGAAGATAAAGATTTTGAAGTACGAAAGAACGGAAATCAAGCCTGCTACACCTGCACCGCCAACGAGGGCTGATATGGCAAAGAGAATCATTTTTTCTTCTTTAATCACATTCACTAGGATAAAAAAGAGGAGTGCTGCAAACAGGAATGGAACAAAATTAATTAACGCATCATACCTATTGACTGCAAAAACAGCTGAGAGGAGGACTGCGATAATGAACAGAAATACCGGAAGATCAAAGGGTGTTGAGCGAAGCTGAACTTTTCCCAACACGAGCATTCGTGCCCCAAGCAGAAGCAGTGAGAGTCCTATGACAAGGCCTAATAAGAGTTGTTTTGGGACAGCAAATATATCAGTAAAGGCTGAAGCAAAGACAAGCGGAAAGAGAAACAAGAAGGCAGAGAGGATGACTGTCAAAATATTCTCTATATATGATAGTACTTCCTTTTGTGTTGAATTTTGCATGATTGGATTGGTATATCCAGACTAACAAGCAAAAAGTATAATGTCAAGGATAACTTTTTTGTGGACCATTTGTGGACGACAAGTATTATTTTGCTGAGGTCGACATGTCCTTCTGCGCACCTCACAAACTCCCCCGATTAAATCGAAGCACAGGACGGGTAATTTCGATGGTGAATGATCCTTCTGAGTCTTCTCCTGGATCTTCTGGGGTTTGCCGTGCGACATAGGGTGTAACTCCATAGGTATCAGAGGTAGGAGTCAGATAGATAAGTGATTTTTCGCTTACAAATGGACTCACAATAGTTCGCTCCCGCTCTCCTCTGACAATTGTTGCAGTTCCCGCAGAGGAAGAAGCAACTGTTTGCGTTATTGAAGTATCTGCTTGTGCAGTTCTCATGAGATTGAGGTCTTGAGTCATAAGCTGCATAAACCTGCCGCTTCCTGAGGCGATCAGATCACCCAGGGTTGATACACGAAACACAGCAGATCCGGAGGCATTCGCAACGGTAAATCCTGGGTTGTGCTGTGATAGTGTCTCCTCATCTTCCGCATCAGGGTTATTCAGCTGCATGACAAGGTCAGATCCAGGAACCGGGGCAATGATATTTGCCTTAAGCTTGCCCTTCACAGCAACATCTTTAGCAAATTCTGCGTTGCCACGCGCGATGAGGTTGCCTTGGGTGTCAATTGTGATGAGTCCACCCATAAACGCGAGATTTCCCTGTCGTAGCGACTGGAGTTCAAGATCCCGTCCTAAGACATTGATCGTACCGTCTGCAAGAACGAGGTTGCCTCCGACAGCTATCTGGTCTGAGACAGAAATGTCAGCAAAACTTGCCGGGCCAAATACCATCAGGCCATTATTGACAGTCAGAAAGTCAAGGCTCACACGAGTTTGGGCGAGGGCGCCTGAGAAGGATGAGATTGGTTGATACTCAGTTGTGAGGTGTTCTGTGAGTAGTGAGTTGTGCGAAAGTTCTGTTGTTGATTCGTTTGAGGAAGCGAGAACAGTGGTGGGAGTAGGGCTTGGTTCAAGAGGAGGAGACGATAGAGTTGGAGAAGCAGCTGGAGTTGCCGTGTAGATATTGGTGATATTTGTGACATAGGTTGCTGCTGGTGAGCTCGTTTTCGGTCCTTGAATCTCATCAGCAATCAGACGTGAGACTCGAAGCGTCCCACCAATGGTAGCGTCGTTTTCTACTTCTAAGGAATTTGCTGCAAGTTGTCCGGAGAAGGAAGCATTCCCTTGTTTATCGATAAGTACAGCTGTTGTTGAGGCGACAGGATCAACAATCGCAATCTTCTCTTTTTCAAAAATCATTGCTAAGCCGTCTTTGCCAGAAAGTGGGGAGATCACATGGACTCTCAGGTTTTCTATCTCAGCAATGGGTGAGACGAGTTTGTCTGAGATAATGATAGTTTGGGCATCGATGAGGCGTGCAATAAGGAGTCTGCTTACCTCTGCTTGCTCAGCGGTGAAGTCTTTCGCCCTCAATAGCCCGACCGCAAGGTTGCCGATAATCGCTTCTGAGAAGTTGCCGATGGTTTCACTAATAGTAGTACCAAACTCATCAACGAGAACGTAGTGACTCTCTCCATCTGTGTCCTGTGTTTTTTGTAAAGATAATTGTAAATCGCCATGTGATGATAGGACGCGTGGGCGAGGATCATACCATCCAGCTTTGACATAGGTATTTACTCTGCCGTTTTTTTGTGTTGTCCCTTCAAGCGCTTGGCCCACAATAGGTGACGCGTCAAGTGCTTTTACCGCAACTCCCGGAGTCTCAATAGAGATAGTGAGCCAGTCTGAGGGCTCAATAGGGCCATTTTCATCTGAGAAGAGGACAGGGACTTGTCCTTGCAAGCCTACGAGGATATAGGAATCATCATGCTGGCGACTCGCGTTTCCAACGAAAGCCGGCCTGTCAGAAACCACTCCGACGATACTTGTCTGTTCTTGTGTACATTTCGTTACTCCTCCTTTACTATGTAAACAGACAATGTTTCCTGGAGAAAAATTCTCGGCAGTATCGTGTTTGAGGAAGTATTCAGCAAAGTCGCTCCCTGAACTAGTATAAAAGCCACCATTATAAAAGACACCTGTGTCATCAGCCTGGATTGATCCAAGCTGGGATCCATTCTTGTCTAAGAACCGTAAGAAATAATTCTGGTTAAGAGTGTGGTCTAGTATTGTGGTTGTTCCGAGTTTTAGGTCAAGCACGCTTGCATTGTTTCCCGTTTCAAGATTGGTAATCATCGCAGTCGCGGTTGCACTCCTGCTATCCTGTACGTCAAGCCTAAAGAGGGGGAGGGTTGTTCCGACACCGATATACCCGCTTGGGTTAATGAGAAGTTGGGTTGTCAGCCCTTCGTCACCGCCTGGGGATGTTTGGAATCTCAGGGATCCTCCATCAAGCTGGTTTATACTCGTTGTTAGTCCCCGGAAAGTGAGGTTGCCTGAGGAGCTGGCTGTTCCTTTGTTGCTTCCTGTCGCCAAGACTTGCCAGAAAGCAGATGATGTACTATTTCCACCCACTACGATATCTTCTGATTGGTTTAAACTTGATAAGACACTGTTTGCATTTGTCCAGAAGACGCCGTTCTCATTAATGAATGAGCTAACGATATTGTTCACGTAGAGGGTATCGAAAGGATTGGTAGATGTACCGAGGTTATTAGTACCTTCAGATGAGGCTGGTAAAATTGTTACATCCCGGCCAACCTCAAGCTGGGATCCAAGCTGAAGGACTCCAGACTCAGCTTTGAACATATGGCCACCACTACCTGAGAAGGTGATGCCTGAGTTTTCACTTGTGAAAATTATTCCGGTTTTTCCACCTACTGTAAGGTTGCCTTGCAAGTTTGTCGAAGGAGTCCTGATAGTAGTTGTCCCTGATTGAGATCCGATGGTGACTGCTATTGCCTCACCACCAATATTGAGAATCTGGGCATTTCTGTTAAAAACATTTATAACAGGTTTGTTGGTGGCTAGGTCTGTTCCATCAAGTGTGACGTTACTGGCAAAGTAGCCTGAGCCAGTATTGTCTATTGTGAATTTAGCAGTTCCGCCGCTACTTGCGCTAACAAGTTGCCCTGCTCCGTTTTGGTTGATTGTAAGGGCTGATGTCGCACTTGACGTAGCGAGGATAGCGAAGGTATCGGCTACTTCGACAGAACCAAGTGTATCAGGAATGCTGCCATATTCCGATGTATTTTGAATGGGTTTTGTGATCTCTACAACTCCTAAACCATCAGGCGAAAGTGTGATATTCCCGTTGGTATGAGGAAGCGTCGCAAGAACAAGGGATTCTCCTTGAAGAGTAAAAGAGCCATTCGTTGCCTGGAAGATAGGATTCGCATTTTTCATGCTTAAGTTGCCTGCCGAGTCAAGAGCCAGAATCACATTAACCGAGCCTGCATCATGAGCCGTGATAGGCAGCAATCCATCAACCCGCTCTGCGTTATAGGCAAGGTGAACATTTGGTATTCCTTGGCGGGGTTTGAGCTCTGATGAATTTCCGATACTAATTCCCAGGTAAATACTTTGGCCAGAACTAAAAATATCATTTGCTATCAAAGTATTATTTCCAAGAACAACAGAGAAATTGCCATGCGTATCGGGCATAACAGTCTGAATATCTTGCCAGAGCATGCTTGAGCCTGAGGCAATCCTGTCATCGTAGAGAGCAAAACGAAGCGGAGTCTGGGAGGTTATCGCTTTATTATCACTATCAACCAAAAGCCCTTTAAATTGGAGCTGTCTGTTTGAGGCAAGAACTTGGGAACCCAATACCTTCGGCGAGAGGGAAGGATAGATACGCTCATAGAGAAGTGAACCCATCAGAATGACTATTACCCCGAGTATCCCGAAGTGCAGATAATGAGCAACTGAATATGTATGATACTTTTTGTACCAATTAGGTCGTTTGTAACGAAGGAGTAAAAACAGTCGCTTTGAAAGAGGAAGCTGTGCGAATGAGACTGAGAGAGGAGCGTAGAATGCTTTCTCAAAACTATCGACAACGAGTGTATCAAGCCGTGTACGCCGAAGCTTTTTTTGGGAAGCTTTATAAAATATCCGGCCACCAGTTAGCTTCCAGATAGCTTTTTGGCAGACTAAAAAGGTCTCTGCTAATGGAATGATGATTAGGTGCTCAGATATGAGATAACCTACATTTGACAGCTTCTGCACTATGCGTAGGGGAGGAAACCAAGAATAAGAAGGAGAGTTTGAGGAGGCGTTGGCCCCGATTGAATCGGCGTTGGCATCACTATGTTGATCAAGAGGCAAGAGCTTTGCCTCTAAAATATACTTGTTTTGATCTATTAAGCCATACTTTGATAGAAATTTAAGATAGCTTCGAAGAGAGGAGAGTTTGCGGTTTATGGAAACAGGCGAGAGCTGTTTTTCACTTAATAGCCTGTCCCTGTAGGTTTTTAGCAGCTGAGAATTTAGATTGCTAAAGAATATTCTTTGGTCAATTTCCTCATTGTTGAGGCATAAAACTTTTTCCGTCCAGTCGATAAACTGCTTCACATCTGCAAGGTAATTTTTTACTGTGAGGCTTGATGACTGGTGCTCGAGAAGGTATGAGCGGAACTCTTTGAGCCTGAATAGAGTTAATGTATCATGCTTTTCGGCAGACGCAGTAGCTATAACGATATTGTTTGATATTATAGCTTGAGTTCTGGCCAGGTATAGAAAAAACTGATTAAGCGAGGAGGAGTGGCGTTTTGCCGAGAGGACATCAAGCTTGGAGGAGAGGGTTTGTTTGTACTTGAGTATGTCTTCACTTTTTACCAGCGTTGGGTCAAATGGGCGTTGGGAGAGATCCTCAAACCATCCTATAAAGCGACGAAGGTCGCTTAGATAGTTTTTTATCGTGAGTTCCGACTTACCCTTTTCACGAAGAGAAGTCTGAAAACGTTGGAGGAGGTCCATTTTGGCAGAAAAGGTATTTTCCCGAACATTCTTCTCCAGCTTCGAAATTATACGGATTATATAGATTATTTCATTTGCCTCTCAGCAAGAGAAATGGAAAAATAACTTCTATTAATATGCTAAGGAAAAGCTAATAAGCTTGTCAAGTAGGGAAAAACATGATTATTGTGATATATATTGATGTCATAAGAGATAAAAATAAAATGCGAATTCCAGAATGAAAATCGACAAAATCTATTGTGAAAATGAATTCTAGATGTTCGGGAATCAAGTCGTGAAATAATAGAATGAAAAAAAGACTATAATTACAATATATCATAATGATTCATTTTCACGATTACTTAGCTTCAAATATGTATCTGCCTTATTTTTCACACACCCATAAGTTGCATCATTTGTGTGAAAAATGTTTTTCTACAATTTGCACATAAGGTCAATTTATGATTAATCCAGCTTGTCTTATAAGATTAGCCTTAATTTTTTTGATAAAATTGATTCCCTGAAGACATGGTTTTATTCCGATGGTTTGGCAGATGTAGAGAAAATATGCTAGGTTGCTGTGATTTAAAAATTTGATTGTTATGAAGATCTAATCGTATTTTTTAGTTCCATCATTTAAGATGAGATATATTTTTAATTCGTATCATTTTTTCCTGTAGTAATTGACTGGAAGTTTTAATTCTCAGTGATTTTGACATGTTTTTGCCTTATAGCCATTTAATTGAGTCTGTATAATAATTCGCATAATAGCTATTTTACTAATTTGATATATTTTATAAGCGGCTTTTGTGAAAAACTTATCTATTTCTTCCTTTCACAAAATCTCAATGCTTCCTTTATCATTTCCTTAGGTATGGTGCTTCTTTAATTCTTAATATATCAAATGCTCTATGAAATACGCTGCCTTACCTGTGAGATGATGAAGCTTACCAGCAAAAAGGCTACAAGGACGAGAAGTGTTTTTCTAACGGGGAAGGCAAAAAATGATGTTCTAGCTATCGATTGCTGTCCGGTATCTGATACTACTGTAATCTCAGCCTTGTAGCTTCCAAGAAGAAACCTATCCTCCCACACAAGGACCGCATGCTCACTAGATCCAGATCCAATTGTTTTTTTTGCGCCTGCAAGGATGATTTGATGAGGAATTCGAATGACGCCGACTTGCTGGCCAAACATATTAATAATTGTTATATATCCATATATATCTGAATACTTTGAGCCAGTATTTTGAATCTCTGCTAAGAAAGAAACAGGGCCGGACCGCAGCAGTTTTTCAGTTTCAAATCTCGTAATGTTGATGTCTGGATCTACACCTGCTTGCTTGCCTGAGATCAGGACATGTATTCCACTACCGATAGTCACTCCAAGAAAACCTTGGACTGGCTCGTTTTCTTCTGGTATGGGTTTTACCTGAGTTTTACTTGAGGCTGAGAGAAAGAGGAGAGAGAAAGTGTAGTTTGATATATTTTGTACATTTTCGATAGTTATGTTTAGGTCCAAATTTTCCTTTTGACCTGGTGCAAGTATAAGCTCTGAGATTGGAATGTCATTTTCTAGCACTTTTACATTTGCTGTGATAAAGTTTTGTACGTCTTCAGCAATCTCGCTTCTAGGAGGAAAGTAGAGTGAGCCGTCTTTTTTGGCCCGAAAGGGTTTTATGACAACAACTACATCGACTGGGTCTTTTCCTGAGTTTTCGATAGTAATCTGTTTTTTGATGACTCCGTTTTCTTGGGGATGAATATCAATAACAGCAGGTCTTACCAGAATTCCTATTTCACCGGCAAAGAGCCGAGAAGGTGAGAGAATGAAGAGTAAGCAGAGTAAGAGGAAGGATGCTAAGAAAAGTTTAGGTTGAAAAGAGATTGTCATATCATACTATTGTAGCGAAGCAGGATCTTAGATGCTAGGAATCAGGATGTAGGAGGCAATCCCTGCGTAGACTCCCTTTGCCTGGGTGCCTGGAACAACAAGCTTGTAGGAGAGATTGAAGGTGTTTATTTCATCACTCGAGCCTTGAGCGATGATCGATGATGTATCTTCCCTCTGGCCCAGGCTGCGGAAGGTATTTTTCGGGATAAAATCATCAGGACAGGAAGTGCCCCTCAGATTGTCACATCTCACCCCAAGGCCAAAACTGAGGGTACTGTTCCAGACTGAGGCTTGGTTTTCTGAACAGGAGCCGTTGTCGCAGGTCGTTGGTGGGATACTATCGCCCGGGTCGCTTAGGAGATCCTCATCCATTTGCTGGTACAGAGACCAAGTGAGATATTTTCCTCTTATAGTAAACGATACTTGCCTGAGTACCGGGTTGGTTGGGCTAAGGGGACCGAAATCCACAAAATCGTTTGAGAGAATTATTTCTGTTTCACCATAGGAGCGAAGAGGTGGAGGAGTTGGTGAGGGAGCTAGCGGTTCTGCTGTGGGCAGAGGAGTTGGTGTAGATGTCGGCTCATCTTCGACAATTTCTTCTAAGTGCAGCTTGTACTGGTCTCCCTCCATCACCTGGGCAGATGCGTTTTGGGGATATATAAAAAAAAGACAGGTAGCCACAATTCCTGCAAGCGTTATGGCAGAAGTTATAGGACTTCTAGTGAGTAGATGCTTGGCCAGGTAGTGTTGCATATGGGAGGCTTTTCTATAGTAGGGAAAATGACAAAAAAGCGCAAGAAGAGAATGGGAATTATTACAAAAAATGGGGAAGATACAACTGTTTTTCCTGATTTTAACTTATAGTTATAGAATTTTTGCTCTACGCATGTTATCCTTCCAATTAGTATATAATAAAATATCAAAGGAGAACAATTAGTCGAGCATTTCAGAATGAAGTTTAGGTATATTTTGTCGTTTTTTGCAAAAATGAGGGATGCAAGAGGAACTATGCTATTTATATACCGGAACGATTAGCTTGATAGGTGAGCACGGTTTCAAAATATTTAAGAGAAATAGATCGATTTAGTGAGTAGAATATCAAGTAGAGATTTATTAGCAATCTTGTATAAAGTCTGATAACTGCAGAATTTATCTTTCTGCAATTTCCAATTATATAGGATTAACTTTGTGAAGTAGTTGAAGATGGTGTAAAGACCTCTCTAAGAGCCCTAAGAACAGGGAGTTTTCTATTTTTTGCCACTGCACTCATCGCTCCCGGAGTGTAAAATTTTTCCTGAAGTGCTTCGTAATGGCCTCTTAAGTCATGAGAGAAGACTAAAACTGAAGCACCTATGCTTTTTGCCTGAGCTTCGTATCCGAGCGCTGTGTTTCTCGCCACGAAGACAATTCCATTATCAGTGATTCTTTCACTGATATCTATTTCAAATGCTTTGTAAATAGTTGCTTCTGGAGATACTTCACTTGCTTTAACAGCAAATCTGGCAGGAATCGGTGCTTCAGCGAGCGTTCCCACTACTCTCAGAGGTTCTTCTGATGAGGCTTCAACCGGTAGGTCTGAATCTGGAATGACTCGAACCCATGTGTGTTTTGGGGAGATTGGAATTATTGCGTAATCTTCTTGGTTCATCCAGAAGTTGGGAACTCCATTTGACACGTGAGCAGATGGTTTTCGGTCAGTATCTACCATGTAAAACAAAAAATTCCTCTTGAGGAACAAGACTATTATATCACAGTCTGACTTAATGGTATAATAGCCTCATGGTGAAAGCGAAAACGCAAGAAGCAAGTGAGAAATCCTTCGACAATGCTCAGGAAAAAAAGGGATTGGGAAAATATCTTCCAGCCTCGATTGAAAAGAAGTGGCAGGAGAAGTGGACTGAGGAAGGTATTTACCGCTTCAAGCTGGAAAAGGGCAAAGACAATTATTATAACCTCGTTGAGCTGCCGTACCCATCTGGTGATTTGCACCTTGGCCACTGGTTTACCTTCGTCAATGCCGACGCCCACGCACGCCACATGAAGATGAGTGGGAAAAATGTTTTCTATCCCAATGGCTTTGACGCATTTGGTTTGCCTGCCGAAAACGCTGCGATCAAGCGCAATATCCATCCCCAGGACTGGACAATGAAGAATATCGAGACGATGAAGAAGCAATTTGCGACCATGGGCACGATGATTGACTGGGCGCATGAGGCGATTACGTGTTTGCCCGAGTATTATAAGTGGAATCAGTGGATTTTCATCAAGATGTTTGAGCGCGGCATTGCTTACCGTGGCAAAACTCTCTCTAATTGGTGTCCAGTCGATCAGACAGTTTTGGCAAATGAGCACGTAGAGAATGGGAGGTGCTGGCGATGTGGGAGTGTTGTGGAACAAAAAGAAGTCGAGCAGTGGTTTCTCAAGATTACTGAGTATGCTGAGGAACTGCTTTGGCCAGACTCGGGTCCTGCCGCTCGTGTTTCCCATCCGACCTCCTCGGTCGCAAGCGACCTGCGGGGGCTCGATGGGGCCCTCACTCGCGCCACCCGCGGAATAGTGGATGCTTTTGACAACTGTATCATCGTTCACGGGTGTCCACAAAGTGAAGCTGATCTTATTCCAAAAGAAAATCGATGGATGAATTGGCTCGAGAAAGAGTTAGTAGCTCGTGGAGGTAAGGCCGTCGCTTTAGAGATGCCCAAACCTTGGGAGCCAAAATACTCTGAGTGGAAAAAAGCGCTTGAGAAGCAAAATATAACAAAAGACACAATCTTAATTGGTCATAGTTGTGGTGCTGCCTTTCTCATTCGGTGGCTCCTTGAGACGAAAAGGAAGGTGAAGAAGTTAATCCTTGTCGCCCCAGCAAAGCTTCCTGATCCAAATGGAGATAAGCGAATTGAGCTGTATAATTTTGAGCTCCCCAAAAAGGTAGCTAAAGTTGCCAATGAAACTGCCATTTTTATTTCCAATGATGACCAACGGCATCTTGACTCAGCAAGGTTGTATGCGAATGCGCTTGGAGCACGAATTGTTGAGCTTAAAGACAAAAAGCATTTTGTCTATCGCCAAACTGGATTTTACGAATTCCCTGAGCTTTTGGAAGAAGTCTTAATGCAAAAAAAGAGGGAGAATTGGGGTCCAGGCGATGTTGACTGGCCGAAATCAGTAAGGGAAGGGCAGAATAATTGGATAGGCCGATCTCAGGGGCTTATCTTTACGGCTCCAGTGAAGGATTCTAAGCTTAAGATTCAGACATTTTCAGCGCATTTCGAGGCATTTTGTGCTGACACTTTTGTCGTTATTGCGCCAGACCATCCTTTCTTAAAAAAACTTATAGCAGATGTTCCAAATAAGAAAGAGATTCTTGATTTTTCTGAGCGCTTAATTCAAGAGCGGCTTAAGCAAGAGCATACTGAAGGCAAAACGATGGAAGGGATTTTTACTGGTAGGTATATTGTTGATCCAGTCAATGGCGATGATCTGCCTATTTGGGTAGCAAGTTTTGCATTGCGAGATTATGGAACCGGGATTGTGAAGTGTTCAGCCCATGATGAGCGTGATTTCGCTTTTGCCAAGAAATACGGGATTAAACTCCATCCAGTGTTATTTCCAAAAGATCCTGACCTGAAAAAGAAGGTAGAGAATCTTGAGGTTTGCTATACAGATATGGTGAAAGGTTACCTCAGTGAGCCTGAAGCTTTTGCTGGAAAAAAGGCAGGAGATGTCCGAGAAGACGTCATCAATTATGTTCAGGAGAAAGGATACGCAAAGCCAGTAACGCAATACCATCTACACGATTGGTCAGTTTCACGCCAGAGATATTGGGGCACTCCTGTGCCGATGATCCACTGTGAAAAGTGTGGTATTGTGCCTGTACCGCTCGAAGATTTGCCAGTTGAGTTGCCCTATGAGGTCGACTACACACCAAAAGGCAAGCCACCTCTGGCTACAGCTGATGAGTGGCTGCGTGTGAAATGCCCCAAATGCGGAGGCGAGGCAAAACGTGATGCAGAGACTCTGGATACATTCTTTGATTCTAGCTGGTACTACTATCGGTACACAGATCCAAAGTATACAAAAGCACCTTTCAATCCTGAGCTTGTGAAAGGACTCATGCCTGTTGATATTTATTTTGGTGGTGCAGAGCACACCCTTGGCCACACTCTTTATGCACGATTTTTCACAAAGTTTTTCAAAGATTTAGGTCTTATAGAATTCTTAGAGTTCGCCAAAAAGCGCATCCAGCACGGTGTCATCCTCGGGCCTGATGGGT
>JACPGQ010000076.1 GCA_016188975.1 Candidatus Levyibacteriota bacterium | reverse complement strand
TATGATATTGTAAAAGACCAGAAACCTACGGCAGCAGGTGCAACGTTCGTCCTGCAGTATCTCAACAAGTGCGAAAAAAGTATTTGACTGGATGCCTGTTCAGGTACACGAAAACGAGTGGTACTCCCTTGTCTTTTATGTTGTGAAGAATGGTTAATGAGGGGTTAATGCTTTTTATCAATCTCCAACACAACTTCTATCTCTTCAAATCCTCCTACCCAGTATGCCCACAAGCGCTCACAAAGAAGTTGCGCGGTGAGGTTTCTATTTGCTAAGAATGAAAGAGAAGAGCTAATGAGTGTGGGAATTCTCGAGTTGGTTCCTGATAGCACATAGTTGAGGCGAATCCGTTTGATCCGAAAATTAGCCTTCGTGTAGTATGCCCAGCTTCCGCCTTTTGAAAAATAGTCCGAAAACATCCTGATACCTAGCCCACGTTTGTGTGTTGGGTCTATCCAGACTGTGCTATTACATGAGCAATGAGGCCCTCTAATGTAGACCAGCGCGTTGCTCTTTCCTATTCGGTAGATCTCCTCCATCGTTTTTACCATGTCTTCTACATGTTCAAGGACGTGATAGCAATAGATCTCATCATACGAGCTTGTTTTGATCGGATATGGATACTTGTCCATGTCATGGACTATGTCCACGCTGGGAAGCGCTCTAATGTCTAGTCCCACAGCATGCGGGATTTTCTTTTCGCCACATCCAAGGTCGAGAATTTTTTTACCCTTTTTCATTACTGAATCGATGTAGTTTTCCCTCTACGTACGGGATAATGATTGTATTGATTTCTTAGTGAGCGGCTTTGTGTTCATCAAATACTCAATGCCATCGACTAACCCATTTATATATTCACGGAACGATCGTGCCGAAGATACCATGAGCACTGAATGTGGAAGGCGGATACATAGCTGCCCCATGAGAGCAGTGAGAAGTGAGAGAGGATATTTTTTCATAAAAATGAATGGATTTCTCACATAGTAGTACGCGCGTACCGGGGAGAGTTTGTTTGATCCACGCTGTCCACTCGCAGCAGAGACGCTATGTTGTACGAGATGCTTGTTTACGATGACGCATTTGTATCCCGCTTGTCTTGCCTTGTAGCAAAAGTCTACGTCTTCCCAGTAGAGGAAATACTCCTCAGGAAGAAGACCAATTTTCTCAAACACCTCCCTTTTTGTGAGTAGTGCAGCACCCGTTATAAAATCAACCTCCTCCGATGGACGGTTTTTCTCGTCTCCGTATATATCCATTCTTTTGTGTCTCGTAAAACAGAAATATCTATTTAGTATCCCTCCGGCAAACCAGATTTTTTTTGACTTAGCGTACGTGATGATGCATCCTACTACTCCAACATCTTTTTTCCGCAGCATTGGCTCAAGAGCGACAAGCAGCATCGGATCAGCAATTGCATCGTTATTCAGCACCAAAAAGTATTCGTGGCCATTCTTGAGTGCTATCTTGAGCGCGGAGTTATTCCCTGCAGCATATCCGAGATTTCGTTTATTCCGGATGAGCCTTGCATTCTTCGATACTTTTTTTACAATGTTTGGCGTGAGCCTGCCTGTTCCGTTATCTACGACATAGACAGTAACGTCTCTTGCGTTTTTCAACTGCGATAAGCTTTTGAGGCAGGAAAGGGTGTCTTCTACGCTGCCATAATGGAGGACGATGATCGCTGTACTCATGAGCTTGGGGCAAGGTTTTTTGAGCTAGGGGTTACTTCCCATACAGTATGTGTTTTCAGTTTTAGTTTGTAATCAAGAAAACCAAGTACACGAGCTATTGCTTCAAGAAATATTGCAGCTGGCGCATATACAACGTATCTCCATGATGGCTTAAAAATCTTAAAGAATGAAATGAGAGCCGTGGTGCTCTTGAGCGTTGAGACTTCGTAACCATATTCATGCTTTGTGACGATATGTCCAAAGTAGACATGTCTTCTTCTTGCGATAAACTCCGTGACGCGTTCCGGTCCTTTATTATGAATGATAGAGTTTGTGCAATATACTGCTTTAAATCCCTGTCCCCTGATTAACGGTTCAATATTTGCCTCATCAACAGAGGAACTTGAAGGGATTTGCTTGAAGATTTTTCGAAAAGCGATCATTTCCCCCATCTTTGGTTTTTTCAAAGAGATCTCATGATGCAATTGCCACTGAAGGTGTGCAATAAAACCCATAAAAGTTTTGGGATTATTGACAGGAATAGGATGAGCGCCTGTTATACCAACATGATGTCTTCGAAGCGGAGCAAGTAATTTTTTTATTGTATTCTTTTCAAGTAGGAGATCAGCACCGACGAGGATGAGGATATCCCTTTTCGCATGTTCGATAAAGAGGTTGACTGCAGATGCTTTCCCATTGCGCTTGCTCTGTCTCAGCAAACGAATCTTCTTATTTTTTGAGACATACTTTTGAATGATTCGGTTTGTTTTGTCAGTTGAGCCGCTTGAGACAACGATGATTTCATGGATCAGCCTATGAAAATCGTCCTGACTGAGGAGCGAGTCTATCAGTATACCAACGTTTTTTTCTT
>JACPGQ010000075.1 GCA_016188975.1 Candidatus Levyibacteriota bacterium | reverse complement strand
GATCCAGCGCTTATTCGCCCAGGACGGTTTGATCGCCGCGTTGTCTTGGATTTGCCTGATGTTGAGGGGAGAAAAGCGATTTTGGCAATTCATGCAAAGGGCAAACCTTTTGATAAAGCTGTTAATTGGGAGCGGGTTGCCAAAAGGACGGTCGGTTTTTCAGGAGCAGACCTGGAAAACATGCTCAATGAGGCAGCAATCCTCGCAGCGCGACTGAGTAAAAAAGCAATCGATATGAAGGATTTGGAAGAAGCTGCGACCAAAGTCAAGCTTGGCCCTGAGAAGAAGCGGCTGCAATCAGAAGATGATCGGCGTATGACAGCGTATCACGAGGCAGGACATGCGCTTGTTTCCTGGCATATGCCACATATGGATCCAGTTCACAGAATTTCAATTGTTTCACGCGGTATGAGTCTTGGGCATACGATGATGGAGCCTATCGAGAGGACGCATGAAACAAAAACGCATCTTCTTGAAGAGGTGTCAGTGATGCTTGGAGGACGGGCTGCTGAGGAGCTTGTGTTTAAGGAAATGACAACAGGTGCATCAGATGATATTGCCAAGGCGACGCAAGTGGCAAGAGCGATGGTGGTGCAATTTGGTATGAGTGACTTGGGACCGATGAATCTTGATGGAGAGAGGAGAATGATGTATGAGCAAAATGAGGTATCACCAGAAATGGCTGCAAAGATTGACGCGCAGGTCAAAAAAATCACCGATGAGTGTTATACAAAAGCGCGTGAGATCCTTACGAAGCTTAAAGATAAGCTTGATGTGCTTGCGCAGGAGCTTTTAAAGAAGGAAACACTTGAGTCTGAAGAATTTGAAAAACTCATCGGCCCCAAACCAGCAGTCGCCCCTGTGAAAATTACCGCATAGACATTCCCTTTGTCTTATAGTATAATGTTTTTATGAATGTTATTCCTGAAACTTCGCGGTTAGATTTCACACCACAACTCGACTGGAACTGCCTGCAAGAGCAATGGAATCTGCTTCGAACAAGCCCTGTATATAGCTGGCTTGAGCAGACGAGGACACTTCTTCAAGCACGAGGTCTGCCTGCAAGGAGTCATACCACCATGGTTTGTTCAGATATTCGTGGTGTTGAAGACTGTATGAGGCAATCGTTTTCGAAGCCATTTCTTGACTCAGCGACGAAAGAGCTTCGTGGAGCCAGCTACGATATTGTGCCAGCTGGAATGGGAACAAGGGTTATTCGCTCCCTCTTTTATAATGGAGTACAGGATCCTGGACATATCGTGTATATCTGGGAGGATGGTCAGCTTTGGAAGCAGCGGCAATATGAGCTCATCACCGTTGGTATGCAAGGGATTGGAAACAAAAGCATTTTGGAGATAGGACATATGGAAGGGAGTGGGGATGAGAGGAGGACAAATGAGGTTTACACACTCGCATACAATGAGATCAATAACATTGAAGAAATTAATAAAGCGCTCACTGATGTCCTTACACAATGGCCTATTCGTGCAAACGATGGAAGTACTCTTTCCATTCCGCTCTTGTAAGTTCACTCATTCAAGAGTACCTGATACAATCAAGTTAATGAAGAAATTAGTACTTATTGATGGTAATGCCATATTGCATAGGGCGTATCATGCAATGCCAGGGATGACCAACAGCAACGGCCAGCTCGTTAACGCAGTCTACGGATTCTTCTCCATGCTTCTTAATCTTCTTTCTGAACAGAAACCTGATTATCTCGTGATCGCTTTTGACCGTTCAAAGCCAACAATCAGGCAGAGTATGTATGCTGGGTACCATGAGCACCGCCCTCCGATGGAAGGGGAATTAACGTCACAAGTGGAGCTTATTGATGAGCTACTTGAGAAGGCAAAGATACAAACGGCAAGTCTTGAGGGGTATGAAGGGGATGATGTGATTGGGACATTTGCTGCTCAAGCAACGAAAATAAATACCAATACTACCAATAAATACCAATTTCAAATGTCAAATGAGAAGAACGAAAAAAGCAAGAAGGATTTGTCATTGGATATTGGACATTTGCCATTGGACATTGTGATTGTCACTGGAGATCGTGACATGCTGCAGCTTGTAACTGATAAAGTGAAAGTCTTAATGACCATTACTGGACTTACCAAGACGGCGTTGTTTGATGAGAAGATGGTCGAGGAGAAGTACGGCGTAAAGTCTTCGCAGTTTATCGATTACAAGGCGCTCATCGGTGATCCGTCGGATGGGTACCCGGGCATCAGCGGTATCGGGCCGAAAACCGCAGCGAGTCTCCTTTCGCAATACGGTACATTTGAAAATATTTACAAGGAAATAGACACGGTACAGGAAAAATTAGCGTTAAAACTGGCGACAGATGCGGAGCAGGGAGCTTTAGCTAAAAAACTCGCAACCATCATTACCGATGCGCCAATTAAGCTTGAACTTTCTTCATGTCAGGTGAAAGATATCGACACGACAGGCCTTCGGGAAGGGTTTTCTTCTCATAACTTCAAAAGCCTCATAGCCCGGCTTGACGGTAAATTCCCCCAAGAAGCCAAGTCGAAGAAAGAGCCTAAGAAATCACCAGAAGATGAGGGGCAGTTAGGATTGCTATGAAGTTTCGTCATTTCGAGCGAGAGCGGAAATCTCAAGGGGATCCTTCGTCACTTCGCTCCTCAGGATGACAGCGCAGTTTCCAGGATTATAAGTTACATATATTGATAATGAATAAATATGTACTACTACATGGTATCCGCGATGTCATTTTTGACCTCGACGGACTCCTTATCGACTCTGAGCCTCTCTGGCAAGACGCACGAAAACTGTGTTTTCAAAGACACGCACTTGATTTCAACGCAATTTCTCCCGAAGAAGTGATGGGAGCAGGAGTCAGAGATAATATTCTTCTCTACAAAAAGCGTCTTGGACTTACGGGAGAAACAGAGACGCTTGTGGCTGAATACCGCCAAACGTTTTATGACCTCGGGCTCAAGGAGCATGAGCTCACACTCTGCCAAGGTGCAAGGGAGTTTGTGACGTATCTTTCTGAGCATGGATACCAGCTTGCTATGGCAACCGGCGGACACACGCGTGAGATGGTTGAAAAAATACTCACTTCGTTAGAGCTCCGTAAACCATTCTCACTCATCGTTTCAAGCGATGAGGTCTCAAAAGGGAAGCCTGATCCTGAAGTATACATTTACACGCTAAAAAAACTTGCCCTTTCAGCAGGTGAATGTGTTGTTTTTGAAGATTCAGTAAATGGAGTAAAAGCCGGAAAAGGAGCTGGGATCTATACAGTTGGCGTCAATCGAGATGAACGAATACGTAACGCCCTTTCAGGTGCCGGCGCAGACATTGTCCTATCAAATCTGAGGGAGGCGTCGTCGTTTTTTTGATGAAAGTAGCACTAGTGCATGATTATTTGAAAGAGTACGGAGGCGCCGAGCGAGTTTTGGAAGCATTGCATGAGCTGTACCCGAAGGCTCCGGTTTTTACGACTGTCTATTTGCCATCATATTTAGGTCCCCATCGGGAGCGGTTTAGGGATTGGAATATCAGGACATCGTGGCTGCAATACATTCCCTTTAAACAAAAGCTCATTAGCCCTCTTCGTCTGTTAACCCCTTGGGTTTTCAAGCAATTCGATTTTTCAGACTACGACGTTGTCATTGTTTCTGCAACCGGAGCCTATTTTCCAAACACGATACCGACTACCCCTCACCCTGGCCCTCTCCCACAAGGGGAGAGGGGGAAAAGGAAAGTAGTTCATATATGCTACTGCCACACTCCTCCACGCTACTTATACGGCTTTGCGACTGCCAGGGAATGGAAGAAAAATATTTTCTTCCGAATCCTCGGAGCAGTTGCAAACCATATCCTGCGTCTTGTTGACTTCGAGGCTTCCAAAAATGTCGATTACTACATCGCTAATTCAGAAGAGGTAGCGGGGAGGATTAGAAAATTTTATCGGAGAGATTCTACTGTTATTTATCCTCCTGTGGATATTGCGTCTCCTATGTCATCCTCGCGAAAGCGAGGATCTGAGATTCTCGATCAGGTCGAGAATGACGAAAAAGGGTACTTTCTCGCCGGAGGAAGGCTGGCGAGGCCAAAGCACATTGATTTGATTGTTCGAGCATGCTTGCCCGACGAAGCTTCAGCGAAGTCGGGTCGAGAACCTATACGATTGAAGGTTTTTGGGAAGTCATTTGCCGGTTATGGTGATGAATTAAAATCGCAAATCGCAAATCGCAAATCGCAAATTGAATTCTTGGGGGAAGTGACGGATGAGGAGAAATGGGAACTGATGAGCGGGGCAAAAGCCTATATCAATGCGTCAGAGGATGAAGATTTTGGCATCTTACCTGTTGAAGCAATGGCAGCTGGTACGCCAGTGATTGCTTACCGTTCAGGAGGGGTAAAAGAGACTGTCGTCGATGGGGAAACGGGACTATTTTTCGATGAGCTGACAGAGGAAAGTCTCAAGAATGCAATGAAAAAGCTTGAGAAGATGGAATTTAATGCAAAGAGCTGTTGGAAGCGAGCTGAATTGTTCTCAAAAGAGCAGTTTATGAAACAGATTGAAGCATTTCTTATCTCTAAGGCGTAAATGCAACAATTTAGTTTGCAGGAGTTGCCGTCCTGTGCATTTGAGCGATATCAAGCTCCATTCCCTGGGATACTTCCAGTTCGGGAACTATAACCCTTCCCACACCGACCGTATAAGGAGTGCCTAGTGTTAACGGTTGGTTGTTACGAAGTCTCTTATGGATTCCTTTGCAGAATTGTTGTGGCAGAATTGAATCGATCTGATTAAGTACAGCAAGTGTTGTGAGTACTCCAGTTCGAGAGAGGTTATAAATAGCCCGTCTATGAGTTTTTGCTGAAAGATCAAGCTGTGTATCTGGTGTATAGGGAATTTTGAAGTCTTTATTGAAGTCGTCTCTTATAGCAACATCAACTTCAAGAGATGTAGGTATGCTAGGAGCATGTGACCGGGCAATAACGGGATTTCTGAGAAGTTCGGAGAGGTATTGAGCCATGAGAAGATTGAGTAGTCGTCTGTCACCCGCTGCTATTTCAAATACCTCAGGCGCGTTCAGCGCGGCTGCAAGCACTTCTGCTTCTACAATGAGATAGCGAGATTTACGATGAGTAATCTCGGGGTAGGGATCAGGCTCTCTTGATCCTGTGAACAAATCCCACAATGTTTCTTTAAGTCCCATAAGATTGATATCTTAATCCCTTTTTTCCATTTATGCAAGCTATATTTTTTGTTGAGTGTACTTATTTGATAAAATCTTTTACATTATAATTTGTAATGCCAGAGTTACCAGAGGTTGACTCCATAGAGCTCTTACCTCTCGCCGGAGGCTTCCAGCCTCGCGCTCTCGAGGGGCGAGTCTACGGGGCAAGAAAAATAAGGAGGTACTATGCCTGAATTGCCAGAAGTAGAAACAATACGCTTGGGGTTACAAAAGTATCTTGTCGGACATACGATTGAGGAGATTGAGGTCCGCTTGCCGAAGATGGTAAGCGGAGAAATCAAGTTTGTACATGGCGCGAGGGTCAAAGGTGTTCGGCGGTTTGGGAAAGGGCTTGTGATCGACTTGGCAAATGATTATTCTATTGCGGTTCACATTAAGATGACCGGACAGCTAATTTATAAAAGTTCAAAGGTACCAAAGGGGACCAAGGTTTCAGAGAAGGTTGGGGGAGAATTGCCAAATAAGTTTACGCATGTAATATTTCATTTGAGTCATCCTGAACTTGCCGCCCAGAAAGGGCGAGCCTACTTGGTTTCAGGATCTCAAAGCAAAAAAGAGATGCCGAAACGAGTTCGGCATGACAATAATAGAGGAGATGCTGTTTTGTACTACAATGACATTCGGCAATTCGGGTGGATAAAAATAGTTAAAAGTGAAAAGTTAAAAGAGATAAGTTTTTTTAAGGAGCTTGGGCCGGAACTTTTTCCGTCCGCTGGACAGCCAGCATTAGCCGTTGATCAATTCAAAACAATCCTAAGTAAAGCGAAAGGGCCGATTAAGCCACTGCTTATGGATCAGAAGAAGATAGGCGGAGTCGGAAATATTTACGCCAACGACGCGCTCTTTGTTGCTCGAATCCATCCAAAACGAAAGGCCAATTCACTTTCTGAGAAGGAGAGTGAAAGATTGTTTGAAGCCTTGAAAAAAGTTCTGGCAAAAGGCTTAGAAGCCGGCGGCGCATCTGAGTGGCAGTATGTCAATGCTTTGGGTGAAGCAGGGAAGTATCAAGAGTTTTTTCAGGTTTACGGAAAGCAAGGGATGAAGTGTCCACGATGTGGCGAAGTAATTAAAAAGATTGTTATGGCAGGACGGGGAACGTTTTTTTGCTCAGGGTGTCAGAGGTGATCCCCTCACCCTCCCAATAAATTTGGTCCCTCCCTCTCCCATTCGGGGAGAGGGATATAAGGAAAACTTGTCAGGAAAATGTTTGTTTTCTCGCCTGTTTTCTGCTAAGATTGACATTTAGTACGTATGTCAAACGGAGGCTATACAGAGCGTATTGTCATCTCAGTCGGTGGATCACTTATCGTCCCTAATGGTGGCATTGACACCAAATTTCTCAAGCATTTCAATACATTTCTGAGAGACCAACTGGCGAATCACAAGAACCGCCAGTTTTTTTTGGTCGTAGGTGGTGGGTCTACTGCCCGCAACTATCGTGATGCCGGGCGTGAAGTCGTCGGCCATGAGCTCTCGCGTGACGACTTGGATTACCTGGGCATTCACGCAACAAAACTGAATGCCCATTTAGTACGTACTATCTTTCGAGACGTTGCCCATCCTTATATTATTAAACACTACGAGATCATCAGGAAAGTAAGCGAGCCTGTGGTTGTGGCAGCCGGGTGGAAACCAGGCTGGTCGACTGATTATTGCGCAGTACTTCTATGTGAAGACTACGACATTCGCCGCGTTATCAATTTAAGCAACATAGATCAGGTATACGATGCTGATCCTCGGAAAAATGAAGGTGCCAAACCGCATGACAAGCTTACGTGGGATGAATTTCGAAAAATTGTCGGGGACGAATGGATGCCCGGGATGAATGCTCCTTTTGATCCGGTCGCTGCTAAAAAAGCCCAGCAGCTTGGCATCAGTGTCGTTGTCCTCAACGGTGAGAATGTCGAGAACCTTGAGAAGTGTCTCGATGGAAAAGAGTTTGTGGGAACGACGATTGGATAAAATATACATGGTTAGATAGTTAAATGGTTAGCATTGTTATAAGAGAAAATTAATTTGAGCTATGTAACCATGCAGCTATATAACTATGTTTTTATCTCACCTTGGCCTTCAGAACTTCCGAAGCTACACGAAGTCCTCCTTTGACTTTACGGATAACACAACAGTCATCATCGGACCCAACACGGCAGGGAAGAGCAATCTGATGGAAGCGATTTTTCTCTTGGCAAGCGGGAAGAGTTTTCGGGCAGAGAGGAAAGAAATGATGATCAAGTTTAGGCGGGAGATGGCGAGGGTGAAGGGCACCGCGTCAAACGCGGTTGAGATGGTAAAAGTCCATGAAGCCACGTCAAACGTGGCTAAAGCAGAAGGGGCAGTGAGTTTGGAAGTCATGCTCACAACAGGGCAGGTACAGGGCATAAAAACCCCTCTGACGAGATATTTGGTGAATGACGTACCGAAACGGCGTGTGGATTTTGCAGGGATCCTTTCGGCAGTGCTATTTGCACCTTCAGATCTTGAGATCATTATTGACGGTCCTTCGCTTCGCCGGGAATTTCTCAACAATGTCTTGGAGCAGGTGAGTTTGGAGTACCGCCAAGCACTTGTGCAATATGAAAAAGGACTCCGCCAAAGGAATGCGCTTCTGGAGATGATGCGGGAGACAGGTAAGCGAAGCCCTGCATCGTATGGTGTGGGGCGCAACGCACAACAACTCTCATACTGGAGCGATTTGCTCATCCGGTATGGCCAGATAATAGCTCGTGAGAGGGAAGCATTTCTTAATTTCGTAAATGAGCAGGAGAAATCACTCTTTCAATTTCGTGTCGAGTATGACAGGAGTGAGATTTCGGAAAAACGATTAGAGCAATATGCCAGGGAAGAGATAGCAGCCGCATCGACACTCGTCGGCCCTCATCGGGATGATTTTTCTATCCGAATGCATGCGAATGGAAATAGTGCGAATGAATCCGAATTACGAGATGTTAGGTTTTTTGGTTCTCGCGGCCAGCAGCGGTTAGCAATACTTCAGTTGAAGCTTTTGCAGATTGACTATATTGAAAAAATCCGAGGTGAACGTCCATTGTTACTTCTCGATGATATCTTCTCAGAGCTTGACGAGAGCCACATTCAACATGTTCTAGGTATTGTTGACAAGCAGCAGACGATTTTGACGACAACGCACGAGGAGTTTATAACGTCGTATCTGAAGAGAGAGGAGAACACAGAAATAATCCATTTGACAGAGCACTCGTAGTATGTTTTACTAAAGATATATTGGTATATTGGTAGTAATATGACACGGATTTCGAGGCGTCATACCGATAAAGAGCTTCTAAAAGAGTCAGAAGAGCAGCTCACCTCTATCATTTATTCTCTTACAAATAAGCAGGAAATAAATGGTTTTCTTGATGAGTTTTTAACAAAAGAGGAGAAGGTTATGCTAGGGAAGCGGCTTATATTGTATATGCTTCTTTACAAGGGCTTCACCAGTTCTCAAATTCATGATGCACTCTCAATGAGTTACGAGACAATCCGTTGGTATAGACATATATATGAAATGAAGCCAGCATTATTTAAGCAGAATATAGAGAAGCTTATCCGGAGAGAGAAAGCAAAGGAGCTATGGAGTAAAATCGAAAAAGCTCTTAAACCATTGACGCTTGCGCTAGAAGCAAAAAGCAACATGAGAGCACGAGCGAAGCTATTGAGTGGCGATTATGAAGAGAGATGATAGCTTACTACCAATATATTGGTATATTGGTAGTTGTCACATCAGGTACTCTCTTTAAGAGAGTGGGCATTGAGCAGACTGAAGAAGGAAGATATTTTCAGCCTGGTCCCCCCATAAAGACGAATAGGAAGCAGCAGGTGATCTTGACGATGAAGTTTGAGAACGAAGCGAATGTCATTCATCTCTAATAATAACTTCTCTTTTATGCGGCAACTGAGACTGCAGCGTGAGGAGTAAATGTGGTAACTGTAGCAATATACTGTTTCATATCGTGTCTGGTTGGCCGACGGGCAATTGTGTTTCCGTTTTCATTTACCTGATCTGTTATGATAAGGCTGTCGTCATCAATTTTTTGAATCATAGGAAACCATCGATCTATTCTCAAACGTTCCCCTATCCCCGCAATCTCAATAGTCATTTCACCAATATTTTGAAGCAGTAGATCAGGAGCTGTTGTCAAACGAAGTGTGCACTGCCTTGTCTCTGTATCAAGCTGCGCGACTCCAGTATGTGTTACTTCTCTTATATGTGGTAGTTGAGGCTCTTGTTGTCTGCGAATTTTCTTCCAAACATTTCGAATCAAGTCTCCCTTGTTGGTTGGTTTGTGTGGAGGCATTAATTCGTCAAGAGAGAAGCCTTTTGCAGCTTCTATAAACAAGAAATTGAGTGCAGCGGATCGTTGTCCTTGCTCAAACCCTTTCGCCTCCGCTGCTTCTGTGTGAAGGACTGAAAGAAATGCGAGTTGTTCTGCGGTATGCATGTTAGGGTGATATTAGCAGAAATACGTTGATTGATCAATCCATTATGTAGGGATGAGTCTATCCTTCTATGCTACAATCAATTCAGCTATGCAGGATTTCGATATTTCAGAATTAAAAGAGCTCTACATGCCTCCAGCCGATTCGCATAAAGGCCAGAATGGGAAACTGCTTCTTGTTGGCGGGTCTGATTTGCTCAGACCTACTTTTCTCTCACAACGGTGAATCTCTTCGTAAAATCTTTTCCTGATCGTAATTCCCGTAAGAGAATTCTCTTTTTGTTTTCGATTGATTCATCTTTCAATCGTAACAGTAGTACTCCTGTATGAATGAGTTTTTCTTTAAACACAAGCTCGCCGAAATCCTTATCAAGCGTAATCAGGATTCTACCTGTCTCGTTTGCAAGGGTTAGGACATCAGCATCTGGTTTGCCTCGGGCAATTTCAGTAATGGAAACGATATCAAAACCTACGTTTTGAAGATATGTTGGAACTCGTATTCCAAGGTTCTCATCCGCGATGAACTTCATGAAGGAGAGGTTTTGCCTCTCGTTTTGGAATCGCAACTGCTTTCGCCGCATACTCAACTGCGGTTTTTATATCAATCTCTTTAAGCTGTGGAAAGTCCTTATGGATGTCTTTAATAGTAAGCTTCTGCGCCAAAAGCCTGAGAATTTGCTCCACCGTAATTCTTGTCCCTGCGATCGTGGGCTTTCCGAGCATAATGTTTGGATCAGCAATTATCTTTGTCATACAGTTGTATTATACCACAAAATTCGTAAATGCCGCGAAGCATGTCTTGGGAGTTATCGATAAGCAACAGATGATTCTTACGACAACGCATGAAGAATTTATCGAGAAGAGATCCCGGAAGGTACAGGTATTATTAAGCTGGATTTGGGGTGAAGACTGGAATGCTGCCTCCAGATGGACGAGGTTCTACACTGGAAACATGTACGGTTGTGGTAGATAATAGCAGGTTTAATACACGATCTTT
>JACPGQ010000015.1 GCA_016188975.1 Candidatus Levyibacteriota bacterium | reverse complement strand
GACCTAGAGCAGTATTATTGATATACGAGATTTTATATACAGACTGCGTTTCATTTTTGTGTTTCTGCTACGATTTAGGATGAGTGAAAGAGATTAAGAAAATCTACGCTGTGCATTTTTTGGCAGGATTATCAACTGCTGCCTCGGTCACATTCACGCTTTATTTTCTCTCGCATGGTATCAATCAGGCACAAATTGGTTTGCTGTTTGCCGTTTTTATGATTTCCCTTGCAATCCTTGATATCCCAACCGGCGGACTCTCTGACATATTTGGGCATAAGCACTCAGTTGCTGCCGGATTATTTTTCCAATCCCTAAGTTTTTTACTCTTTTTTTTCTTTCCAAACTACCCCGGATTTTTCCTCGGAATGTTAGCAGCTGCCTTGGGGTTAGCACTTCAATCCGGAGCGACCTCGTCACTTATCTATGAGCTTTTGCACAAAGAAGGATTACACGAAAGCTTTCAAAAAGTGTTTGGTAGAGCAAGTGCATATTTTCTGCTTGCGGGAATTATTGCTGGTCCTCTCGGTTCATTCATCTATAAATATTATCCGCGGATTCCCTATTTGCTAGCATTTATTGTGCTTCTTGTCGCTTCTATGGTCGTACTTCTCGTTAGGTGGGAGTTTACGAAGAAGCAGCCTGCTTTTTCCGCATACATGAATACAATCGTTACCGGCATCCATATGACTATACGAAACCGTATCCTCATAGCAACAGTGATTATCGGAATCGCACTCACTACCACACGGCTCGTCTTTAATCAGAATATCAGCCAGCCGTATCAGATACAGATAGGAATTGATGTGGCATATATCGGTATCGTTGCCGCTCTTGTTGCCGGAGCGGGTGCGTTTGTTTCAATGCATGCTTATAAACTTTCCCAACGCATTGGGAAAGGCCTTTCGTTGATACTTATGCTGGTTGTTCCGAGTGTGACGATTATTTTGCTAAGTCTCATAAATACTCTTTTAGCCGTACCACTTATCTTACTTTTTTACATGGGACATGCGTTTCGTGATCCTGTTATGGCGCATATATCACAAGACGAGGTGGAACGGGATAAGAGAGCTACTATGGCATCAACAGTGAGTTTTTTGGTGAGCATAAGTGCCGGATTATTACTCCCATATTTTGGCGGACGGATAGATATGTTTGGAATAAACAACACGCTCGTGCTGTTGGGAATATTTTCTTTGGTCGTCGGCGGGATAGGGCTGCTATTGTTTGGGTATAAGCACTCGTCAATCCGACGCTTTAAAGCCTCATGATTCTCCTTAGCTAAAGCCACGGTGAAGTATGCTGTCTGAAGTGATTTCTACTCCAGGTCTTGACCCCAGTATAATCCTTACCTCCTCCCGAGGTCTTAGTCCTCGCGTCGGAGGGGCGGTTATACGGGGTCTACGAGCTGAAACTGTAGTAAATGTTTCAGCTCTTGACAACTTTTGGCACTCGTGGTAGCATGCTGCTAATTAGTATCCTAATAAAAATCCGAATCTGATTAGTCCGAATATATCCTAATCTAGTTTGAGGAAGTTTTTTTGTCAGCTGGGTCATCATTTGGATTCATATGGAGTATTTCAATTCGGATGAATTAGGATTAAGCTAGCGACGATGCACAACCTAACACAGCGTCAAGTAGAAATTTTACGAAGCCTTATTGAGGAGTATATCGCCACAGCTGAGGCTGTGGGGTCTGAGACCCTTGAGAAGAAATACAACCTTACTGCATCCCCCGCAACAATCAGAAACGAAATGGTTCGTCTCACTGAGATGGGGTATCTGCAGAAGCCTCACAGTTCGGCTGGTCGTATGCCGACAGCCAAAGGCATGAAGTTTTATGTTTTGGAGCTCATGAAGGAGAAAGAGCTCTCAACTGTTGAGGAAGTATCTCTCAAAGAGCAAGTATGGGATGATCGGGAGGAAGCATCCAAGTGTCTTCGAGAAATTGTCAAAGTCCTCGCCCAAAAAACAGGGACAGTCGCAATCGCGGTGACAGACCGGGGAGAGATCATAGCGGCAGGATACGCAAATATTCTCAAGATGCCTGAGTTTTACGATATCAGAACTACAGAAATACTCCTGTCAATCCTTGAAGAAGAGGAATACATTCACAGTCTTTTTAGAGAGGACGATGATGATACCCACATCCTTCTCGGTGAAGATCTCGGGCCACGACTTCAAGGCCCATTTGGGTTTGTCTATGCTCGGTATAAAACGCCTCTTTCGCATAGTGGTGAAATTGGGGTAATCGGTCCAGCACGACTCAACTATGCCTATGTCGTTCCAGCAGTTCGCTACTTTGCCCACCTGATCCCGGAGATTGCGAAGGGATGGTAGGTTGACGCGGGTAACGTTTATCGGTAGCGATGCCAGTATCGTTTAGAGGTAACGAAAGACGTAACCGATTTTCGATACAGGTTTCATAACCGTATACCGATTAACGAATAAGCATTATGGATCAGGACGAGAAAAAGAAACAAAAAGAGGCCCCACTTCACTCTTCGAGCTCCGAGGGGCAAGCAAAAGAGACAAAGGAAGAACGAGGCGTGTTTGAAGAGCACGACGAACGCGAGAAACACGAGGAGCATGATAAGCATGAATGTAAATGCGATGAATATGAAGGAAAATACAAACGAGCGCTCGCAGACTACCAGAATCTTGAAAAACGGACTCGAGAAGAGCGTAGTGAGTGGATAAAGTCATCTGCTAAGGACATACTCTTGCGTCTTCTGCCAGTCTTAGATACACTATCTTTGGCTAATAAGCATATTGAGAACCAAGGGTTACAAGTGACTCTGCAGCAATTCTTAGACGTCCTCAAGCAAGAAGGCGTCATAAAAATTGAAACGGTCGGCAAAAAATTTGACCCTCATCTGATGGAAGCTGTTGAGCAAGTCGGAGAAGGAGACGAAGTTGTTGAAGAGGTACGGGAAGGGTATCTCTTGCATGATAAGTTATTGCGACCGGCACAAGTGAGAGTAGGGAAGAGATCTGAGTAAATCCGAAATTCGAAGCACGAAACTCGAAACAATATCAAATACTAAATGTTCAAATGACAAAAACGTTTTGAGCATTCGGATTTAGGAAATTAGAATTTGTTTCGGATTTCGACATTCGAGATTCGAATTTTTAAATAATATGGGTAAAATTATCGGTATTGATTTAGGTACAACAAATTCAGCGATGGCTGTCATGGAGGGTGGATCGCCGAAAGTGATTCATTCGGCCGAAGGCCGCAATGTTATCCCATCAGTTGTTGATCCAATCAGTCACGTTGTAGGAGATGTCGCAAAGCGGCAGATGGTTCTTAAACCAAAGCGGACGGTGTATTCGGTGAAACGCTTGATGGGTCGGAAGTTTCACGACGAGTCGGTGCAATACGACATTAAATTACTTCCTTACACTGTCAAGGCAGGCCGGGACGACATGGCTGTTGTGGAGGTAGAAGGCAAGACATTTACTCCACAGGAAGTTTCGGCAATGATTTTACAAAAAATCAAAGCAGATGCAGAGTCGTACTTAGGCGACAAAGTAACACAAGCTGTCATTACCGTACCTGCATATTTTGATGACTCCCAGAGACAAGCGACCAAGCAGGCCGGGGAGATCGCAGGTCTTGAAGTGCTTCGAATTATTAATGAGCCCACAGCAGCAGCATTAGCATACGGACTTGATAAGAAAAATGCCCACACGATTGCTGTCTATGATCTGGGAGGCGGAACATTTGATATCTCAATTCTTGAACTTGGTGAAGGCGTCACAGAAGTAAAATCCACTAATGGTGATACGCATCTGGGGGGAGACGATTTTGACCAAAAAATCATAGACTATATTGCCGATGAATTTAAGAAAGAAAACAATGTCGATCTTCGCAAAGACCCGCAGGCTTTGCAAAGGTTGAAAGAGTCCGCGGAGAAAGCAAAAATTGAACTTTCCTCAGCCCAGGAAGCACAGATAAACCAACCGTTTATCACCCAAGGAAAAGAAGGCCCATTGCATCTGACGATGACTCTGACACGAGCAAAGCTTGAGCAACTGGTTGATGATTTGGTGCAGAAGACTCTCAAGCCTGTCGAGCTTGCTCTCAAAGATGCAAATATGAAGGCATCTGATATCGGTGAGATCGTGCTAGTCGGTGGCATGACGCGCATGCCAAAAATCGTTGAGACCGTCACAAAATTTTTTGGCAAAGAGCCCAATAAATCAGTCAATCCGGACGAGGTCGTTGCAGTCGGAGCAGCAATCCAGGGAGGCGTTCTCGGCGGAGAAGTCAAAGACGTACTGCTTCTTGATGTGACGCCATTAACACTTGGCATAGAAACCCTTGGTGGCGTGTCAACGCCCCTTATCCCGCGAAATACGACAATCCCTACGTCCAAATCTCAGGTTTTCTCAACAGCTGCTGATAATCAGACGCAGGTTGAGATCAATATTTTGCAAGGAGAAAGGCCGATGGCAACTGACAACAAGTCGCTTGGGCGGTTTCTTCTCGATGGTATCCCTCCAGCTCCGCGCGGTATGCCGCAGGTTGAAGTGACGTTTGATATCGATGCGAGCGGTATCCTCAATGTAAAAGCCAAGGATAAGGCAACAGGGAAGGAGCAATCCATTAAAATAACCGGCTCAACAGGTCTCTCGAAAGATGAGGTTGAGAAGATGACCAAGGAAGCTGAGACACATGCCAAAGAAGACGAGGAGAAGAAAGAAAAAGTCGAAGCACGGAACATGGCTGATTCGCTCATCTTTACTGCTGAGAAGTCTCTTAAAGATGCAGGCGACAAAGTAGGAGCAGATGTTAAAAAAGAAGTCGAAGAGAAAATAAGTGCACTCAAAGCGAGTCTTGATACGGGAACGAAAGAGGATCTGGAGGCAAAGACCAAGGATCTTTCAGACAGCCTGCAAAAAGTCGGGCAAGCAATGAGTTCCTCCTCCGCTAAAGCTTCGGAGGAAAAGCAGCAGCCGGAAGGGGCAAAGGGAACAGGTGAGCCAAAGGGGACAAAGGGAGACGAGAAGAAAGACGAGAAAAAATCTGACGAACCGGTTGAGGGAGAAGTTGTAGAATAATTTCTAATGACGAATTTCTAATTTCTAACACATTGCGTGAATTTGTCATTGGGATTTGATTAGGTCAATTAGATATTAGGAATTAGGAATTTTGAGCGCGATGAGCGCTTTTTTATTATATGGCAAACAGCAGAGACTACTATGAACTATTGGGACTATCCAAATCAGCAAATGCTGAGGAGATAAAACGCGCATACCGTAAACTCGCTCTTGAATATCACCCTGACCGCAATAAATCCAAAGAGGCTGAGGAAAAATTTAAAGAAATTACCAAAGCCTACGAAGTCCTCTCAGATCCAGAAAAGCGTCAAGCATACGATCAGTTTGGAGCTGCTGCATTTGAGGGAGGAGCCCCGCAAGGCGGGGGTGGTCCATTTGGTGGCTTTGGAGGAGGACAGTCAGGTCGCTATGGGCCGTTTACTTATACGTACTCTAGTGGAGGAGGAGATTTTGGTGGATTCTCTGATCCGTTTGAAATCTTCGAACAGTTTTTTGGTGGTGCATCGCCGTTTGGCACACGCCAGAGACGACCGACGTATTCGCTTCGCATAAGCTTTGAAGATGCGGTCCACGGAGCTGAGAAAGAAGTCTCAATTGAAGGAAAAACACAAAAAATAAAAATTCCTGCAGGCGTTGATTCTGGATCGCGTGTGCGGTTTGGGGAATACGACGTCATCATCGATGTAAAACCTGATCACTATTTTCAACGGGAAGGATACGATATCGTGACGGAGCAGGAAATTCCTTTTTCACTTGCTGCGTTAGGTGGAGAGATACAAGTACGCACTGTTGATGGTGAGGTCAAGCTTCGCATTCCTTCAGGTACCCAGCCACACGCGCTGTTTCGTCTGCAAGGACGGGGTGTTGTCCATATAAGAGGATCGGGCAGAGGAGATCAGTACGTCAGGATAAAAGTTGCAGTACCCAAAAACCTCACGAAACGCCAGAAAGAATTGTTACAAGAGTTTGACTCCGAGAGTCAAAAGAAAAAAGGGTGGCTATAACTCTCTGCGTATTCGTTCAATACTCCTCAAATTGCTAAATAATTATTGTATTCCCCTCATTTCTCTGCTACCTTGATAGTATGGTGTCTTGTGTTCAAGGTGAGGTTGTTATTGGTAACGTTTTGTGTGTACCACAGGATCCGGTGGGTTTTGTGACACGCTTTTATGGAGTGGGTCTAAGCATCGTGAGCGGTGTTGCGCTCGTTTTTTTAATCTACGGTGGATATCAGATTATGATATCGCGAGGAAATCCCGATCAGCTAAACAAAGGTAAAGGGTATATTTATTACTCCCTTGCCGGTTTGCTTCTGGCGATTTTTGGTTTCGTATTTATCCAAGTTGTCTTTGTCAATATTTTGCACATACCGGGATTCGAGTAGGGGTTTACCCCTCACCCACCTCCGCCTATGGCGGAGGACCCTCTTCCACATGGGGAGAGGGATATATTGAAAAAGTTATTATATGAAGCGTTTTCTGCCCATAATTATTTCTTGCATCGCGATTATTTTTTTCTCGCGGCTTGTATTTGGGAGTACTATCCATCAAGCAAGTGCACAGACGCCATCGGTTTCCCCTTCTCCGACTATCGTAGTTTCCCTGACGCCGACTCCCACGACACCATCATCGCTGGAGCAGAATCAAGTCTCCCCCGCAGAGTTGCCAAGTGACTGGATTATCGATCCAGAGGTCACCAATATCGGCAAAAATGCTGCAAGAGCGGGAATATTTCTTGACTGGGCATTGCAAAATTATGACTGGTCGTACGTCCAGCCAGGTCAGGCAAATCCGCTTACTTCCTTCTGGGCAACAATCCGCAATATTGTGTATGCGTTCTTGGTCCTGGTCGTTATTGCAGGATCGTTGGTGCTTATTATTACCCGCGGAAGGAGCGTTACCCTTCGGCGATTTATCCCGAGGTTTTTAGCAATTGTCATTCTGGTAACCTTCTCGTTTGCATTTGTCGAATTTCTCTACCAGGTCGTTGATGTTTTTCAAGGATTTTTCATAAGGCCCGGCGGTGTTGCGGTTTCCCAAAAAGACCTTTTATATATAGGGTGGAAGTATCAACCTTTCGTTGGTCTTCGGGCAATAGGTGATGAAAATTTTGAGTCTGCGTTTATCTCGCTTCTTTTGGTAAAGCTTACGTCATTTACCTACTATGCGATGGTGGGCATCCTTCTCGTGAGAAAAATCATACTCTGGTTTTTCATCATGGTTTCACCATTCTTCCCTCTCCTTCTGCTTTTTTATCCGCTTCGGAATACTGCAAAGATCTGGCTTGGGGAATTTTTCCGCTGGCTTCTCTATGCACCGCTTTTCGCGATTTTTCTTGCCGGTCTGGTGTCGCTTTGGAAAACCGGCATTCCCCTTTTGTTTAATTTTTCAGAGGCAGGTAAAGGGATCGTTTTTCCGACGGCAATAAGTATTCTTCTGGGAGGTCCCTTGCAGCGAGTAGGCGTAGCAAAT
Source organism: Candidatus Levyibacteriota bacterium (assembly GCA_016188975.1). GTDB lineage: Bacteria > Patescibacteriota > Microgenomatia > Levybacterales > UBA12049 > JACPGQ01. Next base: position 7,806 of record JACPGQ010000015.1, on the reverse strand, counting down.
AGCGTGAACTTAGCAGATACCTTCGGCTTGTATCTCGTCGCGCTACTTATGTTGTGGATGGTAATTGTTTTCCCTTTTATTCTTCTCCAGATTTTTCTTGACTACCTGTCAAACATCAATGTCAACCAAAACGCTCTTGCACGCCAGTTTGTGAATCTCCTGACCAAATTCCCTCCCCAGCCGCCTGGTACTCCACCTCCTGGCTACCAACCAACTGGCCTTGCGAGGGCGTTGCCATTTTTGCGGGATTTTGCTATTCCTAAGACTCCGGCGACGACTGGACTGGCCCGTGAAATTCCTCGTTCGACAGGAGTAGGCCAGCAGCAAAAGCAGACACAACAGCAGACAGTCGTTGTCCGTCCTGTCTCAATTGCTCAGAAAGAAGAGGTACGAAAACTCACCAATATTAGTATCCCGACACTTCGGGATATTGCACGCTTTGAATCAATCAGTTTAACAAAAGACAGGCAGACTCAAAAAGATCGGGAGCGGGTACGTGAGATGCTTGAGCGTATCGCAAATCCTGCACAAAACGAGACGAGGATTGAGCGCGAACGCTACAGCTCCATACGGGAGAAACTTGAGAAGGAGAGTGAGAGTGGCAACCAGCTTGCGTCAACCGTCCTCAAGGCTGCACAGCAGGTGACAAGCCAGGCGGTATCGACAGTCCAAAATCTCACAAACATCACAAACGTTATAAATCACTTGGCAAATCCTGCAAGCATCTCATCGACACCGGAACGTGAAAAATACGTCGAGTTTAGGGAAACGCTTATCAAAGAGCAGGAGAAAAATACGTTTGCATCATCGGTGCTTTCTGCAATGCAGACGATTACGATGTCTTCGAAAAATACCTTGCAGTCACTTGCTCAGACACTGAGCCATCCTCAGGAGGTTCCTGAAAGGCTGAAAGAAACTGTTTTTGACCTCAAAGAGACATTGAAGAAAGAGAGTGAGAAAGGTCAGGAGCTTGCTACATCCGTACTCTCTGTTTTTGAGAAGCTTGAAAGTATCGAAAAAGTCAGCACCAGCCTTATGCAAATTCTCCATCCGGAAGTCGTGAAAGAGGTGAGCGAGAAAGAACATTTTGAGAAGGTAAAAGAGAAACTTGTTTCAGAAAAAGAGAAAAACAATACCCTTGCGACAACAATTCTCACACAGGCTGAGAAACTGACTACAGCGTCATCGATTTCTGAGAAAAGCCAGATACTAGCTTCTGTGAAAGAGGCAGTAACGAGTGAGAGTGAAAAACAAAACAATCTTGCTCAATTTATTAGCTCGCAGCTCCCAGGACTCATGCAGGTTGATACGACGGTTTCCGAAGAGAAAGTGCAAGTAGATTTGGAAAAAGCACAGCGAGAGGGGAATCCGCTTGCCGTCAAGCTTCTGGCGGTAGCACAGGAGACGTCAGCTGAAAAGCAGAAAGAAAAACTAGCTTCCCTCCAAACAGAGATTGCCCAGGAAAAAGATAAGGGCAACAAGTTAGCCATAGCTCTCTCAGACATGATGACACCAAAGCCGAAGCTAGCTGCCAAGCCTGAGGCGTTCCCGACAACCAACAGAATTCAGGAAGTAAGCCTTGATGATTACGAGGCAGTGAAGAAGATGTGGACGGAAAACTACCAGAATCTTGAGACAGAGGATCTTGCGGGGAAGAAGCAGTGGATTGAGGATGATGTGAAACAAATTGCAGACACCACAGACCTTCTGACATCAGAAGATACAGAAAAAGTTGAAGAAGGCATGCAGAAAGTATCAGATATCCTGCCATTCTTGCTTATCGGAGGCTTCTCGCAATCTGAGATTGTTGCGTATTTGAAGGCGAAGCAAGAAGCAGGGAAAGAAGTGCTTTCTGATATTACGAAACAAACTGAAGAGGAAGAAACAACGATTTCTGTTGAACGTGCGACACGAGTAGCGCCAAAGACTGTCACTGTGTCTGCAACGAGAGCGGATGACTCAACAGAAGTTGCGGAGGTCGTAAGCAGAGCGTCTGTTACTCCTATCGCAGAGACAGTATCACTTCCTCCAAAGCTCATGAGTCCAGTTGCGCGTCAGGAAGCAACACATATGCTTCGAGTTGCAAACATTGCTATTCCAAGCCTTAGAACAGTAGCGTCCTACGATGAGACGCGTCTGTCTCATGATGCCAAAAGGGAGCAAGAGATTGCGAAAACGCGGGATGCTCTTCGTTTGATCACCAATCCGAATCTCGCCAAAGACGAAGTGACGCAAGAACACTATAAAGAAATACAGGAAACTCTTGCAAAGGAAGTAGAAAAAGGTAATCACCTTGCGTACTCAATTATTTCCGCGGGAAGGCTTCTGGGCAAGCTTACTGCTGAATCGACATTTACTGGTGTGTTGCAGCTCGCAGAGGTTCTCAAGAAGCTCTCTGATCCATCGCAGATTTCAGATGAGAAGGAAAAAGAAGTCTTCCAGAAACTTTCAGAGACGATTTCCTTCCAAAGCAACAATGGCAACGCAGTCGCGGCAGATGTATACGCAGCACTGCGGAGGCATTGCTCCATCTTCGCGAGAAACTACTTCATGCTTCGGCAGACGGTAACATTGTTGCACAAGCTGTTCTTGCAAAAACTGGTGTGGTAAAGCCAGACATGAAGAAGCAACTGGATTTGTTGATGGGAATGTATCTCCTGGTCGATGCGCTTACGACACCAGGATCTTCACTTGAGAAAAATGAAGCAGATGGAGTTTCGGGTCTTGTGACGATGCTTAAGAAACAAGCAGCGTTAGGAAATGATACGGCGCGTGCGATTCTGGCAGTCAAAGAAAAAAATGACCTAGACCAAATCATTTCACTTGTAGGACGTATTGAGGAGAAACAAGATCCATTTACTACGTCACTGTGTTCATCACTCGTGAAACTTTCCACCTCAACACCTCTCATATCGACAAGCCAGTCAAGTGTGCAGGGCATTGTCAGCAAAGTTCTTTCCGTCCTTACCCATCCTCTCGAAGAAAAGAACAACGTATCGACTCAGGCTTTGCAGGAGAAGCTTGTGGCAGCGAAGCAGGAAGGAAATACCCTTGCGACGATGATTTTGGCAAAAGCTGATGAGAAAACCAAACAGGAAATCGTAAGTCTTACAGCGATTTTGCGACATATTGACCGTCCGGAAGAGGGTGCAGATGCCACACAGAAAGCGTCCTACCAGGACCTCCGTGAACGTTTAGAAAAAGAGCAGAAAAACCACAATGGACTCGCAAGTGAAGTTCTGTCTGCCGCACACTTACTGACAGCAAATGCTGTTTCCCCACTTGAGAAGACAACGCTTTCCGTGATGCTCTGGGAGAAGCTATCGGAGCAGGCTAGCGCGAATAACGAAGTCGCAAAGACAGTGCTCTCCCGTGTCGAGGAGCTCCAAGCAAAAGAGAGGCTCAATCAATTACTGCGAGATCTCCTCGTTTCCCTGGCTCATCCTGAAAGGATTACAGATGAGAAACGGAAAAAGCAGCTCACCTCTCTTCAAGAGGCTCTCCGCGACGGCCGGGAAAAAGGAAATGAGATTGCGAAGCTTCTTTCAGATGCCATAGAGCAATCGTCTCTGAAGAAAGCAACAACTAATTCGCTCGATGCGCTGGAAACACAGCTTGAGAAATCAGCGTTAGCCGGAGAGTCACTCGCAAAAGAATTCCTGAGTGTGCTTCGCGAGGATGAGAAGATTTCCGCATATTTTGCCATCGCGCGGGTTCTCCATGCACTTGTTGAGCCGAATGACGTAGTGTTCCCGGAGGACCGTGATCGGTACAAACAACTTCACGCGTCCCTCCAAGAAGCTGCAGAGAAAGACAGCCTTGTCGGGATGTCTGTCTTGGCTGCTTCCGAGAGAATAGGGACGCAGGGAGATGATATGTCTGAGGCAAAAAAACTCCATGAGCTGTTGGAGCATGATGGGTCAGATATAGCTCAAGAAGTACGTGCGCAAATCGATAACGAAAAACGGGCCTATGACCAGACGCTTGTGCTTCGCACTATTCTCCATGGAATCATGCATCCGGAGTACCTGCCAGACCAAAAACGCCAGCAAGCGGCTAGCGTGCTCGGGAAGCAAATTGCGCTTGAAGCGCAACACGGAAATACAAGCTCAAAGCTTATTCAAAAGATTCTCCATGAATTAGATGCTTTGGGAGAGTCAGCAAATGAACTCACTACCATCTCTCATCTTTACTCAGTGCTGCGCAAAGAGAAGGAGGACGGAAATCCACGTGCTACAGACATATTAGCGCTCATCACAGCAGAGGAGACTGGCATGAGAGCTCAACGGCTTGCAGAAGTACTTGAAAATATTGCAGATCCCAAGCGTGCCCCCGGAGAAGAACAGAGTGAATACATAAAGCTTCGCGAAGCACTTGTGACGGCTGAGACGAGTGGTGATGCAATTGCCAAACTGCTTCTCTCTATATCGCAAGCATTTGGTGCAAAACATGTAGAAGAGCGAGATGTTCAGTCGATCCTTTCGCTTCTTCTTGAAAAATTAACAGCAGAAAAAGAATTAGGAAATTCATTTGCAATGAGTATATTGGCTCTTATGAAGCCTCAGGAAGCACATGAGAAAGTGGATGATATAGAGAAAGCGCTCATTGCAGCCAAAGAACATGACGATCCTATTGCTAAGGCTGTGTTTGCATTTGCCGATACACGCGCGGAAGGTACGCTAAGTGTCGACGGCGTGGTTGTTCCAGCAGAAAATAGAGTTCAAGAAGTAAACCTGGATGATTATGAAGCAGTGCGGTCGATGTGGGCTGAAAGCTACCGCTCTCTTGATGTGCCGATACGAGTAACTGGTGAACACATGTCCCGCGCTGCATGGCTTCAAGATGATATCGCGCACATGCAGGAGACGATTGATTTGTTGGGATCGACAGATACTGCAAAGGTGAATGAAGGCATGCAGAAAGTATCAGATATCCTGCCATTCTTGCTTATAGGTGGATTCTCTTCATCCGAGATTGTTGCGTATCTGAAGGCAAAGTTAGAGGCAGCAAAGTCGGTAATGGCTGAGCTCGAGGGAGAGAAGGAGCAGGTTACAGTTAGAAAGGATGCGAAAGTTGAAAAGACGATATCAGTTGACGAGAAAAGCGAAGTATGAAATAGTAGTAGTATCTACTGTCCTATGTTAGGAAATTTGTTCAACCAAAAACGAAATCAGAACACATCGCCTCAAGAGCCTTCGGCAGGCGCAAGTGCTCCTTCTCAAGCGGGTGTACAGCAATCATCAGTTAGTTATACTTCTCGTACTGTTTCTTCGTCCGAACAGTCAAATGTGGTTGGTTCAAAAATGGACCCTGCTCTTCGCCAGGATCTCTCAGCACTTTCACATCTTGACACGAGATCCAATCAAGTTCTCCACCACGCGACTGATGAGGCAAAACGGGTAAGACAACAATTTGTAGAGCCAGAGCTTCTCTTGTACGGACTTTTATACGACGAGGAAATATTTAAGCTCTTTGAGCAGTTGTCAGTTGACCCAGCAAAACTTTCCCGTGAGATTCAGAAAAACGAGCAACAGGGAAATTTTGTCGGTCAGCCAACGCTCAGCCAACAAACAAAAGAGGTATTTGAGCAAAGCTACGCCCATGCAAAAGGAAGAGGTGTAAGTTTCGTGACACCTGAAGACTTGCTGCTCACGATTGCCTCCTCTAAAACAAAAGCCTCACAGATGCTTGCGCAAAGTGGCGTTAAGAAAGAGGCGCTTGAAGAGAAGCTCGCAAAAGATCCGCAATTTTTAATGGCGAAAAAATCGATTGTCGAGCGGTATGGCGTGGACCTGACCGAAATGGCTCGCAAAGGCGAGCTTGATCCGATAGCTGGCCGTGATAAAGAAATTGAACGACTGATTCATATTCTCCTCCGCCGGACAAAAAATAATCCAATCATTATCGGTGAGGCGGGTGTTGGGAAGACGGCAATTGTTGAAGGGTTGGCGCAGAAAATTGCTGATGGGTCTGTGCCATCAGCGTTGAAGGATAGGCGGATTATCCAACTTGATTTAGCAGCCCTTGTTGCAGGTGCAAGTCACAGAGGAGAATTTGAAGAGCGGCTCAAGGGTGTTATTCTGGAATGCACCAGTTCAAATGGGAAAATAATTCTCTTCATCGACGAGATTCACACTGTCATTGGAGCCGGGGAGATGGAAGGGACGATGGATGCATCAAATATCATTAAACCCTATCTTGCGAGGGGACAACTCCAAATCATCGGTACGACCACAACAGCTGAGTATCGAAAGCACTTTGAGAAAGATAAGGCATTCCAGCGCCGTTTCCAACAGATTGTGGCTGAGGAACCGGATGAAGAAAAAGCATTCGCAATGCTTCAGGTGCTTCGTCCGAAGTACGAAAAGTTTCACAACGTAACGTTTCCTGATGATACCCTCAAGGCAGCTGTGAAGCTCTCGAAGAAATACATTGGCGAAAGATACCTACCTGATAAGGCTGTTGATCTTCTTGACGAGGCGGCAGCAGAGGTCAAGCTTGAGCATGAGGCGGGGAAACGGGCGGATACAGAAGTCAAAAAATCTGATATTGAGAGAGTCGTGAGCAGCTGGACTGGCATCCCAATCACCAAACTAACAGAAGATGAGGGGCAGAAGTTGCTCAAACTCGAAGACCGTATCCACCAGAGGCTTATTGACCAAGAGGAGGCAGTTGCTTCTGTTGCTGAGGCTGTAAGACGAGGAAGAATTGGACTTGCCGCTGCCAATAGGCCAATCGCGTCGTTTATTTTCCTAGGCCCGACAGGCGTCGGAAAAACAGAGCTTGCGAAGACATTGGCAGAGATTCTGTTTGGGAAAGAGGAGGCGCTCATTCGTTTGGATATGAGCGAGTACATGGAGAAACATGAGGTCGCCAAACTCATCGGTGCACCTCCAGGCTACGTCGGCTATGAAGAGGGAGGACAGCTAACAGAGGCAGTTAGGATAAAACCGTACTCAATTGTACTCCTTGATGAAGTTGAGAAGGCGCATCCGGATGTTTTCAATATATTACTTCAGGTTCTCGAAGATGGAAGACTGACTGACAATAAAGGGAATACTATTTCATTTAAGAATACTATCCTTATAGCGACCTCAAATATCGGGAGTAACTTGATTCAACAAAAGCTTAGCTCTCAAGGTGGAGGACTGACACCTGAGCAACAAGCAACGCAGTTTGCTGAATTGACGAGTATGCTCTCAGATGAGTTGCATAAGTTCTTTAGACCAGAGCTTCTCAACCGTTTTGACGAAGTTGTCGTCTTTAAGCCTCTTCAGCCCCAACACATGAAAGAAATTGCCAAACTTGGTGTCGGGAAGACCGCGAAACTTCTGAAAGAACAAGGGTATATACTTCAGGTAAGTGATAAAGCTATTGATGCATTGGCAAAAGACGGCTATGATCCGGTGTACGGCGCGAGGCCCTTAAGACGTCTTATTCAGACTGCGATTGAAAACCCAATCGCCTTGCATATTATCGGAAAAGTTTTTGTTTCTGGTGATACCATCATGGTTGATTATGATGATGCAAAACAGGATTTCACGTTTGTGAAAGGAGCGCCACAATCTGCTGACGCAAAAGACGATACTGGCTCCGGTGATGATGGCAAGTCTGATCAAAAATCAGAGGAGGAGAAAAAGGATACCCCAGTTGATATCAAGATACCTGAGTCACCAACACAGCCGTCAGTTCCACAGACTCCGGGAACGCCTGCTTCGCCGGCAGTGACGCCTCCTTCGGAACAGGCGCAGTCGACGACCACTCCCTTTTCGGTAAATAACTACGATGCGAATGGGAATCGTATCC
>JACPGQ010000009.1 GCA_016188975.1 Candidatus Levyibacteriota bacterium | reverse complement strand
CAATTTGAGCTTCCAAGAATTCTTGGAAAAGAAAATCTTGATCTTGTGCATTTTCCTTACTTCTCAGTTCCACTTTTTTACAATGGACCGTTTATTGTAACAATCCATGACTTGATTATTCATCATTTTCCAACGGGTCAGGCCTCGACATTGCCTTATCCTTTGTACTGGTTGAAATTACAAGGATATAAATTTGTCATCGCTCATGCAGCACAAAATGCACGCAAAGTGATTGCTGTTTCTGAGGCGACGAAAAAGGAGATAGTTGATCATTTGGGTGTCTCCCCGGCAAAGGTTGTTGTGACGTATGAGGGAGTTGAGGTAGGTTTGAGAGACTCCCGCTACCAATATACCAATATATCTGCACTGGGAAAATATTTTCTCTATGTCGGAAATGCGTACCCGCATAAGAATTTAGAGAGACTGCTCCCTGCGTTTGCTAGCGTTTCAGAAAAACACAATGATGTCTCGCTTGTTCTTGTGGGGAGAGATGATTTTTTCTATCGCAGATTAAAAAAAACGTATGTTCATCTGCCTGGAATTATTTTTAAAACCGTCGAAAGCGATGCTGAGCTTGCGGACTATTACAAGCATGCAAAAGCGCTTATTATGCCCTCTCTTATGGAGGGATTTGGTCTGCCGCCACTTGAAGCAATGGCAAATGATTGCATTGTTCTTGCATCAAGCATTCCATCACTTCGGGAAATATGTAATAATGCTGCCATATATTTTGACCCGATGGACATTTCGGACATTGCGAGAAAAATGTCTTCTGCGTTATTGCTGACCGATGGTCAAAAAGCCTCTTTACGAAAAAGAGGAACGGCACGGGTCAAAGAATTTTCATGGAAGAAAATGGCTGAACGAACATTGCAAGTATATGAAAGTTGCGTCTCATAGGTTGAGTTTAAAAGTTATACCAAAACTGTCGTTGTTTCGTTTAACGTTACCGATAAAGATGCTGAATTCAGAATTCTTGATGTGTGAAGTGGGATTTTTTTGACAATGATTTATTGAAGTTTTGAAATCTTGACTTTTCGAAAAATCAAATTATCAACGGTTCAAATTTTAAAGATCAAAGACATCGCACTTCTCACTTCAAACTATCAAAACGCTGGTTTGGCAAAAGTGTATCTGATAGCATAACTGCCCTCATTTATAATATTTCCATGCGAGTAGCACTAGTTTACGATCGGGTGAATAAATGGGGTGGGGCAGAGAGGATACTTCTTGCTCTCCATGAGCTTTTTCCAGACGCCCCATTGTATACGTCTGTTTATAATCCCCTTCATGCTTCGTGGGCCAAGGTTTTCACAGTAAAAACCTCCTTTCTCCAGTCACTTCACGTAGCAAGAGGATCTCATGAGTATTTTGCACTCGCCATGCCTCTTGCTTTTGAAAGTTTCGATTTCTCAAACTATGATGTGGTTATTTCTATAACAAGTGAAGCCGCAAAGGGAATTCTGACACCTCCCCGCGTCAAACATATCTCTTATTGCCTGACACCGACGAGGTATCTATGGAGTGGTCATGATGAGTATTTCCGAAATCCGATCGTTCGTTTTCTTGCGAAGCCGGCGGTATCCTACCTTCGTCATTGGGATACAATTGCGGCAAACCGCCCAGATTTTTTTATTGCTATCTCGCAAGAGGTGAAAGGAAGGATAAAAAAGTATTATCAAAAAGAAGCCTCAGTTATTTATCCGCCTCTTGCGCTTCCCGAAGGGGACACGAAACGAAAGAAAGGGAAATACTTCCTCGTAGTCTCACGAATGGTGCCATATAAGCGCATAGATCTTGCGATAAAAGCGTGTAATCAATTGGAGATTCCGCTAAAAATTGTCGGAACCGGCGGTCAGCTCTCCTATCTCCGAAAGATTGCTGGGCCAACTGTTGAGTTTTTAGGAAACTTGACTGATCTGGAACTGGTTGAGTATTATAAAGGTTGTCAGGGCCTCATTTTTCCCGGGAAGGAGGATTTTGGCTTAACCATTCTTGAGGCCCAAAAATACGGCAAGCCTGTCATTGCCTTTAAGGCTGGAGGAGCATTGGAGACAGTAAGGCAAGGAAAAACAGGGCTCTTTTTTTACCCACAGACGATGAAAGCCCTGATGTATACGATGCAGCGATTTATGAAGAAGAAGTTTGATCCGAAGCTGTGTAAAAAACAGGCAGCACAGTTTAGCAAGGAGCGATTTAAAGATGAGTTTCTTACAGCGATTGGGTATATAATGAATACAAACCCATGAAACTGATAATTTTTGCAGGTGGTGCAGGGACACGACTATGGCCGCTGTCCCGTAAAAATTCTCCAAAGCAGTTTGGCAGGCTTATTGGTGATAAATCAACAATCCAACAGACTATAGACAGATTGCTTCCATCTTTTGCTCCATCTGATATTTTTATTGCCACAGGCAAGCAATACTCAGAGATAGTTTTTGAGCAGCTATCGAAAATTCCGCGTGACAATTTTATTTTTGAACCTGCGATGAGAGATGTCGGACCGGCACTTGGTCTCACTGCAGCAATTTTAGAGAAAAGGTTCGGAAGCGATGAGCCGGTTGCGATACTCTGGAGTGACCATATGGTCAAGCAAGAAGCGCTATTTCGGAAGATGATCACGAAGGCAGGAGATAAAATCCGCTCAAAAGATGCAGACTTTATTTTTATCGGTCAAAAACCGAGATTCGCCAACCAAAATATGGGCTGGATCGAAGTAGGAGAGAAGCTGCAGGATCAAGATAGCATCCACATTTATGAATTTTCTAAATTGCGTTACCGACCAAATCCCCAGGAAGCAGAACAGTTCTTCCGAAACAAGAACTATGTTTGGAACCTCGGTTATTTTGTGACATCCCCGCATTTTCTCACCTCGCTTTTTAGGGAGCACGCACATGATATGTTTGAGCAGCTTCAACTTATTGCAGACGCATATGGGACAGATGACTACGATGAGCGGCTTGAGAGGATTTATCCGACCGTTGAGAAGATAAGCTTTGATGATGCGGTACTGACAAAGCTTGCCAACAATAATATCCTCGTTTTTTCGGCGGATTTAGGGTGGAGCGACATAGGAGCATGGGAATCGCTTAAGGAAGCCCTCACAGACTCCGAGCATCAGAACGTTATTAAAGGAGACGCATTGGTTGAGGATTGTCGCGATAGTATTATTTTCAACGAAGGAAAGCAGCTTGTTGTTGGGATTGATCTCGACGGTTACGTCGCGATAAATACTGACGATGTTATCTTGATTTGCCCAAAAAATGCGGTCCCCAAAATTAAAAAAGTTGTCGAAAAGCTCGCTGGGACAAAACGGGAACACCTAACGTAAATTTTCAGAGTGTTATACTCATAGTTTCATAACTCAATTCACACATCTTCGTATATTTACGCTTTGTAAGAGACGATAGCACAGCAAGACGAAAACGTACGAGCGAGAAAGAGCGAAGAATATCTATGCCCTACAGTGAAATAAAAAAAAGTGTCTTCTATGAGGCAGCGAAACGTTGTATCGATATCTTTTTTTCTTTAGCACTTCTTATTCTTTTCTCTCCGATACTATTGATTGCGGCAATTGCTATTAAACTTGACAGCTCTGGGCCTGTTTTTGCCGATACACCAGAAAGAATTGGAAAAAACGGTAAGCCATTTAAAATGTTTAAGCTCCGTTCGATGATCCAAAATGCCCATGAGCTTTTACGTGAAGATCCTGAGTTTGCAAGTTTGTATGACCGGTATAAGCGTGGAAGTTATAAGCTGCGCAATGATCCTCGTATAACAAAAGCAGGAAGATTCTTACGGAAGCATTCAATTGATGAAGTTCCGCAACTTGTGAATATTTTGAAAGGCGATATGAGCCTCGTTGGTCCTAGAGCGTACTATCCTGATGAATTACGTGAGCAGCAGAGAAATTATCCAGATACGAAAGATGCTGTAAAAGTAGTGCTTTCAGTAAAGCCTGGCTTGACAGGCTTCTGGCAGGTATCCGGTAGATCGGAAATAAATTTTGACAAGCGTATTCAAATGGATGCTGAGTATGTTAAGAAACGGTCTATTATGTATGATTTGTTGATTATTCTTAAGACGCCTTGGGCTATGATTTCCGGGAAAGGCGCATTATAGCTCCTCTCTGTGGATCCTGAACTCGATTCAGCAAGACTTCGTGTGGCTCGGTCGATTTGACAAGGATAGCTGCTGTTGAGTAAGATTGTTGCATACCTTATGGATGGATTTCAAAAAATTGATCTACAGCCCCAGGACGGGAAAAAAAGCAAGAAAAGAGGAGTCGGAAGGGGACCATTCACGTTTAACCTCGGAAAAAATTCACTTCGCATAGGCATTGTTCTTATAGTACTAGCTGTTCTTTCTGTTTTTACTATCGTTCTTCCCGCACAAAAAACGTACAAATCCGCTCGTGAGACCTATCAGTCGGCAAAATTGGTGGCGGCGTACGTAAAAAATCAAAATATTCAGCAAGCGGAACAAGAATTGAAACATACAAAAGAGTTCATGGCAAAAACGCAGAAGGACCTCAATAGCCTCTCGTTTCTTCAATTCATTCCGATTGCTGGGTGGTATTACAGTGATGCCGATCATCTCGTAAAGGCAGGAATACATGGCATTGAGACTGGCGAGATTCTTCTGAGTACACTTACTCCGTACGCTGATGTTTTGGGGTTAAAAGGCCAGGGAAGTTTTGTTGGCGGTACTGCAGAAGAAAGAATAAAAACTGCAGTGTTGACCATGGGAAAAGTGACGCCAAAAATAAGTGAGCTTTCCAAATCACTTGTTGCGGTGCGTGAAGAGGTCGATAAGGTCAGCCCAAACCACTACCCGGCATTCCTGTTTGGGAAGAAAGTACATGATCAAATTTTACAGCTTCGTGACCTAACAGACCAAGGAGTAACGTTTGTTGATGAAGCACAGCCACTTATTAAGGTTCTCCCTTCCCTTCTCGGAGAGACAAAAGAGAAAAAGTACCTTATTCTTTTCCAAAACGATAAAGAGCTTCGCGCGACCGGAGGATTTATCACGGCCTTCGCTATATTCCGCATAGATAAAGGCGTCATTCATGTTGACCGCTCAGACGATATTTATACTCTCGACAACTCTATCCCGAATAAGCCGACTGCGCCAGAGCCAATTCTTAAATACCTCCCGAAGCTCTCGACGCTAAATCTTCGCGACTCCAATCTCTCGCCCGATTTTATTGAGTCGATGAAGACATTTCGTACGCTTTACAATAGGGCAGGACAGAAAGTTGAGGTCGATGGGATTATTGCACTGGACACACACGTTCTCGTTTCCGTGCTGAAAATACTTGATGATCAAGTCACAGCTGGCGGCATAAACTTCACCACCAAGAATGACCCGCGCTGTGATTGTCCTCAGGTAATCTATGTACTCGAAGATAACATCTCTCGTCCTGTCAACTACGTCAGAACAGGGAGAAAAGATCTTCTTGGTATACTTCTCTATGCGCTGATGGAGAAAGCGTTGAAATCCTCCCCGAAGCTATACTGGGGTCCGCTTTTCCAGGATTTGATCACCCAAGTCCAGCAGAAACACATCCTTTTTGATCTAAATGACAAGAACGCACAATCAGGAATAGAAGCCCTTAATGCAGCAGGGAGAATCCGAGAATTTAACGGTGACTATCTTCACATCAATGATGTAAACTTTGCCGGTGCTAAGTCAAATCTCTTTACAGATCAAGCTGTCGAGGTAGCCTACAGCGTGAAAAATGGCCAGATTGAGAAGACACTTACCATTAACTACAAAAATACGCATGCTCCGTCTGACTGTAATCTAGAGCGTGGAGGGTTGTGCTTGAATGCGGAGCTTCGTGATTGGATAAGGATATACGTGCCAAAGGGCAGTAAGCTTATCAGTAGCAAGGGTTCTGAAGTAAAAGTAGATACAAATGAAGATCTGGGTAAGACCGTATTTGAGGGCTTTATTACAGTGAGACCTTTGGGGAAGACGACGTATACACTGACCTATCTTCTTCCGTTTAAGGTGGAGAAAGGTTCTCTTCCTGTGTTGATTCAGAAACAGCCAGGAACTGGTGGCAATGAATACACAATCAAGGTAAACAACAGAACTGTCGATAAGTTCCCTCTCCTGACTGACAAAGAATTGAATTTGAAGATGTAGTGTTTATAATAGGTTATCCTGAGGGATCGCCTAAGGATCTCGATCTTTAAGGGGATTCTTCGGTCGCTTTGCTTCCTCAGAATGACATTATTTGGTATGAGAACGTTCAAAACAGAGGGGATCGTCATTAAGCGCCGGAATGTAGGCGAGGCAGACAGGCTTATTACTGTCTTTACGAAAGATCACGGAAAACTGTGCATCAAGGCAAAGGGTATCCGTCGTGTGCCGAGCCGCCGTTCAGCGCATGTTGAATTACTCAATAATTCTGTCCTGACAGTGCATGGTGCCTCAAGATACCCTATCTTGACCGAAGCAGCGGCGAATGAAACCTTCTCAGAGCTCAAAGAAGACTTGCAAAAGATTGGCTACGCGTACCATATCTGTGAACTCGTGGATGGTTTGTGCCCTGAAAATCAGGAACATAGGAATATTTACAATTTGCTGAAAGTAACGCTTGGCAGCCTTTCCCGTTGTTATCCTGACCCCCTCGACTACACTCGGGGTAAACTTCGCGAAGAATCTTCTGTCATCTCCAACGGAGTGAGAGATCTCCGTGGGATTTCTCCCTCGCCAAAGGCGGGTCGAAATGACAGTTGGACAGATGACATTTTTTCTATTGTTCATGACTTTGAAGTCGAACTCCTGACGCTTCTTGGGTACTGGCACCGCCCGACATCTGTCTCTCAAAGCATTGATTTGCATTCCTTCATTGAAAACATCCTCGAACGCAAATTAAAGAGTAAGCGTGTCTTTGTAAAGTTAAGTTAGAAATGAGGAAAGCAATAGTAAAGAAGAATCGCACTCATGTTTATTTCGCAGTTTTATTCGCAGTATTAATTTCAGTTTCGATCGGGTTTTATTTTGGAACAATATATAAGGACAAAAATGAAGCGAGAATTTCGTCCGCATCTAAAAATACTGGAACAGCAGAAGATCAAAATGAAAGAAAAAGACTACTTGTCAAAAAATGCGGCGATATTCCCCGCGAGAAACTAGAGATAAAAGCGGGACAGTTTGTGGGGATTGATGGGCCAGAATGGTCACCGGATTGTAGGCATATTGCCTATTCGCTGTTTAGCTCAGGTACAGTTGCAATAAACGAAGATGGAGCAGCCACTAGTGTGAAGGGTAATGCGGATGAAGGTATTTATGTTTATGATGTTGATACGGAAAAAATTAAAAAGATACAGCTTGAAGGATACGAGTCGCCAATTTTTGAGCGGTGGGTCGATTCTGATTTACTCTTATTCTCCTTTATAGGGGCTGAAAGGCTACAAACAACGTACAGCATTGGATTCGAGCGACCGGTTTCAGAGGTAAATCGATTTTAATTAACCGCAATCAACAGTATTCGTCCTCAATATTTTCTGCTATCATACGCTCATGGTCGACAAAATGGATAAAATTGTTGCACTTGCGAAAAGGAGAGGGTTTATTTTTCCTGGAAGCGAGTTGTATGGTGGTCTCGCAAATACGTACGATTACGGTCCTGTCGGTGCAGAGCTTCTCCGTAACATAAAAAATTTGTGGTGGGAAACATTCATTCACCGCCGTACTGACATAGTCGGCCTTGACGCAAGCCTTATCTCGCACCAAAAGGTTTGGGAAGCATCTGGTCACACAACTGGTTTTTCAGATGTTCTCATCGATTGTAAGGAATGTAAGCATCGAATTCGAGCAGATCACCTGATTGAAGACTATTTAGGAGAGCATGAGCAGAAAATCGATGAATTCATCGAGCTTTTTACATCAGTTCCACATAGTGCAGATATTGATCCTGAGAGGATAAAAACAGGAATTGCAAATAAAAAGGTGGAAGGCCTCACGCTTTTGGAGGTTGAAACAATACTCAATCATCTCAAGATTCCTTGCCCCAATTGCGGCAAGTTTGCCTGGACGACACCGCGAAAGTTTAATTTGTTGTTTCCGGTCCATTTGGGAATTGTGATGGGTGATCAGGCCTTGGCGTACCTTCGTGGGGAGACGGCGCAGGGAATGTTTGTGAATTTTGAAAATGTCGTAAACTCGACAAGAGTCCGTTTGCCATTCGGTATTGCTCAGCTTGGAAAAAGTTTCCGCAACGAAGTGACCCTTGGAAATTCTGTATTTCGGACAATCGAATTTGAACAAGGTGAGATTGAATATTTCTTTGATCCGGAGAGTGAGAGTTGGGAGAAGCTCTTTGATTCCTGGAAAGAGTCGATGTGGCACTTTGTAGTCCATTCGCTTGGTATCAGAGAAGAGAATATACGGTGGAGAGTGCATACGGATGATGAGAGGTCATTTTATAGCAAGCGCACTGAGGATTTGGAATACAACTTTCCGTTTGGCTTTAAGGAATTATGGGGTTTGGCATACAGGACAGATTACGACCTCAAGCAACATATCAAACATTCAGG
Source organism: Candidatus Levyibacteriota bacterium (assembly GCA_016188975.1). Classification (GTDB taxonomy): domain Bacteria; phylum Patescibacteriota; class Microgenomatia; order Levybacterales; family UBA12049; genus JACPGQ01. Next base: position 31,455 of record JACPGQ010000009.1, on the reverse strand, counting down.
AAAGGAGCTCTTTATCGTAGATCCGAAGACGAATAAAAAAATAACACCCCACGTCATAGAGCCGGCAGTAGGGATCAACCGTTTATTTCTTATGGTATTGTCAGACGCATATTATGAGGAGGGAGAGCGGGTAGTATTACGCATCGCTCCACGCATTGCACCGTTTAAAGTAGCAGTTTTTCCGCTTCTCGCAAATAAAGAAGAGCTCGTTACAAAAGCAAAGGGGATTTTTGAAACACTTCGTGTACAAATACCTTGTATGTTTGATGATAGGGGCAATATCGGAAAGCGATATTTATACCAAGACGAGATCGGTACGCCGTGGTGTGTGACAGTCGATTTTGATTCACTTGAGGATGGCACTGTGACGGTTCGTGATCGCGATACAACTGAACAGGTTCGTTTGCCTATCGCAGAGCTTTTTTCGTATTTCTCAAAGAAACTTTCGCAATAATTATTGTACTTTACATTTCCTCAGTACGTTCAGTTTATTAGCTTCACAAGGCGTGGCCTTGCAAGAAAAAATACGAAATTTATTTAAGGCGTTGGAGATGATGTAAGATTTCTGTTTTCAGTTTTCCTGATTGGGAAAGCTCGTCACCAACATACGTCGGGTTGTGGAAGAAGAGGTGAAAGGCTGTGATTAGCACTAAGTTTTGTAGAACAAAGAGCAGTCCGATTATTATTATTGCTGGCTTTGAGAGATAGCGGGAGACAAGGGTTACCATTTCTGCTATTCCAAATGAGAGAAGTGGGAGAAGACTTATAAACATTCTCATGCCGTATGACTCCCCTTGAGACCATCCCGACCACGCTCCAACAAGGAAAAGTGAAGTGAGTATAGCACTGAAAAATGGTAATCTTACTTGAGCGAGTTTCCCTTTGAGCAATCTTAAGCCAATGAGTCCAGTGATAAATACTGGTGAGTACCAGAAGAGCCCCTTTTGGGAGTCAAGAAAGAGGTGGAGGAGTTTATTATCAAGGAAGTTAAGCTCATCAGAACCCAGCGTATAGGGTATGAGGAAAAATGATTTGTAAATGATTGCTGAAGCAATGAGTTGCGGAAGAAAACCCACGAAAGAACCAACTAAGAACGCAAAAAAATTGACAAAGCTATCAAATTTTTTATTGCGTTTTGATACATTAAGCTGTCTGAGAAAGAGTGAAAGTGGCATGAGGATAAATATGCTGTCTTGCAAGCGGATAATAGTCATGACGCCGAGTAAAATTCCAAGAGAGAGCCATTGTTTCGTGTTCATTTTTTCTCTATACACTACAAAGCAATAGCTGAACAGTGTCGCAAGGAGAAACGAAGACGGGTGAGAATTGAGGACATCGAGACTCCCGTAGTAGAAGAGGTTTGTTGTAAAAAGAACAAGCAGGCTCGTTGTGAGAGACGTGAAAGGAGAAAAGTACTTACGTAACAACGTATTGAGCAAAACAAGACCTACGACGACAAAACCTATATTTATCAAACCGACTGTGATTTGATAGAGATCAGCATACCCATTTGTAGGAACGGGAGCGCCTGTTGCAATCGCGAGTAACACGAGTAGATGTGCAACAATGAAAAAAGGACTCCAGAGAAGCGTTGGACCCAGGGGGTAATATTTATTTTTTGAAAGGTCGGTAGTGTCTGACCCCTGTGGTCCAGGCGAGAAACTGTTATTTGTACGGGGTCCATACGTATGTGCGCCTTCGTTTCTTAGATCAAGGTCATGATCGATGATAAGCGAGCGAGTATATGCCCAGTAGTAAATGCCATCCCCATAGATTGCTTGACCGACAATATGGTAGCGAACAAGAAACAACATTGACAGGAGAAGAAATAATGTTGTCCAGAGGATTACAAGGCGTGACATAGTTGGCACCCTCACCCCTCGCTTCATGCGAGGTCCCTCTCCCTTCAAGGGAGAGGGGTAAGATGAGGATGTAAATGTATACTACGGGGAGAGGGCGGGATTGACAAGAGCTGAAAACAATAGAATAATGTCACTATGAATAAGAAAGTGCTCATCATTATTTCAGTCGTGGTCGTGCTTGCCCTTGGAATTGGAGGGTTTGTCTATACACGGAATGCAAATCAGACCCTAATAGAGGAGACAGACGAAGGCATCCTCGATGAGGTTATCCCAACACTTGCTCCAAGTGATATAGGACTTGAGATGGTCGCTCGTGCAGACGGAAGAGCGGTGAAGCTTACTCTGAATAATGCCTTGGATATCCAGAAGATTGAGTTTGATCTCGTCTACGATGCAGATCAGTCAGGGAGCTTTGATGAGGGCGAAGGAGAAGGAAAAGTGACACGAAATGTGACTGATGAGCTGGATGTCGATGGGCAGTCGCCTTTTGAGACAAAGTATTATGATTTGGGAAGCTGCTCAAGCGGTAAATGCAGGTACGATACAGGAGTCACACAGGTAAAAGTCGTAATGAAAGTAACCAAGACAGACGGAAAAGTATTTCAAGTCGAAGACTCCCTCGATTTATAGTCTCCACTTTTCACGAGCAGCAATTCTCTACGCATTGTGTTTTAGGCAATACTGACACACTATTTTTCTCGTTTACCCCCTTGACTGTCTGTGAAAAATATTTCACAATGGTATTCACACTTCAAAGTGGGATGAAGTGGGAAAAATCTGCTCTTTGAAATATGGTTCTTGGTCAGTACGAAGGAAAAATAGACGAGAAATCCCGAGTCTCTTTCCCAAAACGATTTCGTGAGTTTCTCGGTGAGAGGTTAGTCGTTACCAAGGGGTTGGATGAAAACTTGATTATCGTCTCTGCGGCAGAGTGGGAGACATTGCTCGAGGGATCAAGTGAGATATCGTTTCTAAACAGAGACGCCCGTGAAATGCAGCGCTTCTTACTCGGTAATGCAGAGTATGTTCAGCTTGATGAGAAAGGGAGAATTCTGCTCCCTCTCTCGCTAAAGACGTACGCTAAACTCCAAGCGACTGTAGTTTTTGCGGGCATGAAACGGTATGTGGAGCTGTGGGATAAGAGATTGTGGGATAAGGAACAGGATCGTTTGGCTAAAAGTATTCCGTCTGTGGCAGAGAGACTAAGTGAAAGGGAAAAGCATGGTGCGTGATTTCCATGTGAGCGTAATGCTCTCTGAAGCAGTTGATGCGCTACATGTTGAGAAAGGAAAAAAGTACATAGACGCTACGCTTGGCGGAGGAGGACACGCAATTGAAATTGTTAAAAGAGGCGGGATTGTTCTCGGGATTGACGTTGATCTTGACGCAATTAACTACGTTGAGGAGAAAATCAAAAATCAAATAGCAAATAGCAAAAACGCAACGTTGGTAAGAGGTAATTTTTTGCAGATAACAGAGATTGCAAGAGAGAATGGATTTGAGGAAGTTTCAGGGATACTGTTTGATCTAGGTGTTTCAAGTTATCAGTTTGACAAAGCAGAGAGAGGGTTTAGTTTTCAGCGGGAAGGACCACTGGACATGAGGATGGACCAGTCCTTATCGGTGAAAGCAGCTGATCTTATAAACGGACTGACCAAAGCTGAGTTGACGAAGTTATTCGATAAATACGGTGAAGAACGATTTGCAAAAAAAATTGCCGGTGCAATTGTTAAAGCCCGTTTGGAACAACCAATACATAAGACGACAGAACTCTCTGGAATTATTGAAAGAACAACAGGAATAAGGGAGAAAATTCATCCGGCAACACGTGTATTTCAGGCATTGAGAATCGCAGTGAATGACGAGATTCACGTGCTTGAAGACGCTTTGGGGCAGTCTGTTCGGTTATTGGAAGATGCAGGAAGAATCGTCGTTATCTCGTTTCATTCCTTGGAGGATAGGGTTGTGAAGAGGGCTTTTCTGGAATTTGAAGACCAAGGACTAGGAAGTATGGTGACAAGAAAACCAATACTTCCTTCCGAACACGAGCTACGCGAGAATCCGCGTGCACGAAGTGCAAAATTACGGGTATTTGCGAGAACTACGAATTACGAATAGGTACGAATATACGAATCCAAGGAGTTCACTTGTCTATTTGTAAAGATTTGTAATTTGTAGTCACTTAGAAGCTATGAAAAAGTTACTATTTCTTTTCACAGGTTTACTCAGTATTATCATTGTCCTCACGATAACACGTGCCGTGGTGTCAAACACGCTGTCCACATCAGGTATCGATCTGAACAGGCTTGATGATGAGATCCATACCTATAAACGGGAGACCGCGCTTATGGAGGAAAAACTTCTTCACGCTGCCGCATATACAACTCTTCAGGAGGAAGCAAAGAAACGTGGGTACGAGCAGGCAACCTCACAGATTATTCTCTCTTCGCCAATTCCTATGGCACTAAACAGATGAGATGGAGATACAGATTTGTTCTACTGTTTTACATCTTTTGTTTTTTTGCAACCATCCTCAGGCTTGCACACTGGCAGATTGTTGAGGCAGATACGCTTTCGTCGATAGGTGAGTCACAATACGGTCGATCTATTACGTTGAGTCCTAGGCGAGGAGAGATAAAAACGTCAGATGATTTTCCTGTCGCTTCAAATAAGCTCACATATCTTGTATATGCTAATCCAAAGCAAATAAACGATATTGCGACTACGGCACAAATACTCTCACCTCTTTTAGAGCAGGACGTAGCCTCCATAAGTAGCTTGCTCTCGATGAACCGGTTTTGGGTAGCTATCAGTCCGGGTGTAGATTATTACAAAAAACAGCAGGTCCAAAGACTCAATCTTCCAGGAGTTGGATTTGAGGAGCAATACATTCGTTACTACCCCGAAGCGTCTGTGGCAGCACAGCTTCTCGGTTTTGTGGGTAAAAATGATTTGGGTAAGAGCGAGGGATATTTCGGGCTTGAGGGATATTACGACCGCCAGCTTCGGGGGAAAGAAGCAAAGGCAGTGCAAATCCACGACGCCTTAGGCAGGCCAATTTTGGCGAGAGTCCAAGCATCACCAGGAGGAGATGACGGAAGAAACCTTATTCTTCATATTGACCGCGTTGTGCAATTTCTCGTAGAAGAAGAGCTGAAACAAAGCATCGAAAGATACGGCGCACAAGGCGGGACAGTCATCGTTATGAATCCAAAGACAGGGGGAATACTTGCAATGTCGTCACAACCTTCTTTTGATCCCCATCGTTACTGGGGGTATGAGGAATCTGTGTTTAAAAACCCGATTGTTTCAAGTACCTACGAACCCGGATCTACCTTCAAGCCGCTCATCGTGTCTTCAGCGCTTGATGCGGGAGTTGTTACGCCTCTTACCAAATGTACGATTTGTGACGGGCCTGTACCAATCGGCGGATATGAGATCCGTACGTGGAATAACAAATACCATTCTGGGGAGACGGTGATGGAGACAATTCAGTTCTCAGACAATATAGGCATGGTGTTTGTTGCCCAAAAACTCGGTTTGAAGCGCCTTCTTTCCTACCTTGAGAAGTTTGGGATAGGGGAAACAACAGGAATTGATCTTCAAGGTGAGACTCCTGCAATTTTAAGAGGACCTGATTCTTGGTATCCAATCGATCTTGCGACAGCAAGTTTCGGCCAAGGTATCTCCATAACGCCTCTGCAGCTTCTCTCAGCCTTTTCAACAATAGCAAATGATGGAGTGAGAATGGAGCCGCATGTCGTGGATAAGATCGAGACAGAGAACGGAAAAGTCATTCCTATCCCCCCACAGGAATTAAGTAAGCCAATTTCTGCTGCGACTGCCCGTGTGATGACAGAAATACTCGTCAATGCAGTAGATAAGGGTGAGGCTAAATGGGCAAAGCCAAAAGGATATCGTATCGCCGGGAAAACAGGTACAGCACAGATTCCGATTGGTGGCCATTACGATCCGAATAAAACGATAGCATCGTTTATAGGATTTGCCCCTGCAGATGAGCCGCAGTTTGTGATGCTTGTTATTATTGATAGGCCGACAAGCTCGATTTTCGGCTCAGAAACAGCCGCTCCGACCTTCTTCACTATTGCGAAAAAAATATTACTCCATCTAAACATTGCACCAACAGAATGAGGCTCATTCTTACCGAATTGGGGCACCAGGAGGTGTTTTTCCTGAGGGCTTGAGGGGGAGCGGTTTTTTACCCTCTGCTGCGAGGATCATGCCTTCAGACATTTCTCCCATGATTTGACGGGGTTCTAGGTTGAGGATAAAGATAAATTGCTTATTGATAAGTTTTTCAGGTGCATACCACTGAGCAATACCTGAGAGTATATTTCTTGTTCCCTGATCGCCAAAGTCAACTGTTAATCTGAGTAATTTTTCTGATCCTTCTTTCCGCTCACATGATACAATTGTTCCAACTCGAAGGTCCAGCTTGCTAAAATCATCAAAGGAAATGATTGGCTTCATAGTCAAATTGTATCATTAAGGCTGGTAAAAAGCTAATTTTCTACACGTTTGACTATTATAATATATATTATTTTACCTAATAAATCTTTAGAAATGATTTCAATAGTTGATTAATCCTTATGATTTTGGCTCATTGAGTTTTGTTATACTTACTGTGACTAGGACATAAATACCGTTTGTCATCCTGAGGACGAAGTCCGAAGGATCTTAAGAGATTCTTCGCTACGCTCAGAATGACAATTATATCCCACTCACGCTTACAGTATGACAGGGAGGACACATGATTTGGCTGCATTTACTGCGATGACTATCGTGTTTACTACCATCCCCACTCCCTACATCTCGCTTGCAACTGCGCTTGTTGCTTTCGGAGTAAATATGGTTGGAGGACTGGCTCCTGATATCGATCAGCCTTCAGCAAAGCTTTATTCCAACATAAGAGGAGGAAAGATTCTTTCAACAATCATAGATCCGCTTTTGGGAAGCCATAGGCTCCTTTCGCACTCAATTGTTGGGCTTGTTCTGTTTGGGTTTCTCGCAAAACTACTATTGGATGTATCAGCTAGCGTTTTGCTCGTTGATATGAGCATCGTTTGGTGGGCTTTTATGATTGGTTTTGCTTCCCACTTGGTGGTGGATACATTTACAAAAGAGGGTGTCCCGTGGCTTTTTCCTATTCCAATCAGATTCGGGATACCGCCACTTCGGTTTTTACGCCTCTCTACTGGTGGATTTGTCGAGAAGTCGCTTGTTTTCCCCGGGCTACTTTTGGTAAATGCGTACCTTTTTTTCACTCATTACTCAAAGTTTCTCGAGTTTTTCCGCAGCTTCGGATAGCTCTTGTAATTTTGAAGACTGGTGCCAAAACGAGTATAATAACAGCTAGCATGTGGCAACAGGCAAAAAACATATATCACCTGCTCGTCGCATGGTTTGCCTCCTGGTATTACGCTTTTCCTGGGCGAGGAATGACAGTTATCGGCGTGACAGGGACAGACGGCAAGACGACGACAGCCTCGCTTATTTTTCATATTCTTCGGGAGAACGGGATACATGCTGCGCTTATCTCAACAGTTGGAGCCACGATTGGTACAAAACAGTATGGCACCGGCTTCCATGTAACAACACCTGGTAGCGCTCAGATGCAATCATACTTGAAGCAGGCAAGAGATACAGGTACAACACACGTTGTACTGGAAGTGACGTCACACGCACTTGACCAAAACAGAACAGTAGGCATTCCCTTTTCAATAGGGCTGATTACAAACATAAGCCATGAGCATCTTGACTACCATAAAACATATGAGAAATACGTTGAAGCAAAAACCAAGCTACTCCATGTTGCCAAAATAGGAATCGTCAATAAAGACGACAAGTCCTGTCCAATAATCCGTAAGCTTGTACCTGATAAGAGGCTTTTTACGTACGGAAAAGCAGATGCTGATTATACCTTGGACATGGTCAAATCGTTTAAAAACAACCTCATCGGGAAGTACAATCTCTACAACATTCTTGCAGCGACCGCCGTATGTTTGAACCTAGGAATACAAAAAGATGCAATTGCAAAAGCAGTAGTAACATTCCGACTTCCGAAAGGAAGGACGGAGATTGTTTACGACGGAGAATTTCGCGTCATGATAGATTTTGCCCATACACCAAATGCATTCACTCACCTTCTCTCAACACTAAAAAAGACGAAGCACGGAAGGATTATTCACGTTTTTGGTGCGGCTGGCAGGAGAGATGCTTCGAAAAGGCCGCTCATGGGCGAGGTCGCAAGTGAATATGATGATGTTATTGTCCTCACAGCAGAAGACCCACGCAACGAACCCGTACAAAAAATTATCGACGAGATAGCTTCAGGCATTATCAGCGTTGGTACGGTTCCGGAGGTACATACAATCCGAGACAGGCAAGAAGCAATTTCTTTTGCGCTTTCACTTGCAAGGAAAGGTGATATTGTTGCTATAACGGGAAAGGGGCATGAGGAATCGATGAATCTTGGAAAAGGTGAGACGCCGTGGAGCGACCATGAGGCCGTAACAAAAGCGCTGCAAACACGATATGAAAAATAAAAAAAATTTTCTGCTTCACTTCGTCGGTATAAAGGGTGTCGGAATGACTGCACTGGCGATTCTTGCACGCCAAGCAGGATTTCCAGTGACCGGCTCAGACACTGAGGGATACTTTATAACTGATGAGCCGTTGAAGAAAGCGGGTATTCGAGTCTTTTCAACGTTTGATGAGCAGCACGTAAAATCAGCGCAGCTTGTTATCGCTACCGGAGCACACGGAGGCTTTGGGAATCCCGAGGTTGTGGCAGCAAAGGCCAACGGTATCGCTGTGTGGTCTCAAGGAGAAGCAGTCGGGAAATTTATGGACGGGACGCTTCTCACAAAGGAACCCTTTTTTGGTATTTCTGTGGCGGGAACACACGGGAAGACAACAACAACAAGCATGATCGCAACACTTTTTACAAAACTCATGCTTGATCCTTCATACGTTATCGGGACCAGTCACATTGCGTCCCTTCCCGGTCCAGGTCATTTTGGGAAAGGAAAATACTTTATTGCAGAAGCAGATGAGTATGTCACAGAGCCAAATCTTGATAAGTCAGCGAAAATGCTTTGGCAACACCCACAAATTGCCGTTGTGACGAGCGTAGAGTTTGACCACCCTGACGTTTACGAGAATATTTCGTCTGTGATCGATGCGTTTACCCAGTTCGTTGGCAATCTTCCATCAAGCGGACTCCTTGTGGCTTGCGGTGATGACGAAAATGTCAGAAGTATTTTGCCGCGGGTTTCCTGCGAAGTGAAAACCTACGGTTATTCTCCTCGGAATGATTTTGTCATAACCCGGGTTTTCATTTCTTCACACCAGACATTTTTTTGGGTAAAAGGCATGGGAACAAACCTGGGAGAATTTCACATAAATGTTCCTGGCGAGCACAATGCCCTAAATAGTTTGGCAACAACTATTGTCGGTCTTGAAGTAGGACAAGATATCGAACACATAAAAAAGGCACTCTTGCACTACGCGGGAGCAAAACGACGCATGGAGTATATAGGTCAGTTACGATCTGGCACAAAACTTTATGATGATTATGCGCACCATCCGACGGAAATAAGTAAGACATTGAGGGCATTTCGCCATATGTATCCGCGAGGTAGGATTGTCTGTATTTTTCAACCCCATACCTTCTCAAGGACACAAAAGTTGTTCGATCAATTTGTTGGATCATTTTCTGATGCAGATGATGTGATTCTTCTTGATATCTTTGCTTCTGCACGGGAAAAGCATACCGATGAGATTTCATCGATGCACCTTGGGCAATCGATGAAGAGAGTTCATAAGTCAGTGATGTATCATAAATCGCTTGGCGAAGCTGCTTCCTATTTGCAAGACCAAGAACTTTCTGACAAAGATATTATTGTCACCATGGGAGCTGGTGACGTGTATCAGCTTCACAATATATTGCTAAAGAGATAGAGATGGATGCATTTGTAGAAAAGCTGAAAGAGATTCATCCTGAGGTTCACGTAAAACAAGATGAATTACTATTACCATACACCTCATTTAAGTGTGGCGGCCATGCTCGCTATATTGCTTTGATTGACAACCTTGAGACGCTCTCTGATGTAGCGATATATGCATGGGAGAACGGAGTTGCAGTACGGGTCGTTGGAGGGGGGACGAATATTCTCGTTCCTGATGACGGGTTTGACGGACTGGTTATAAAAAATAACTGTCGTCGTTTTGACCTTCAGGGCATGAGAGGACGGTTTACAAACAATCAAATGAAACTATCCCAAGGCTATCTCTATGCAGAATCAGGAGCTCTCATGAATCAGGTCGTGAGGTATGTCATAGATCAAGGTTTTGGTGGGATTGAATATTCCCTTGGTTTACCAGGGACAGTTGGCGGGGCGGTGGCAGTGAACTCAAACTTTCCGAAAGAAAATATTCGTATCGGACGGGCTGTTTATGCAGCAAAAATACTCACAAAAGATGGGGGAATAAAAGACGTTGATAGCAGCTACTTCCATTTCTCTCCTGAGCGAAGTAGAATTCTTGCTGATCGGGAGATCATTCTCTCGTTGCTTTTTGCGCTGTATCCTGACGATAAGACGAAGCTCTGGAAGAGGGCAGAAGAAGCTGTTTCGTACCGTACGACAACACAACCCAAGCAACAGCTGACTGGGATGACATTTCGTAATGTTCAGATTACGTGCATATATCCGAACAGCTCGCTTCCGAGTGATGTTACCTATGAATTTCTTCTCGAGAAAGCCGGAATTCTAGGCTTCAGAGTCGGGAACGTTGAGATATGGCCAGATAATCCTCGGTATATTTTAAATCGAGGAAACGGAACGGAAGAGGACGTTAAACAGCTTATTGCACATATTAAAACGACAATTCTCAGGCGTTTCGGTGTACAATTAGACATACAACTTCACAGCATCACGTAGCATGGAAAAATATACCGTTATCGGAGGGAATACGCTTTCAGGAACCACAAGCGTTTCTGGTGCAAAAAACGTTGCTCTCAAAGCGTTAGTTGCTTCATGCCTTACAGAAGAAGACGTCGTTATTCAGAATATCCCTCTTATCAGCGATTTACACATCATGGTGGAAATAATCAACAATCTCGGAGGATCCGTTGTGGTTACTGACCATACAGCTACCGTTTCTATGAAACGATTCCAAAAAAGTGCAATTCCTCTTGATGCAGCTGCTGAAGTTCGCACATCATCAATGTTTATAGCACCTCTCCTTGCGAGGACCGGTGAGGCTCTCATCCCAAATCCGGGAGGATGTAGATTGGGTGCAAGACCAATTGACCGTACTATAGATGGCTTGCAAGCTATGGGTGCTGAAATCACCTATAGCAGCGATGATGGGTTTTTCCACGCAAAAACGAAGGCATTGAAAGGGATAACTTACCGTTTTGAGAAAAACTCCCACACGGCAACGGAAACTATGATCCTTGCTGGAGTCCTTGCTCAGGGAGTAACTGTGCTTGAGAATGCAGCGGAGGAGCCAGAAGTTGATGAATTGATTTCTCTCCTGAAAAGTATGGGGGCGTCTATTAAGAGAAGCGGCAAGAGAGAAATTACCATCCGGGGCGTAGAAAAACTGCACAGCGGTTCCCTTACCGTTCGACCTGACAGAAATGAGATTGTAACACTCGCAGTTGCGGCAATAGTAACAAAAGGTGATATTTTTATCGTCGGTTCGGCAAGAGATCAAATTGGTGATTTTCTTGAAGCGCTTACTCCAGCGGGAGGTAGCTTTGATATGAAAGAGGATGGGATTAGGTTTTACTATACAGGACTTCTCCAGGCAGTTTCTGTGACTACCTCTCCCCATCCAGGGTTTATGACGGACTGGCAAGGTCCCTGGGCACTCTTGATGACGCAAGCTAGTGGTGAATCTGTTATTCATGAGACAGTATTTGAGAACCGTTTCGGGTATGTAAAAGAGCTTCGAAAAATGGGAGCCAAGATTGAGCTCTTTAATCCTGAAGTAGCGGAGCCTAAGAAAACGTACAATTTTAATCTCTCTGATGATAGGCCGGGGTTTTACCATGCCGCGAGGATTTTTGGTCCAGTAAAGCTTCATAACGGCGTTGTGACGATTTCAGATATCCGTGCAGGAGCAACTCTCGTACTGGCAGCACTAGCTGCTAGCGGTGAATCTACAATACTTGGTATTGAGAAGCTTGACCGTGGATATGAGCAACTTGAATTACGGCTTGGAAAACTCGGCGCTCGAATTTCGCGTCACGCACTCTAAGTATGCAAGCAGTTATTTTAGCAGCTGGACAATCAAGCAGGCTTTTTCCATTTGGGGGAACCATGCAGAAGGCTACGATCTCCCTTATGGGAAAATCGCTTGTTGTTCAGACAATTGATAGTCTCAGAAGATCCGGTGTTTCCCGTATCACCGTTGTCATAAGTCCCGACAACGGAGTCAAAGAAAGCATAGAGGCGCTGGGGGAAGAATACAGAGATATCAGGTTTGTTTCCCATGTTGGGGCACGGGGTATGGGTGAAGCGCTGCTAGATACATCCTCTGAAATTAAAGAGGATTTCCTGCTACTTCATGCACATCATTTTGAGTGTGACACCTTTATCCCTGAGTTAGTATCGGCGAAGAAAAAGCTGAGCGCACAAGGTGTATTGCTCCTGCGAAAAGAATCGTCTCTTGAGAGCTACGGGATCGTGTCGTTAACAGATGATCAGGTTACAAGTGTTGCAGAAAAACCCAAGGGAGTCTCCGATGCTTTACGCATTGTTGGAATCTATCTTCTTTCCCCAGGATTTCTTGATGTCTTGATAAGCGCCGAAAAACATCATTATAGTTTTGAGACAGCGCTTGACGAATTTGCCAAAAAAGAAAGAGTGGTTGGAGTACGCACAGAAGAGTCCGTTGTGACGCTCAAATATCCCTGGCACATTCTCGACATAGGAGATTTTTTGCTCTCCAGGCTATCAGGATCTGTTTCTAGAAACGCAAAGATTGCTGAATCGGCAGTTATAGAAGGAAGCGTTTTTGTTTCTGAACACGTAACGATTGAGAATGGTGTCGTCATAAAAGGGCCGTGTTTTATCGGAGAAGGTGTATATATCGGAACGAATGCGCTGCTTCGCGGCGGAGTGATCGTAGAAAAAGGTGCAGTCATTGGTGCAAACATGGAAGTTAAGCATAGTATTATCATGGAGGGTTCATCAACGCATTCTGGATATATTGGCGACAGTGTCATTGGCAAAAACTGCAAAATTGCAGCACTTTTCTGCTCAGGAAACGTTCGTATCGATCGTGCTAACGTACACGCCGTTGTGAAAGACGAAAAGACTGATTCCAAGAGGCGATCGTTAGGCGTTTTTGTCGGAGATGGAACCAAGATAGGTATTCGTGTATCGACGATGCCTGGTGTTCTTATAGGGAAAAATGTTATTGTGGGGCCATCGACGACAGTCTTTAAAAATGTCCCATCAGACACGAAATATTTCTCGAAGATAACTGAAGTAATCCAGGAACATACTGACGGAACTATAGAGAAATCAGAGCAGAGAGAAAAGAAGGTCGTTCTTTTCGATATTGACTACACGCTCTTTGATACGAAGCAATTTAGGGAATCGGATTTAACGAAGTTCGCAGTGTATGACGAAGTCGTAGAAGTGCTCGGAGGAGTGTCAAAAAGCAAAGTTACTAAAGACTGCTATCGAATCGCATTTTTCTACGGATCATGTGCATATAGTGCCGAAGAAAGATGAGGTAATTGAAGATATTTTGTCAACATATAAAAATGTTACTCTCTTTCTCATAGACGATCGGCTAGAGGTACTTTTCAAGGCAAAACAAGTTCGGCCTGATACCTATACAATCTGGATGAAACGTGGTCCATTTGCCGAGAAGACGAAGCAAATTGAGGGATTTCTTCCTGACGCGACTGTGGACGATTTGCGTATGGTATTACCCATCGTCACTTTAGTATAATCATCGTTTATGTGCGGGATTTTTGGTTATATTGGAAATCAGAAACGTGCTGCAGCTATCGTCTTTGAAGGATTAAAGACGCTTGAGTACAGAGGGTATGATTCATGGGGGATTGCGGTAAAAGCAGGAAATAGGATTGAGATCGAGAAGAGAGTCGGGAAAATAGGCCAAGCAAAAGTGTCGCTTCCTCAAAGCAACCTCGGCATTGGCCACACGCGGTGGGCGACACATGGTGGTGTGACAGTAAAAAATGCTCATCCTCACCGTGATTGCTCAGGAAACATAGCACTTCTTCACAACGGAATCATTGAAAATTACGAATCTATAAAATCAGAGCTTCTCGCAAAAGGACATACATTTCTCTCAGAAACTGATACAGAGGTAGCTGTACATCTCATCGAAGAGAATATGAAAAATGGCAATACATTTCCTGAAGCGGTTCGTCGTGCGTTTTTACGATTTAGCGGTCTTAATGCGATTGTTGTTATGAACAGTAATTCGAATCAAATCATCGCAGCAAAAAACGGTTCCCCGCTTGTTGTCGGAAAATCTGACAGTGGTTTTTTTCTAGCCTCTGATGCTTCAGGGATCGTCAAGTTCACAAAGGAAATTATTTTTCTCAAGGATGATGAGATGGTCATCCTTGACGATTCTGTGAATTTATTTACGGTTTCAACAGGGAAAAACCTGCCGCTTTCCTACGAGCACGTGGATTGGATCATTGAGGAAGCAGACCGGGGAAAGTATCCTCATTTTATGATCAAAGAGATTTTCGACCAGCCAAAAGTCATCAGAAATATTGCCGAAACATATGCTGATCAAATAGATGATTTAGCTGAAGTCATCAAGGTAGCAAAAGGGACGTTTTTCATTGGAGCCGGAACAGCATTTCATGCATCACTCGCAGGAGTATACCTTTTTTCAAAAATAGCCAAAGAGCATATCAATACTGCCATGGCATCGGAGTTTAATTATCTTGAGGATTTTTTGACGAAGCAGAGCCTGATTATAGCGCTTTCTCAATCGGGAGAGACGATTGATATCGTCGAGCCGTTGACCAGAGCAAAACAAAAAGGGAGCAGTGTCGTTGCGATAGTAAATTCGCTCGGCTCAACAATTTATCGGATGGCAGATAAAAAGCTACTCTTGGGTGCTGGGCCTGAAAAAGCAGTCGCGTCAACGAAGGCATACGTAGCAAAACTTGCCGTGCTTCTCATGCTCAGTTTTGCTATGGTAAGAAAAACAAGCGATGCCCAGAAACTCCTCTTAGAGGCAGCTGGGGAGATAAGACGGTTACTCAGTGATGAAAATCTTGAGAAGCTTAGGAGACTGGCAAAAGAGCTGAAGGGTAATGAGAACATTTTTACGGTCGGAAGAGGAACGTCATATGCGACTGCACTTGAGGCTGCATTAAAAATTAAAGAGGTAAGCTATATCCATACAGAAGGGCTTGCGGGGGGAGAGCTCAAACATGGAACAATTGCTCTCATTGAAAAGGGCACACCGTGTTTTGTGTTTGCTCCCATGGATGAGACGCATGAAGCGATACTTTCAAATGCGATGGAGATTAAGGCCAGAGGAGGCAAAATTGTTGGAATAAGCCCACAGAAAGCTGAGGTATTTGACCATTTTATAGAAGTGAAAGACGTTGGGGAGGCATCAGTCATTACTCAAATAATACCCGCACAGCTTCTTGCGTATTTCCTGGCTGTGGAGAAGGATCTTGATCCTGATAAGCCTCGGAATCTAGCCAAAAGTGTGACGGTCAAATAGCCTTATAGGCTATTTTCACGGATTTGTACTTGTATACTGCTTGGGGTATAATACTGTTTCATGGCGACAATTTTGGGGCTTAGTATACTGTCATTTTTTATTACGGGGATACTTTTAATACCTTTCATCGATTTCCTCTACAAAATTAAACTCCAGCGTGCGAAGCAGAAAACTCGTGACATTTTTAACCAGCATACTCCCACCTTTGATAAATACCACAATTGGAAAGCAGGAACACCCTTTGGTGGAGGAATTTTGATAATTGTCGTTGTCAGTGTCTTGACACTCTGGGCATATGGTATTTTGGATGTTCAGGTAAAAGGTTGGCAGGCATTTGTCCTGCTTTTTTCTTTTATCAGCTTTGGGTTACTTGGTTTGTATGATGACTTAAAAAAGATTGTGAATCACGGGAAGCAAACGGTTTTTTTTGGCTTACGGTTTCGACACAAATTTATCATTCAGTGGGTTCTCGCTCTTATTATTGCGTCAGTTTTCTACTACCAGCTTGGATATACCTTTATCCATATTCAAGCCCTCGGGACAATTGCCATTGGTGTGCTTTTTATCCCGTTTGCCGCGTTTGTTATCGTCTCTTTTGTGAACGCGTTTAATATTGCAGATGGTCTCGACGGGCTTGCTTCAGGCCTCTGTCTCATCAGTTTGGCAGCATTTCTTGCTATTACCTCGACTCAGCTTGACCAATCGCTTGGTATTTTTATTTCGCTTCTTCTTGGAAGCATCGCTGCGTTTTTATACTTTAACATTTATAAAGCGCGTATCATTCTTGGGGACGTGGGGTCACTTTCCCTAGGAGCAGCGCTCGCGGTTACCGGACTTCTGACAGGAAAAGTACTGGCGCTTGGGCTTATCGGCGGGGTATTTGTTTTGGAAGCCGGGTCTTCACTGCTGCAGATTTTGAGTAAAAAATATCTTGGAAGACGGATTTTCCCTGCGGCGCCACTCCATTTATACCTTCAGAAGCGTGGATGGGAAGAGCCAAAAATTGTCATGCGTGCATGGCTTGTTGGAGCATTTTTTGCACTTCTTGGGCTTTATATTGCGTATATTAGCTAACCTCTCAATTCCCTTTATTCTAGATACAACGAAATAAAAAAGTTATACTGAAGTAAATTATGAAGAAAGTCGATGGTATCCTCCTTCTGGCTATAGTACTTTTGACGGCATTTGGTTTGTTTATGATTTATAACGCTTCGTCAGTTATCGCTCAGCGGGATTTTCAAGATAAGTACTACTACATCAAAGAACAATCAGTCTGGATGCTTTTAGGGTATTGTGGGTTGGGTTTTTTTACGCTTTTTTCATACAAGAAACTGTATTCTTTCGCAGTCCCACTTCTCGTGACGTCAATTATATTACTGCTTCTCGTATTTATCCCAGGGTTTGGTATTAAGGCACTTGGAGCGCATCGCTGGATCAATTTTCACTTTTTTGTTCTCCAGCCATCTGAGTTTGTAAAGCTCAGTTTAGCTATATACCTTGCTGCCTGGTTTTCATCGAAAGAAAAAGGGAGACTGCCGGCGTTTCTTCTCCTCATGGGAACGGTGTGGCTTCTGGTGATGTTGCAGCCTGATATGGGAACAGCATCGATTATTTTGTTTGAAGCAGCGGTCGTTTACTTCCTTTCGGGAGGAGCAATCGGACACTTTCTCCTTCTCGCTCCTGTTGTGGCAATTATTGGGTTTCTCTTTATTAAATCAGCCCCATACAGAGCGGCACGGTTGACGTCTTTTCTCAATGTCGATCCGACACTATCAAACGTCTCCTACCATACAAAGCAGATACTTATCGCGCTTGGTTCAGGAGGTATTCTCGGCGTCGGAATTGGCAATTCTTTGCAGAAATATGCCTATCTGCCTGAGAATGTGACTGACTCGATTTTTGCGATCATAGCTGAAGAGACTGGATTTATTGGGTCAACAGCTGTCGTGCTTCTTTTTACTATCGTTGTGTGGCGGGGGTTTGTCATAGCGTCTCTTGCCAAGGATCCTTTTGGAAAGCTCTTTGCGGCTGGTATAACGACATTTCTGGGTATCCAGATCATAATCAACCTTTTTTCTATGACAGCGCTGATGCCGCTTACCGGTGTTCCGTTGCCTTTTATTTCTTATGGCGGATCAGCACTCATTATAGACTTGGCAGCTATCGGAATATTGCTTAATATTTCTCATACATCAAAAACATGAAGATTGTGATAACAGGGGGTCATATGGCGCCTGCACTTGCGATAATCGAAGCGATGCCGAAAGATGCAGAGATCGTCTTTATTGGGCGGAAACAGGCATTTGAAGGGGATAGTGCAGTGTCCCTGGAATATGAAGAAATTACTCAGAGAGGAATTGAGTTTGTTATTCTCCCTACTGGGAGATTGCAGCGTAGTATTACCAGGCACACACTTCCCTCTCTCCTGCGTCTTCCCAAAAGCTTTCAAACAGCTAGAGGAATTCTTCAGGAAATTCGTCCTGACATCGTTCTCTCGTTTGGCGGCTATATAGGGCTTCCGGTTGTAATTGCTGCATCGACTCTTAAGATTCCGTCTGTCATCCACGAGCAGACGACACGAGCAGGCTTTGCCAACAAGCTCTCCGCACGGTTTGCAAGCACAATATGCATTTCTTGGGAGTCATCAAGGCAGTATTTTCCAACGAGTAAATCTGTTCTTACAGGAAACCCATTGCGGAAGGAAATTCTTCAGGCAAGAAGAGAAAAGAAGAAAACAGACATCCCCCGAATATATGTAACCGGTGGAAGTGCTGGGTCGCATGCGATGAACGTACTCGTTGAGAAGTATCTCAAAGAGCTTACTGCATTATCTGTGATTATCCATCAGACAGGGGATACGCGTGAGTTTGGGGATTTTGCGAGGCTTTCTAAACTTCGCGAAACACTTCCTCCTGAGTTGAGGAGCCGGTACAAAGTGGAGAAATTCCTTTTTTCCAAGGAGGCAGCGGAAGTTATGGCATCCTCAGACCTTGTCGTTAGCAGATCCGGCATCAACACGATCTCAGAGCTGATTTATTTTGAGAGGCCGACACTTTGTATACCGCTTCCAACAGGACAGAAGGGTGAGCAAGAAGAAAATGCAGAGCTTCTTACAGCACTTGGCTTGGGCCGCGTACTCTTCCAACAGAAAGCTGATGATTTTTTCCTCTCACAGATTAAAGAAATGCTAGAAAGGCGATCGACATTTTATCTCAATGATCCTTCCCAAAAAGAACGGTTTAGTACTGCAGCTGATACAATAGTAAGGATACTGTCCGATGTGGCGAAGAAAACGTCAAACGAAAAAATATAGAGAAAAAAATAGACCCCGGACACTTCTGCAGGGAGCGTTTTACCTGATAGGCGCATTTGCGTTCGTTTTTGTAGTGATTTCTGCTATTTCCCTAACGAGGGAAACCCCTCTTGTTGTCCCTGTTTCACTTTCCCAGAGTATCAGAGGAGTCAAGAGTGTTTTTGTAAGTAGCAGCGCTGAAGAGCTTGAGCATCTTCTCAAAGAAAAAAATATCTCATACCTCTTTGTAACTACCGCTTCAGATTCGGCGTATATCGTGACGCTTCCAGACAATGTTGAGGTAGTGATGAAAAAAGATGATCTATCCTCGCAAATAGCCTCTTTACAACTGATTAGTCGTCGGCTTACAATGGAGGGTAAGCGATTTAGCAGGCTTGACCTACGCTTTGATAGGCCTGTGATTGTTCTCAAGTAATGTATGAATGCAAGTGAAGGAAGAATAGTTGTAGCGGTTGATGTCGGGACATATAAAGTCGTCACTGTCATAGCGAAAGTAGATGAATACATCACAGCGGAGCGGATGGCAGGCTACTCAGCATCCCACATCATTGCATCAATCGGTGGAAGCCAGATCGAATGCCTAAACTCACGTGGCGTCGTCGCTGTCTCAAACCCGAATGGCGAGATTTCTCCAACTGATTTAGCACGCGTTATTGATGCGGCAAAGGCTGTCTCTCTTCCCTCTACAAAAGAGATTATCCATGTTCTTCCACGAAACTACACTGTCGATGGACAGGAGGGCATTAAAGACCCCATCGGCATGACAGGAGTGAGGCTTGAGGTGGATACGCACATCATAACAGCCAATAGTATCGCTGTACGCAACCTTGAGAAAGCGTTCTCAGAAGTCGGGGTCGATGTTGATAGTTTTGTCTTTAACGGTTATGCCAGCTCCTTCTCGGTTTTGTCAGATACGGAGAAAGAACTCGGCGTGATACTCATAGATATTGGAGCTGGGACGACTGATATTCAGATCTATACTGAAGGATCTGTTGCGTATTCGTCAGTGTTGGCAATCGGCGCACGACATATCACTAATGATTTGGCTATCGGGCTTCGAATTTCTTTGGAGAGTGCTGAGAAGATCAAGCTCTACCTCTCCCAAGTCCCTCAGAAGCGGGTCATACGACCTGATGATGCCGAGGGGCGGAAAGAGCAAAAGGCATCTGATGAAATAGATCTTGCTGAGCTCAGGCTTCCCGAGGATCTCACCAAAGTTTCCCACAAGACGCTTGTGGAGGGTATTATAAGGCCTCGTTTGAATGAAATCTTTACCATGGTAGGTCTTGAGATTAAAAAATCGGGTTTTGGCGGACAAACGCCAGCTGGGATTGTTCTGGCAGGCGGAGGAGCGATGACTGTTGGCATCAAAGATTCTGCCAAGCGCATGCTTGCAATGCCAGTACGAGTAGGAACGCCGCAAAACATGAAAGGAATTATTGATGAGATTCAGAACCCTGCATACGCAACAGTCATCGGGTTAGCGCAGATTGGTTCGAGAATGGGTGAGGAGAAGTCACTTCCATTTGGATTTTCTCTGCCAAAAATTCCGGGGATGGGCGGGTCGGGAAAAGTCATGAAAAAGCTTTTCGAATTAACTCACGAGAGAATCCTCTCGAAACCGAGTTATTGAATCAAATAAAATCCTCCTGAAACGATTTACCGTTTCGACAACTTTTTTCCAAGACTTGTTATCTTGAGAAGCAGCCTTTTTGGATTGAGTGTACTGTATCGCTCTCTGAGTTTTTTCTTTGCCTCTTGAGTAATACGTTTATCCGCTAACACTCTCTGATATGCTGTCTTTGGTTTATCGTACCGTCTGGTTACCTTTGTCCCGTTTCTGACTTTCTCTTTTAAGCGCATGACCGGTTGAAAGAAATTCTGGTAATCAGATAACAGATCGTACATCTGGTTGAGCATTTGCAGCTGTTCTGGCGTATCCAACCGTTGGTAGCCGACAAACCGTCTGACAACGGAATAGTTTTGCTGCTCAATGTAGTTCTGGTCATTCTTCTTCCCCTCCCGAGCTCTGGTATAGCTGATCTTGTTTCTATCTGAGTATCTGATAAGATGGTAATTCACAAACTCTCCTCCTGTGTCAAAGTCAATTCCGAGCATGGGAAAGGGGAGTTTGTTTTGTTTGATATGCTCGAGTGCCTCAACGGTATTTCTCTCAGATTTTCCCATAAAGGCCCTGCACTCATTCCAGCCTGTAAAAACATCAGTTGTATCCAGAGTGTGGACATAGTCTCCCCTGAGACTATCGCCGCAATGGTGTACTGTGTCAATTTCCAGAAATCCCGGTTGCTTCTCATTCCAATCAGCAAAGGTTCTGATAGGTATTTGATGTTTTAAGAGTGTCCCTGGTTTTGTTCTGGAGCGTCCCTTAAGATTGATTCTTTTACGTTCGTGCTTCAAAAGACGGTCAATTGTCGCGTGGCTAATGGAACAAAGCAGTTTTCGTTCTTCTTTTGTAACGGTCAACTCTTTGTGTCGTCTGAGTGCTGCCAGATATGATGGAATCATTGGTGCTAATCGTTGGCCACAAGCATAATTGGAAATTGCCCACAGCTTCCGCAGATATTTGATGACAAAAAGATATTTGGATACCCGTTTTCGTCTGATCCGTTTTGCTTTTGGGAACTGAGAGAGAATGTCCATCAAGTGTTTTCTGGAATAGCCTGTCGTTTGTACCAAGCGTTCCAAAAGGACACCCTTTTGCTTTTTAGATGTCCGTTTGTACTCTTTGCTAAATGCTCTTACCACCGTTAATCTTTCCTGTTTTTTCATTATGAAATTCACCCCCTAACGGACAGAAAGATCGAGATAATTTTGGGGAGGAATTTCTCGTGAGTCAACGAATGGCTTTCAGGAGGAAATTATGTGAGTTAAATCGGATCATTGTATTCATTATTTTCGGTCACTATAATGAGGAGAGTGCGTTAAGTGTTCTGAGTTATGCGTCGAGAGATGAGTTGTGAGGGTGAGAAGATATGAATCAAGCAGCGAGAAGCTTTCTTGATCTGGAAGTATATAAATCTACCTATGAAGCTGCTATTGCGGTGAATAAACAAATTGTTCCTCTTTTGCCTCCTGAAGAAAAATATGACTTGGCAGATCAATTACGTCGTGCATCAAAATCCATCCCTGCAGTAATTGCCGAAGGATATGCCCGTAAAAATCACCAAAAAGATTGGCAAAAACACCTGGATGACTCTATTGGTGAATGCAATGAAATGATAACCCATCTTTCTTTTGCAAAAGACCTTTATGCCCATCTTGTTTCAGTCGAGCTATGTGATCAGCTTATTGATACATATAATATTGCTGGCAAAAGAATTTATACTCTTGCGAGGTCATGGAGAAATACCGTATAGTAAAAACTCACAACCCATGCTCACAACTCGACCCAAAACTCATAACTTACTACACACCCTATGAAATATCTAGCCATCAAACTCATCGGTCCAGACGGAAAAGAGGTGACGATTACTGCACCTGGCAATATTCCCAGTGGCGGCATTGACTTGGCAGAAATGATCACAGGAAATGCAGTCAGCGTTCTTTTTGCCATTGGAGTCATCCTAGCTCTTTTTTACCTCATCTATGGCGGGATTCAATGGATAACATCAAGTGGCGACAAGCAGAAAGTGGCCGCTGCAAGAAATCGCATGATCTATGCTATTATCGGGTTAGTTATTATCTTTCTGTCAATTTTTCTCGTCAATCTCGTGCTCTATATTTTCGGTGCTCCACAGCTTGGAAAATAGTGCTACAGTGAACATATGAAATATATTCTACCCTTTCTTCTGAGCCTACTTTTTCCTGTCATGGCCTTTGCCCAAGAAAGCATCAATCCTTGCGCAGAAGGCAATGCTGACCTTTCTCTTTGTAAAACCTCAACCCTTCCTTTTGGTACTGCCTTTGGAACTATCATCCAATTCCTCTTCGTAATTGCTGTCATCCTTGCGCTCGGATTCCTCGTGTATGGAGGAATACGTTGGATCACCTCTGGTGGTGATAAGGGCGGGGTTGAGACAGCACGGAATACGATCATTGCTGCTATTGTCGGACTCATCCTCGTCTTCCTCGCTTACGTCATACTCAACCTCGTACTCTTATTCTTGACTGGAAAAGGGTTAGGGGAAGTTACGATACCAAATTTGACTGGAGGCACAACTGGAGATACAAATGATCAAGATGCAGCTTGCGCTATCTTTGACACCAAAGGAACATGCAACGCTGCGGGCTGCCATTGGGAAGAAGAAAATTCCACTCCCTGTAGCGCTTTTTAATACTGCAGCCTACATGCTCAATAACTTGTAACTGCTCACACTTGACACAAACGTTATTGTTCGAGTGTAACGAAGTGAAGTCGAGAACTTCTCGACTCTCCGGCTTAGCCGGATTCGCTCGAAGAATAATCATGTTAGACTTGTGAGCTGTTACGAAGTGACGCTCTTCTTGACACAGAGGTGTTTGTGGCATACGATAGGATAAAGCGTGAAATTCGTTCTTTCAATCATCTTTGCATTCTTTTTGACGTTTCTTACTCCTCTTGCGGTTTTTGCACAAGATGAGCAAAAACTTGATCCATGCGCCGGAGGAAACAGCAATCTTGCCATGTGCGCGACTGCAGATTTGCCATTCGGCCCTGCGTTTGGATTGATCATCCAGTTCCTCTTTGTCATTGCCGTCATCGTCGCTTTAGGCTTCCTCGTGTATGGCGGCATCAGGTGGATTACCTCGGGTGGTGATAAGGGCGGTGTGGAGACTGCAAGAAATACCATTATTTCTGCAATCGTAGGGCTTATTCTCGTTTTCCTGGCTTACGTCATACTCAACCTCGTCCTCCTGTTCTTGACAGGGAGTGGCCTGAGTGGCATAACCATTCCGAACCTTAGCGGCATTAGCGGAGGCGGAGGAATAAATTCTTGTAGTAATGGTCAAATTGTTAATATAATAAGCGGCAATCCCACTTGTATTTGCGATGGCGGTCGGAGCATAAATCCCAACACGGGTGCATGCTTGTAGCGTCGAGGTCTCCTTTTTCGATTCTCCTTGAATTCTAATTTGTACCACACATACTTTTAGCTTGGGCATAATCAATAGTTTAAGTTAACTTTTAAGCTTGTCCTTCTCCGCTCTTGCAATAGAATCGAAACAAATGTCACAATAATCGTATGCATAAGCTCTTCGCTCTTCTTGTTTTTGCGCTTGTCGCTCTATACCTCTTTTCCCCAACAATTCATGCAGAACCTCAGGAGCCCCAACAACCTCAGATATCTACTCTCTCAGAAGTTACGCTGACAGAGGTTAACCTGTGCGAAGGCGCTAACCCACCTTCATACTGCATTGATGCAAGTCTTGGAAATTTCATAGGCATTGCCGTGGAGGTATTCTTCGTCATCGCTGTGATCATTTCTCTCGGTTTCCTCGTGTATGGCGGCATCAAATGGATTACGTCAGGCGGTGACAAAGGCAACGTCGAAGGAGCACGAAATACCATCATCGCTGCTATCGTCGGCTTAGTGCTCGTCTTCCTCTCCTACGTCATCCTAAATTTCGTCCTCACCTTCCTCACTGGAGCAGGAATCAGCCAACTTAATTTCAATCCTCTCGTACCGTAGTCATCCTGAATAAAGGAACAGTGAGAAGGCGTAGGTTTGGTTGTGGCTGCTGGTATGGGTATAGTTGAGAGGTAAAGGGGATTCCCTTTTTACTAAACCTTCTTTCCATACTGGCAGCTATACCTTGCTCCCCCTCACCACTCCCGGACATGAAGGCGGGGGTCTGCACCCGGATGTAATCGGGGCTTGACAAGCGGAAAAAACTGTGACTAAGATAGAGATACATGAAATCTTTGCTGTCCAAGCTTGCGGCTACGCTCCTTATTTTTGCCTCATCTCCTGCTCTTGCCTTCGCCCAAGAAGGCGAGAGTATTGATCCATGTATCAGCAATCCAGATCTTAGCACCTGTCAAGCCTCAGGCATAAAAATCGGCGAGGCATTAGGTACAGTAATCCAGTTTATCTTCGTCATCGCTGTCATCCTCGCTTTAGGCTTCCTCGTCTATGGGGGAATCAGATGGATTACCTCAGGAGGAGATAAAAGTGGCGTTGAAACTGCACGCAACACCATTATCGCTGCAATTGTAGGTCTTATCATCGTGTTTCTGGCATATGTCGTTCTTAACCTCATTTTGACATTCTTAACCGGAAGCGGTATCGGATCTGTTACGATCCCGCAGCTTACTGGTCCTACTACTCCCTAGCATGAAAAAAATACTTCTCAGCTTATTTGGACTTTTTGCCCTCTTTCCTCTTGTCGTTTTTGCTCAAGAAGGTGAGAGTATTGATCCTTGCATTAATAACCCAGAGCTCTCAACCTGCCAAGCATCAAGCATTCAAATCGGCGAGGCATTGGGTACAGTCATCCAGTTTATTTTCGTCATCGCTGTCATTCTCGCTTTGGGCTTCCTCGTCTATGGAGGTATCAGGTGGATTACCTCAGGAGGAGATAAAAGTGGCGTTGAAACTGCACGCAACACCATTATTGCCTCGATTATCGGTCTCATTATCGTTTTTCTAGCGTACGTCATCCTCAACCTCGTACTCACGTTCTTAACAGGAGAAGACATAAGTCAAGTAAAGATCCCGACGCTGCAGGCATGCACCGTAAAATCAAGAAACCCAGATGGCACAGTACTTGAATGTAATCAACCAGAAGACGGCTCATTCTCCTGCATTTCAGACCCTGATAATGACAATAAATCTTGCAAGAAAGCCTAGAGATTTCCTCCATTGCTCCATCTTATCTTTCTTTTCCATCACTTCTCTGCTACGCTTAATCTATGCCAGCACCTGATCCAGATATTTGGGGACAGTGTTTCTCGACATTTACTCAAGGAACCAGGGTTGACTACGTTGCAACCCTTGCTTGTGTTCCTTATCTTATCCAAAACATCCTAAATATCGCAGTAGCGCTCGCCGGAACTGTGGCAGTCTTTCTCATTATCTGGGGAGGTATCCAGTATATCCGCTCAGGAGGCGACCCAAAACAAGCAGAAGGCGCAAGACATACAATCACCTACGCTATCATCGGCCTTATCATTGTGCTTCTTGCTTACTTTATCCTCTCGGTCGTCGCCCAGCTCACAGGCGCTGACTGCATCAAGATACTTGGCTTCACTAATTGCCAGACTCCTACTCCTGCGCCGCTTCCGCCAGGAACCGGCCCAGGACCTTGAGGAGACAGTTACTAGTGACTAGGATCTCCTCCCGTCATCCTCAACTTGATTGAGGATCTGATTCCCGCTCAAGGCGGGAATGACGGGCTTTGAAAAGAATCTAGTAACTAGTTCACTAATACCTAATACCTCTCCTCCTCCTCTTTTCACAAAAATGGCGTTGGTATAGCTCATTATGACCTACTTTGATGATCTTGAATCATGATTTTTCACGAAGTATGCTTATTGAGCTATAGTTTTATAGCTAAATAGCTGGATAGTTATTGTGTCAACTAATTTCCTACTGCCAGAGCGGATTAAACCGTATCAAATAGCAACTGAGGTATCAGATATCGTCTGGCATAAGGTTATCACATGGGGATGGTTTGAGAAAAAGACACTTGGAGCACAATTTGTAGAATCAACCGACTCGATTGCAGCAAATATCGCTGAAGGATTTGGGAGATATCACAAGAAAGATAAGCAAAAGTTTTTCTACAATTCAAGAGGCTCAACCTATGAAGCGCTTCACTGGATAGAAAGGGCAAAAACGAGAAGTCTAATTTCTGAAGAAAAGTACTCAACGATTTCACAGCAGCTTACTGGCTTGCCTCAGAGTATAAATTGGTTAATTAAAATTACAGAAGAGAAACTAGAGAGATAAAACAACATAGCTATATAGCTATATGGCTATATAGTTTTGCTATTCTATTTATGGAAAATCATCCTATTCCCCAAGATGTAACGGGGTTTCAGTTTAAGCTCATCGGCGACATGACGGTGAAGCAGTTTGCCTACATCGCTGTAGGCTCTGTGCTGGCGTTCGTCTTTTTTTACGCACCCATGACGCCATTTATTAAAATTCCAATTGGCGTTCTTTTTGGCATTGTCGGTGCGGCGCTCGCGTTTCTCCCTATCGAAGGGCGCCCAGCTGACGCGATGATTGGGTATTTCATAAAAGCACTTGTGACACCAAACCAGTATGCCTACCACAAATTAGGAGGCAGCATTGCGCTTTTTACCATTCCCTCAATGCGCGCTACTTCCCATGTTCCGGCCAAACGACAGGCAACTCCGGTCGTAGACGAAGATAAAGCACAACGCCTTCAGGAGTACTTACAATCAGTCCAAAAGCCTACAAGCTCGCATCTTGATGTGAGAGAGGAGGAGTTTCTCCAGCACGTTGGCACCCCTATGCCTTCGCCTCAACCTGCTCCTTCACCTCAACGCATGCCACCCGAACAACCTGCTCCTTCACAGTATCAGCCGAAAAAAGCAGATGCACTCCTTACGCCAAAAGAAATGGAAGAACAAGAAGCCAATCTCGCGCTGCAAGCAGCATCTGTGAAGTACGCACTCAATGAGGCAAAAGATCACGAAGCAAAAGAAAAAGATGCCGCCAAAGCGCACTCTTCACACGAACAAGTGGTCGAACTTGAGAAAAAATTACAAAACCTTCTTGCCCAAAAAGATCAGGTTGAAAAAGAACTGCAAGCTTTGAAAGGAGAACGTCTGGCGCATACGACGAGTGCCACTCCTCCTCAAACGCAACCCCTTCCTTCACAGGAGGCAGAACAGCTTGCCCAACAAGTCGCTCAGCAGCTTTCTTCCTCTCAACCTCAGCAGGCAGCTGCGCTCAAGCCGGTTGCGCCAGCAGTGAAGCCTCCGCCTCCAACGCCAAGCCCGTCACCGACCATCCGTAAGATTCCTGCAGATATGGCAAAATCAATTGGACTTCCCCGCATGCCTGAGGTGCCAAACCTCATCGTCGGCATTGTCAAAGATCCTCGTGACAATGTTCTCCAGAATATCCTCGTTGAGGTAAGAGACAAAGATGGCACGCCAGCCCGGGCATTCCGCACTAATAGCCTAGGCCAATTTGCTTCGGCAACGCCTCTGACGAATGGCACGTATACGATTGAGTTTGAGGATCCAAAAGGACAACACCGTTTTGATGTTGTCGAACTTGTCGCAAACGGAGAGGTTATTTTGCCACTTGAGATCACGTCACATGATGAGAGAGAAGAATTAAGAAAGGCGCTTTTCAGCTAGCTGAAAAGAATGTCAAATGTCCAATATCAAATGTCAAATGATAATTGGTTATTGGACATTGGATATTTGTCATTGGTAGTATTGGATATTTTATTTTATAGGTATGGCAAAAGCTGCCCGAGTGAAAGCGTCAACGCAGAAATTCACTGAAATTATCGATATTATTGACTCAATAGTCCTCCTTGAAGGAGGTTACGCGTGTATTGTCATCGAGGTGACAGCAAGCAATTTTGCGCTTCTGTCAAAAAAAGAACAGGATGCCAAAATCTACTCCTACGCTTCGCTTCTCAACTCACTCGGCTTTCCCATTCAGATCATAGTCCGTAATCAGCGGGTCGATATCACTTCGTACCTGAAATCGCTTGAGGAACAAGAAAAGCTCACCAAAAACGAGATGCTTGCTCAGCATATCAAGCTCTACCGCGAATTTGTCCACCAAATGATAAAAGTAAATATCGTCTTAAACAAGCAGTTTTACATCGTCATCACCTACTCCGCACTTGAACAAGGAGCAACCGGCGCCACAGCAACTGTCAAGAAAGGAGAGCCCGCAAAACTTGCATTCGCGCAAACTGCACAAAAATCCCTCCTGTCAAAAGCTGATGCGCTTCTTTCGCAGCTTCGCAGGCTCGCACTATCCGCCAAAGTGCTTGAAAAAGATGAGCTCGTCAAGCTCTACTACAACATCTATAACCAGGATAATTTACAGATTGCCCAGGTGGCAGATGACATGAGCGCACCGATGGTAAAAGTGAAACAATAATCTTAGCTGACGAATGTCAAATGTCCAATGACAAATATCAAATGCCAAATGTTTTTTATTAGATATTGGACATTGGATATTGGTAGTATTTGACATTTTTTATGTTCTTTAAACCAAAACCAGCACAACAGCCACCACAGCCTCCTAGTGGGGGGGCAATTCAACCTGGACAAGTAGCGACAGGACAACCTGCTGCACAGGTTAAAACTGCACAAGCCAAACCTCACCCAGTGCCGGGAAAAGCACTTATTAAACCTTCCGCTGGCCCTATGCATACGTTTCAAAAAGGCATGGTGTCGCTGCTTGATGTTATTGCTCCTTCATCTGTCGAGGTTGATTTCCGCTACATCCGCGTCGGCGAGCGATTTTATACAACCCTTTTTGTTGTAGGCTACCCTCGCTTTGTCTCGCCAAACTGGCTGCTGCCACTCATTGATTACGACCACACGCTTGATATCGCGATGTTTGCCTACCCTGAGTCATCCTCTGATGTGCTCGCAGACCTCAGGCGCAAAATCGCCGAGATGGAAGCAACAATTGACTCAGAAACGCAACAGGGACATGTTGTCGACCCAAAAATCCAAGCAGCTCTGGAGGATGCGTTAGCGCTTCAGGAAGAATTAGCAAAAGGCGTTGAGCGGTTTTTCCAGTTTAGCTTTTATGTCACCCTCTCCTCAGAGTCAGCTGCCGAGCTGCAAGAAGCAGCAAAAAAACTGCAAACGACGTTTTCTTCACTTCTCATGACTGCCAAATTTGCAACGCTTCAGATGGAAGAAGGATTTAAATCAACCTTGCCCCTAGGACAGGACAAACTGTATATAACGCGGAATATGGATACAACCTCTCTTGCTTCAACGTTTCCTTTCACCTCAGCAATTCTCACGCAAAATCGTGGCGTGATGTATGGGATGAATGCCCAAAACGGCTCACTTATCATTTTTGACCGTTTTTCGCTGGAAAATGCCAACGAGGTTGTCCTTGGAAAATCAGGCGCTGGAAAATCCTACCTCATCAAGCTTGAAGTCATGCGACAGTTTATGCTTGGCACCGAAGTGATCGTCATTGACCCTGAGGGAGAGTATGGCAACCTCGCACGGGCACTTGGGGGCGAGGTTGTAGAATTTACCCAAAATGCTCCTATAAAAATGAATCCTTTTGACCTTTCCCAGCTCGTGGAAGTTGGAGAAAATGAGATTGGCCTCAAAATCCTCTCTCTACATGGGCTTCTTAAGATCATCATGGGAGAGCTTGATGCAGAGCACGATGCGATTTTGGATAAAGCGCTTGTTGAAGCATACAATCAAAAAGGCATCACGCCAGATCCAGCAACGCAGACAAAAGAACCACCTCTCATGGAGGATTTATACAAAGTCCTTCTCGGCATGGAAAATGCAGCTGCCAAAGAAATGGCGTTTCGTTTAGAAAAATTCATCAAAGGTTCAGCAGCTGGCATTTTCAACCAGACGTCAAATTTTGATATCACCAATCCCCTGACAGTCTTCTCCATCAAAAACCTTGAGGACGAGCTGCGTCCTATTGCCATGCACATTGTCCTTGACTTTGTCTGGACGAAAGTCAAAAAAACGCTCAAAAAACGCCTCCTCATTCTTGACGAAGCATGGTACATGATGAAGTACCAGGATTCAGCTTCGTTTGTCTTTTCTATTGCCAAAAGAGCTCGAAAATACTTCCTTGGCCTGACAACAGCAACCCAAGATGTCGAGGATTTTCTCTCAACCGAGTATGGAAAAGCAGTTTTGAGTAACTCCTCAATCCAAATGCTTCTCAAACAAGGCACGACAGAAGTTGACCTCGCAGCGCAAACGTTCTACCTTTCAGAAGGAGAAAAAGAACTCCTTCTCGCAGCTGATATCGGTGAGGGGCTTTTCTTTGCCGGCCAAAACCACGTAGCCATGAAAGTACTGGCTGCACCATTTGAGCACGACATCATCACCTCAAATCCTGAGGAGATCCTGAAGCAAGAAGCAGAGCAGGCAGAAGCGAAATAACAAGAATATATGTGGGTATAAGTAAAAGGTTTGGGTGTGGCTGCCAGTATGGTAAGAAGGCGTGGTTAGAGTGTAAAACCCTTTGCCTTTTTACTACACCCATACTAGCTGCTACAACTATTCCTACACCTTTTGACCATCCGCATTGACGACTCACTCAGCTTCTAGTACGCTTGATGTATGGCTGATGAAAACAACAATCAAAACCCGCCTGACAACTCTCCTCCTGAAGAGACGGTATCTCCAGAACCTCCCGCAAAAAAAGGTGGCCTTGGCATAGGCACAATTGCGCTTGGTTCTCTGGCTGGGGTTGCAGGAGGCGCAAGTCGTCGCTCTGGCGACCATCGCATTTGCCGTGGTCGTGGCGGTGGGCCTGCTTTCGCGCTCCAATCGGAACGAGCGACGTAAACTGGTCTACTCGGGCACCAAGTAAAGGAACCAGCCAGGTCCCCTTCCAA
>JACPGQ010000013.1 GCA_016188975.1 Candidatus Levyibacteriota bacterium | reverse complement strand
ATGGCCTTACCTCCTGGATCATCACCAAGTTCAGGAAACAAAATGAGAGGGGCCCTTAATCCATCAAAGCGGACACCTGCTTCATTGACTAAACCTGCCCAATGTTCATCTGGCACGCTAAGGGCTTCTGTAATTTCAAATACGGTACTTAGTTCTTCTTGTTTTACTTCTGCTTTTGTTGTTTCAGCTTTAGCTTGGCGTGCTTGTCCTGGCAGCCAAAGACCACCAGTAGCTGCTGCGATCCCTACACCAGCGAGTCCTTTGACAACTCCCCTTCGTGAAATGGAACGATTAAGAATTGAATCTGTTTTTCCTTCTGCCATTCCTATTCCTGATGAGGCTTGTATGCCCTCGTGCACATTCATAGCCTTGTAATGATGATAATATTATACTATAAGACAATGTTTGTCAAATAAGCAGGCTGGTTATGAATACTATATGTATTCTACCCTGACTATGCACCTCTCTATAGCATTTGTCAAGGAGAAATATGACAAAATACAGGGGGAATTGTGTAAGAAAAAGAGGGAACGTTATATAGCTTTATGGCTACATGGCTAGATAGTTATATAGTTTAGATGAATCAAGCTAGCTTTGTTTCTTGAGTACTTGCAGAAATTCATTCGGAGTAACAAGATTGACTTTATGATAAGAACGACCAACTTTTTGAAGAACTGCTGATATCATAGAGCATTACGTATAATGGAGGGATTTCTACGGTTCTTTTTTCGAACTTCGCTCAAGGCTTTGCCTACCTCTTGTTCAATCTCCTCAGCAGGTATATCTTTGAACTTCTCACCGATTTCATCTAGCACTGCAAAGTTACGCTCTCTTTGTTCTTCTAGTCGGGTTAAACGTGTTAGATCTTCAGCTGAGATAACGGCTGCCACTGGAATACCGCTTTTTTCTACAACTATTCGAGTTTGGTTACGAAACACTTTGTTGAGCAGTTGA
This sequence comes from Candidatus Levyibacteriota bacterium, assembly GCA_016188975.1. GTDB lineage: Bacteria > Patescibacteriota > Microgenomatia > Levybacterales > UBA12049 > JACPGQ01. The sequence continues at coordinate 8,913 of JACPGQ010000013.1, read as the reverse complement.
CTCCATTGTTGTCTCACATCTGATGCTTTCATTACTTGTGTCATATGTAGATCACCTCATTTCGCATTGTTAATGGTAAGTAAGTACAGAATAGTACAAAGCTGTACAAAAGTCAATAAAGGGGGACACAACTATGCATTACAAAAATCAGGTAATAATTGAGTAATAAATATACTCATATGAGCATTTGCTTACACGTTTCAAACAAAATACTCTCGTTGTTGGAAAAAAAATTGTTTATAGTGTACAATTGCAGCGTATGAGACATGCAGAATCATCTATGGCTGGAATAGTCGTGACAGCAGGTGTAGCTCTGGCAATTGGCGCAGCATTAGCTCGTCCGCATCTTTCGCTGGATAAGAGCGCTAATCGAGGACCTACTCCACAGCCCACCCCGACAAGCTTGGTTGTAGATGCTACATCGGTAACGAAAACGCCGGATTACGAGCTCCCAAGAACGACAGCTCCCGAAGCTACTCATTCGCCATTTATAAATGACGTTTCGTATCTGCAGTTTATTGTCGGCACTCTCCCTCTATCGGCACGGGGTGCTGAAATCCTCGGACTGGACGATACTTTGTATGATGATCAAGTAATGGAGCATTACTTTGCCCAAGGAGCGATTGAAGGAAACGATGACGTTTTGAATCAAACCACATACGACATGTTTCTCTTTGACACACGAGACCCGATACAAGTAACACGTGGAATCCCTGAGGGAAGCAATGACATCATGGGAAAAATTACCTTCTCTATTAACGAACAAGGAACCCTGCGTCAACATGGTGATACTGATCCACTGCCGATGAATGAGCTAACATCATTTGCGATGAGTTTTTTCGAGCTTCCTGAAAACGTTCACTGGACATGGACGTTTAATGAACAAGATTGTCTGGGTGGTGCAAAAGTCGGAGATACTGCATATTTTCTCAAGATAGATAAGCAAGGAAATGTGACCTTTTTCTATAAAGCTCCTAATACTCCGGCAATTGACGCTAAAAAAGTGAGTTAGCCTAGATGTGCTAAGCTTTTCGCAATTTTGTTCTCTCTGGCTTGGAAAGAGGTGACTGCTAAGTCCGGACGGGAAGTTGGGGTAGGAGTACGGGTAGGAGTAAGGGTGGGGGTGGGAGGAGGAGCATAGGCTCCATCACCATACCCTCCATCGCTGTAGCCACCGCCGTCAGAGCCACCTCCACCGTCATCAAAGGAGCAACCATCATACGTGTAATTTTCTAAATTGTCACTCGAGTAGTTTACATAGCAAGATGGGACTGAATTATTAATAACACAGCCATTTTAATTATTATGGTTACTTACCCGCTTACACTCACCACTAAAGTTAAAGCAATTACTAGTTGACGTGTAATAGTCCAGCCCACAACCATACACCTTCCTTCCAAATTCGTCATAACTAAATGTGCACACATGTTCTGAGAAATACATAGTGCCGCTCCCAGAGCACGTTTGAGAATAAGCTCTATCTCCTCCTGATAGTAAAAAAGCAAAAGAAATAACTACCAGAAAAAATAAAACCCTGAGAATGGTTGAAGATCGATGTATCATCTTGGGATACGCAATTGGTTTATAGAAGCTAAACAGCCGGTATTGAATTTGTATAATATTCTCTCGAGATTATTCCTGAATGTTGAGTCTTTCATGAAGCGAACAAATATTGGATGATACGCAAAACAATTGAAATACTTTTCGTCCTTGAATCGCTCGCGAGCCTTACTGATAATCTCCTTATCAGGCGTGTCAATAAAAAAAGAAAGTTCAGAATCAACCTTCAACTGATCGAAAACAAATTTTGGAGAATATGCCTTGACGACGTTGGCACGCTCCAATCGTTGTTTATGCGGAAGTAACCACTCAACGGATATACCAACTTCTTCAGGAGCTAGGACAAATTTCTCTGTAAATGGTTTACCCTTTGAATTCTTTAGTCCAATCGTTAGGTAATATCGATCCTTCTCTTTATTTTTTTCTAAAAGTCTGCCAATGAAAGAGTGAAAAACTCCATCCTGTGTTGTGGAAATATAGCCACAGTCATTGTTATAAAAGTACAGTCTTAACTGTGAGCAACGACCTAAAGGCGGGGTAGGGAAAAAAATGTTAAAAAACAAAAGCGAAACGATGCCAATACTAAGTAAACCCAAAATAAGGAACGCGAGCTTCGATCTTCCCACGCTTTAACCATATCCAATTTTTTTCTACTTTGCAAACGGTGAAAGACAGAATGCTCCACTGAAGCTACACTAAGAAGACTTTTGCGTGAGGATAGGAGATGGGAGTTCCTCAAAAAGAGATTTTACTCCTGGATGAAACACACCCAAACCGATAGTAGGGAAAGAAGAGACTTGCTGCGAGGTAACTGTTCCACCTGAAGTCTCAATCATATCTGTTATCGCTTGTCGAATATCAGGTAATTCTACGGGAGGAGCAGTTAAATCATACATGTCACCAATAGGAACCTGTTGGTACTCTCCTCCACGAACGGTCCAAAGATCATTTCCATTACTTTTACTACTTCCGTTGTCAGCGGCGCGTAGAAGTAAATCAACCACTCCGCGATATCTATTTTCCCTCGAATTTCGTGCATTTTTAAACCATTGTAAGTCCCACTCCTTAGGACGCATTTCATCATCTTTCACACTTTCATAGGAAGTGACAGGATCAGATATTCTATTAGGTGAATATACAATACTTCCTATATACCGATCGAGGTTGCGAATTCCATCTTCTGCATCTCCATTTGTATCTGTATCTTGCAAGGGAAATTCTCCATTTCCACTCCCTACGGGCTCTGCACGCCATGAAGTAGGGGTAGAGAGTTCTTTTATAAACATACCTGAAGCTTCATCATAACGACGGATTGCATAGAGACCCAAAAGTCCAAATCGTTCATACCCATCAGGAAAAGCAGCATTTTCTGCATATCCAAAATATGATGCTAAATCAATAAAAGTTATCATTCCCTCTCGCTCATTGCTACCGTCCTCATTAACAAGGCTCGGTGAAATCCTACCCCCCAAAAACAGATTGTCAGCCCACCCCCATCCGCCATCGGTAAGATCATATCGTTTAATAAGACTAAGATTTCTATCGACTCTCCTGTAATCCTTTCTATCAGCAAGAAAATATAACTCTCCCAAACCCTTATCTACGAAGGATAAGGCAGGAGCTCGCACTTTTGGAGCACCAACAAAAATGCGCACCTTAACTTTCCCTGCCTCTCCAAGGGTTACCATGTGTTTTGCAGAGATCTTACCATCAAAGAAAGCTGACGCTCTATCAAGCGTCTCTTGCATCCTCGGACGAGGGTCTTCTTCAAGAATAGAGCCAATATTTGCTTGATCTAGTGTCCAATCCTGCTGCTCAGGAGCTAATTCGTTAGCAGTAGTAGTTCGAGGCATCCAGAGTCGAGAAGTAGCGGCGCCGATTGCAGCTCCTGCAGCTGCCTTGACAACTCCCCTTCGTGAAATGGAACATACTATAAGACAATGTTTGTCAAATAGGCAGGCTAGTTATGAATACTATATGGTAATCTACCCTGACTATGCACCTCTCTATAGCATTTGTCAAGGAGAAATATGACAAAATACAGGGGGAATTGTGTAAGAAAAATGAAAAAACTGCAGCCTTGACTGGAGTGGAGAAGCAGCCTAGCATAGTATAGGTATGCGAAGAAAACTCGTTCTTGCAGGCATCTTACTCCTCGTTATCCTCCTCCTCACAGGTCTTGGCTTTCTAGCGAGCTATCTGTATAACCCGACTCTCCAAAGCTACTTGATGGTGAGCAGAGTAGGAGAGGTAGGAAAGAGAAACGACTTCCTCAGAACTGTCTACCCGAAAGTCCCAAAAATTGACGGCTACCGCATCTTCAGATTGAGCAGATACGGAGAAGAAGCACCTTACGTAGAAATCCGCGACTGCTTCCCCGTCCCCTACATCACGCGTGCCAAAAGAGGAAATGAGCTAAGTTTCCGAAACACAAGCGGAACAAAAAAAACGATTAAACTACTCAATACGCTCTACATTATCGAACCGTGGCAAGAGAAATCTCTCTCGATCACTTTCCCCGCAGTCCCTGCAATTTTCGAATACTACTGCGACAACTCCCCCCTCCCTGTGGGATTCATCTATGCTGTTAACAAGTAGAAAACCTATCCCGCTCACTCTTCTCCCACTCAAAACCTAGTACTGTATTTCGTTAATTTTCCTAGGTAAATCTTATCAGAGTGGTTGTTTTATCGTTCTAAAACTCATTCAGCAGTTTGGGACATGAATGAAATACAGTACTAGATGTGTAATCTTAAAACTAAGAACGAAAATCTTGTTTGCAAATATATATAATTCTCAAATCCACATTTCTACGCTATAGCGTAGAAATGTGATATTCTATAAAAGTATGTCAAGTGGAAAAACTCCTCTCGATGAAACATCAGTATCACCAAATCAGCTCTCAACTCTCGTTACTATCCTAAAAAGTAAGAACTATCAGGAGAAACAAAATAAACGGTACGCTTCTGCTAAGGAAATTCTCAAAAAACTTGCGGCAGGAGCAATACTTATCGGAATATTTCTTGCTCCGAAACCTGGCTACCTTGCAGTAAGAACTCTCATGAAAAATGATAAGAGTTTGAACGAATGGAAACATTTTAATATATCGTACCTTCGTCAAACATTAAGAAGGATGGCAGCGCAAAAACTTGTCCGCGTTGAGACAGTAGGCAGAAAACAGCGCATCGTCATAACTGAGCTTGGAAAAAAACGAGTTTTTGAGTATGGACTGAAAGAAATCGTTGTACCAAAAAAGGTCGTATGGGATAAAAAATGGCGGGTTATTATCTATGACATTCCCAAGTCAAAAAAAGCACTCCAAGAACACATGCGAAGAACGCTCAAGCAACTCGGATTTTTGCAGTTGCAAAAAAGCACCTATCTCATCCCGTATCCTTGTTACAAAGAGATTGAGTTTCTCAGATCCTATTATGGTCTAGGTGAGCATCTGAAGTATATGCTTGTATCAAAGCTGGAAGACGACCCAGTATACAAAACATATTTTGGTCTAAAATAGTTCACATATACTGATTACTCTTTTTCTCTTATGCTACTCAGTTTACTACTTCAATTCTTCCTCCATTAAATCCCACATCTCTACGCATATGCGTAGAAATGTGGGGAATATCAAGCAAGCTTATAAACTGATTGAATGAAGAGCACGTGAGTAATAAAAGTTTATGGAGTATATTTAAACGAGCGGGCTATTTGATCGAGATCAAAAGGTTTAGTAGAATTCGTCAAAAGGATCATCGTCACCGATTGGATCGACGGGAGAATCTTCTGAAGCCCACCTGATGTATCTGCCTTGCTCATTGCCTTTCTTGCTCCCTTCAGCTTGATGGGCCTCAGATTGCGTTTGCTCTATACGTAGAAAAAGTCTCTCTTCGTCTTCTTCAAAAACATTAAATTCGATATGCTCCCCATCAGGTGTAACCCAATCATGAAATAAAGCCATACCTTGTTTCGGATCATTTTTGAGCGTATTGTGCCCTTCAAGGCTCAGGTTTTTCAAGTCAACCACGCAAACAAGATTGGGATCTGCTGACTCAGGGTCGAAGTATGTAATCTCAGGTTCTACTGAGAATGGGAGATCACGCAATGAAAATCCATTATCAGCACCTCGTACTGCTACTTTTGAAACATGAGGAGTGTCTGGATCATCCCAGCCAGATTTCACCTCTTCAGCAAATATCGTATCTCCTTCACCAACTCCTTCGATCGTAAATCCGGTTACGCCAAATGGTCCAACTGCGAGAAACGTCTCCCCGATCTGGAAGACTCGCTGCGCGCGTGCCTCCTCCGCATTGGTGGGCTGTCTGGGAATGGGAGGAAAGTGAAATCCTGATTCAAATGCCATCACTGGGGATTATATTGAGAAATCAATCTGCCTGTCAAGCCCAGATGATTCTATGGAATATACCGAAACGATCGGGCTATTTGATCGAGGTCATCATAAAGGGATTCTGAGTTGGTGGAAAGTGTATATATAGTCCATTCGGTTGGGTAAAATAGATACCAAGACTCCACCACATTGCTCCTGGGATTACGAACTTGGACTTTCTTCACGCTTACTCCATCTACCATCAAACTATCACTTTCCACTACTTCTAAGTTATTCTTTTTAGATATATCAACCAAATAATTATTCAGATTATCAAAATTGGTATTAATTTTTTCAACTACAATTTGCCCATTTTTCGATGTAAGAATCACTCTATTTATCTGCTCTTCAGGAGTAAACCCTGAGGGAAGAGTAAAATTAATATTTAGAGTTGGAGAGCTGTATATCGCCGATTCGTCTTCAATTGAGACTTTCGAGTTAATATAATCGCTGTTCTGGTAAAATCTTGTCCCAAAAAATTTTGTAAATATAAGCAATGTAAATATTACAATTATAATAGTTATAAATACCGCAGACATTTTTTTGGCCTTTAAACCTCTAGGTGCTTTTTTCATACGATACTAATATCTATACTCCAGCCTACCCGCATTTGTTGACAATTGCAATAGCTTCATCCCACCTATCTTCTTCGTAACAATCTTCTTATTGATTGTCTCGACGATGGTAGTTGTATCCTTTCCAAAATCATAATGCAATACAACATTACCAAAAGACTCTGAGGTGAGTACCTGCGTTAGGAGTTTTAGCTCTCCCTGTCTGTCAGTAGAATACAACACGCCGAGATTGTTTCTCCCTGGACGTATGACTGCCTCATCCCCGTATTGTAATGTCTCAATATTTGTCGCTACAATGTTCAAAGATAGGATAGGATTCCTCAGCTTCTCTAGCGTTACGATAAGCTCATTATCTGATTCATCAGTCGCGATGACCTCATCAGTCTTTTGGCTAAGAGAATTCACAACCAGGCTTGCAGATCCTGAAGAATCAGTAGCGGTATAAACAAATTTCTTTGACGCCGTATCGAATTTGATAGTAATTTCTGGAGGAATCGTGTCGTAAACGTGTTGGATTGTGAATTGAGTCGACTGCTGCTCTTCAGCATTTCCACCACGATCAACTGAGTAGTACTTCAGCGTATGCTCGCCGTCAGTTGAAACCAAAATTGATGAACTTACTTCTTGCCACTCGCCACCATCCATACTGTACAATGTTCTGTCTACACCGAAACCTGCTCCGTCAGATGCAGTAAAATCAATCGTCACATCGGAGCGATATACATCGATTCCTACTAGTTCCCCAATTAAATTCACTGATGTCTCCGGAGGAGTAGTGTCTTTTTCAATAGTAAACACCTTGCTTTTGACTTCCTCTATGTTCTCATCCTTATCCGCTGCATAAAAGTCAATCGTATGTGCGCCTTCACTAGCGACTGAAATGGGCTCTGTATATGCTTGCCAGTCCTCGCCCTCAAATCGGTAAGCAATATAGTCAACACCCAGACCCGCTCCATCAGATGCTTCTAGACTTACAGTTACGTAGTTTCCAAAGACATCCTCACTTAGCATAAGACCATCAAAGATAACATTGGTTACAGGTGCAGTCGTATCAATCCGATTTGCCATCAGTGCAAAATGAGTGAGGTGGTTTAGCTCTGCTGTAGCAGTCTTATTTGCGAGATCGATACTCGTCAATTCTTCCTTTATCCAATTGTCTCCGTCAGAACTCGAATAGAGCGATATGGTATCCGGATCATACCTGCTCAAGTCAATCTCAGCAAAATCGACAGTCAACGTATATGTACCGGCAAATGTCGTTATTACGTTACCCAGGATATCGAACGCGTCAATGACGATGCCGGGACCAAGCACTCCCAGATCTATGGAGGGTGGAATAATAGGCGTAAGGAATGCTTTTAATTCAAATTCTGTATTGTTGTTCGTGCTTGCGGTTGTGATGACTTCGTACGAACCGACGGGAGTATTCTTTCCATTACTTGGAACTGCTGTCGTGACACCGGCAAGCGGCGTTGTCCACAGATAGTGGCTTTTCATCCCAGTCCTATCTACTCCACCATAGCTAAATGTGTAATTCTCCCACGGATCAGGATCTTTGGATTGCCAACCGAATGGATCTATAAGACCATCAGGAATATTATCTTCAAAATTCCCGTCTGCGTTTTTGTCGTAGACTAGCATGAAATGGATGTGCGCACCATTCTCTCCTGCGGGAAAAACGTTTCCTGTAAATCCGACCTTGCCGATTTGATGACCTTGCTCAACTGGAACACTGACTCCTGGAACATCAGTAATCAGTCCCCCTTTTTGTAAATGATAGTATCGTGTCTGGAAGCCGTTGCCATGATCTATATGAATCGCATTGCCGCAAGCTCCACAAGTATTTACATACTGAGCGCTTCCGGTCGCTGCAGCTACGACGGGCTCATTGTTTTTCGCCTGCGCAACTCTCCCCCAGTCATATCCATCATGAAGCGAATACGACCTCCCACTTCTTGGAGGACCTCTAAAGTCAATAATATTTCCGGATGCTTCTGGAGGCTCAACTAAACTGGTGCTTAAAAATGGATATTCATGATCGAAATAAGAGGTCATTGCTGTCGCCGCAATATCAAAACTCAGTCCCTTCTCCTGATACTTCCACGGCAAATCGAGAAACGGTGCAGGGTTGCCGCTGTCGTCGATGTGAACAATGTAGATAGGACTAATTACCTTCTCCCCTGCGCACCATTTTGAGAAACGTACGGTAATGTTATTGTTTCCCATCGATGTTGTTGTTTTGAAAAAAAGATTCGTAATATCCGTTGGCGGCAAAATCGAGCTTCCCGTGAAGCAATCCGGTTTCGCACGGTACGCAAACTGTCCGCTACCTGGATACGTCGCGTAGACTTGCACAAAATCCCCTATACGCGCACTCCCTGTCCCGTCAGGTGT
>JACPGQ010000011.1 GCA_016188975.1 Candidatus Levyibacteriota bacterium | reverse complement strand
GATGCAGTTCAATGCGTCTTTTTAAGTCGGGCGTGTATCCAATGTACAGCTTACCATCTTTCTTGCTATGTAAAATATAGGTATAAAACATATACCCAAAATATTCACTCAATTATACAAAGGAATTGCGGAGACAGCAACACTATAGTGAAGGAACCAACTCAGTTTTGCCTTGAATAAGAAGTAATTTTTGCGCCCTCCGCAAACGTTTAATTTCTCGTTCTCTTCTGGCAGCTGATAGATGCGTTTCGTGTTGCTCTGAATATACAAGTTGTACTGGTAGTTTTCCTATGATGTATTTTGCTCCTCTGCCGTGGTTGTGGCGTCTTATACGCTTCTGAACATCTGAAGTCATGCCTGTATAGAGGGTGTCATCTGCGCATTGAACAATATATACAAACCACATAGGCAGTGAAGCGAAGTACGCCTGTCGGTTTTTATTTTGAACCGCTCCTTCTACATCGCATCAAGTTAATGGAAAGATTAAGGCAATAGAACTAATGCTTGAGCATCAAACATTTAAATGTCATATTTTGAGAAAATAAACAAGCTTTACCTGTTAGCTAATCTATGTTATTTTAAAAACGAATGCAAGATACAGCTTCCGAAAGGCAACCCGGTGGATTGGCTGGCAGAGAGGGTCCATCCTCAAACATTGAGATACTCCACAAAGGGCCTCTTGTTATTGAAAAAAGCTTCACCCCATTGTCACATAGCAGAAAAGCAGTCGTAATTACCGTGCGAGACGGAGATAATGTCATAAATTTGAATGACGAGCTTCTCAAACCTGGAACATTTATAGAGGAGGACGAATACGGAGAAGCTGTAGAGGCTGATCCCCGATATGGAGTTATTCGTATCCCAAGAACACTTTAACAATGGTCTCACTTTCCCTACTTAGGTGAAAAGGAAGCTGGACTTAGATAATCCAGTACTTCACTTCGAGGCGAAGTGAAATATTCTTGGGGGGATGGACACGAGGAGCATGACTTTCTTGCAGCAAATGGATCTTTTTTCGCGGTTGCACATGAAGCTAATCATGGGAAGAGTAGACGAAGTGAATGGAAGCAAATGGAAACAAGGATTAGATTGTTGGGAAAACCGATAATGGATCTTTCTGACGATGAATTGATAGAGTATATCCGCTATGTTTCGGGCGAAGAAGAACTTGCATGGGCTGGTGCACTTCGGGATTTAAGAAGGATAAAAGAGGGAAAGGGTGTTAATCTGGAGCCAGAGTTTACCGCGCGAGATTTACTTTTTCAGATGAATTACTGTTTAGCGGATTATGGAGCTAGAGAAGCTAGAGTATTATATGAGACGAGAAGAACTGCGAGGGAAGGTAGTAAATAATCAAGCTAAACCTTCTGAACTATAACGGCACATTAAGTCACACAACTAGACAGATTTATCAAGCTATTCGTACGTTTAATGGCAATGCCATCTCCTCAAGTACACTCAGTGCAAGTCTATTCGAACCGGTTTTGCTTTGGATACTCAACTTGATGGAGGCGTATCAACATGGAGTTAAGGGTTAGACTGTAACTTTTCCATTAACCACATCCTAGCTAACGTTGTTGGCCCAATACCCATCCGAGTAGCTTTCTCTCGTAATTTTTGCAAATTATCTTTATCAAAGCGAATCGTTAACACTTGTTCTTTTTTCGCTTGCTGAAACCCTACTACTGTCCCTTTATTTATCTCATCAACTGCAGAATGAGTATCCCAAAAATTTGCTTCCTCTTCAAGAGTTTTGAAAGGCTTTATAGGTTTTATAGTATTTTTTTTGACAGTTTTAATATTACTCATCGTTCGTTTCACCTCCTAAAGTTACAGTGTATTCTGAATAAAAGCTCTTTTCTTCTTTACGCGTTGGTCGCGCTGTCACTAGTCCGTATGTATCTTTTTCTCTGCGTTCTCCAACAACAATTGTCAGAAATCTTCCCTTTTTTGTTTTACCTATCACCAACCATCGGTCTTCTCTTGCTTTAATGAAAACATAATCACCTGATAATACTTGATCAACTTCTTCAATCGTTATATTGTGCTTGGCAATGTGGGCAGGTCGATCCTTTTCAACAATTAATGTTTTTATGAACATACCTGTATCTAGATAATAGTAATACAATGTATGACATTAGTCAAGTGGTAATTATGTTCTTTGTGGTTCGACTTCCGTAAGGATGTCAAAAAAGTTGAGGATGAAGTGAATATAAATCTAATTGTAATAAAAATAGAAGATTGGGCCTCTATATCAAGCTATTCGCAGCATAGAAACCACTCATTTTGCACTGAGCACGCCTGGAGGGATTCGAACCCCCGATCCCTTCGTCCGACCCGCTCGCCAAAGCTTAAGTGCCTTTGGAGAGAATCGAACTCTCATCACTGGTTCCGAAGACCAGCACTCTATCCGTTGAGCTACAAAGGCTTAAGCGGGCGAGAGCGAAGTGCTCTGAATCCGCTGACCCGCCTGCAACGCTTTGCTTTGCATTGCGGGCAGGGCTACAGGCGCAACAGTCAAACGTTGCAGTCGCGTGCGTAGCAGACGCGACGCAACGTGGAAATTGTAACAGACTGCGTAGCTTTATTCAACGAAGCTAGAGCTGGATTGAGTACAATTTTGCATGAAGCGCTTTTTTCCGCTACAATAGAGATATCCCAGTTCTATGGAACCGAAGAAGAATTTTTTATCGCGAATTTTAAGATCCTATAGGAGTTTACCACAAAAGAAACAGTACGTCGAATTTTTTACAGCAATTCTCACCGTGCCAGTCCTTTTGACTGTCATCATCCTCAATGTCTCAAATCTTCGCCAATCTGAAGAGAAAAAAGAAGCAAAACCAACCCAGCAGCCTGAAATTGTCGTCACTGTCCCTGAGCAAAAAGAGAAGACTCAGGCAAATACCACAGCCTCAAGTACCAACACTGTAACGCCCACAGTGCACCCTGAAGAATGCAAGAAAGAAATCGGACCTATAGAGATTATTAGTCCTGAAGAAGAGGAGGCTGTGACTGACAACCCAGTGACGATTACCATCCAGAGAATAAACGACGGGTATTGTGCTGTCGTATGGTCATACCGGCTTAATAACGGGAGATGGTCAGAATACGATGATAAATCAATCGCACTTTACAACCCACCCAAAGGACCGATTACCTTTGAGCTAAAGGTAAAAAGTGTTGTCACAGGTGCTGAGAAGATTTTCACTCGTAAATTTACCTATGACGGCAGTGGCGACACTGCTTCTCAATCAGCCTACCTCACCAACTGACTACTTGCGAAGACTCATTCCCTCTCGGTAGAATAAAGGAGCCATGCAAGTTCTCCGTTTGCTCAAGCGTGATGTTGAACTGGTACGTTCCCGTGTAAGGCACAGCGGTTCGCACGAACGGATCCTCTTTGTTCTTGTCGTTGCTTATATCGTTTACTTTGCTCTGGCAAGTTTTCTACGCTACGACAATTTCTACACAGGCAGGTTTGACCTCGGGAACATGGTGCAGGCTGTCTGGAATACATCTCAGGGAAGGCTATTTGCTGTAACTGACACACAAGGGATCGGGGAAACGACGCGTCTTGCGTTCCACGCAGACTTCTTCCTCATTTTTCTTGCACCATTTTACATGCTCTGGCCAAGCCCAAAACTGCTGCTTCTTGTGCAGACTGTGGTACTTGCTCTCGGAGCTGTCTTTGTGTACAAGCTGGGATTGCATATCCTTCGCAACAAAGGGGTGAGCATCTCTTTTGCCGTCGCGTACCTACTCAATCCAAGCGTTCAGAGGAGCAACCTCTACGACTTTCACGCAGTTGTCTTGGCTACGACATTTCTTCTCGGCGCTTTCTACTTTATGAAGACACGGCGTTACTGGTGGTTTTTGTTCTTTGCTTTTCTGGCAGGAAGTACCAAGGAGCAAGTATGGGCAATTGTCGGTCTCATGGGGCTTTTCATCGTTGGCAGGTCTCTTTACACGATGCGAGCCGCGCGCTCACGCTTCACAAGCTACTTAAAAAAAGAGCTCGTCCTTGGGAGCATTGTGGCTATAGTATCACTTACGACGTTTTACATGCTTTTCTCAGTCGTTATTCCCGGCATCAGGGGAGAGCAGCATTTCGCGGCAGAATATTTCAGCGATTTTGGCGATTCACCTTCGGGAATTGTCAAAGGGGTCCTGACCTCTCCCGGAAAAGTGTTCGAGACAACCACTGACCCAACACGCATCCAGTATCTACGCAAGCTTTTTCTTCCGATTGGATATTTCAGCATTCTTTCTCCTCTGTACCTCATTTTTGCGCTTCCGGATCTACTCATCAACCTGCTTTCAAAAAATGATAATTTTCATCAGATTTACTATCAATATACAGCTACTATAACGCCATTTCTCTTTATTGCTGCGATGTTTGGTGTCCGCCTGCTCCGCTACTTTCTTCCCCGTATTCCTTTTCCACTCGTCACGGTTTACGTAGTTGTGATGGCTCTTTACGGGTCATATTTGTACGGACCGCTTCCGTATGCAGTTGAAAGAAATATTGACATGTTCACAAAGCCACGGTCAAACAAGGACGCAATTGAGAAATACCTCGAGTCTATCCCCGATGATGCATCTGTGACAGCAAGCAATCAGCTCGGATCTCATCTCTCAGAGCGGAAGTTCATCTACACTCTTCCAGACGGGATGAATGCAGCAACATACGTTCTTTTCCTTCTCAATGACCAAACAACCCAACCTACGCTTCAGGCACGCGACCTCGCTGACAGAATGCGATATGACCCAAGTTATATTCTTCTTTTCCAGGATGGTGATTTCGTGGTGTTTAAACGGAATAAATTGTCGTATTTACTCTACTAACTATGCTTTCTGTCCAAAAAGCCGATGGTACCATAGAGCCATTTAGCGAAGAGAAGGTTCGATTGTCTCTTCAGAGAGCCGGAGTCCCCAAGTTACTTGAAGAAAAGGCTCTGGAGCACGTCAAGGAAAAAGCCTACGACGGGATCGCTTCATGGGAGCTATACCACCATATCAGCAAATTCTTAGGTAAATCTTCCCATCCCTACTGCCGCTCAAAATATTCACTCAAGCAATCAATCATGATGCTAGGGCCCACGGGGTATCCTTTTGAGGATTTTATTGCGAAAATCCTTGAGGTACATGGCTTTACCGTTGCTATCCGCCAGATACTGAGTGGCAAGTGTGTAACCCACGAAATTGATGTCATTGCTCAGAAAGCAAGTCAGAGCATCATGGTAGAGGCAAAATTTCACAATAACTCGGGAAATCGTTCAGACGTGCACGTTGCTATGTACACAAAAGCTCGGTTTGATGACGTGAAGGTGAAAAACCATTTACACGAAGGGTGGCTTGTAACAAACACCAAAGCTACGACAGATGCTATTGCCTATGCATCGTGTGAAGCTTTAAAAATCATCAGTTGGAGTTATCCAGCAGGCGAGAGCCTGCGAGATCTCGTGGAGAAATATACCATGCACCCAGTTACTGTGCTGACATCTCTCTCCCTAGCGCAAAAGGCGCAACTTCTGCAGCACCACGTCGTCTTGTGCAAAGAAATCTGTGCGGATAACACACTCCTCAATTATTTATCGCTATCAAAGGAAGAAAAACAACGGACGATTGAGGAGATACATTTTATTTGCGAAGAGGAGGAGAATAGTAATAACTCATAACTGGTAACTATTAACTTTCTCCTTATTATTGATCGTAAAAAACTTCTCTCGTATGCTGCGGGGGATTTTCTTGGGGCACTTGCGAGAGGAGTAAGCGCTCATACCTGTCAGCACCATAGCCGTTTGGAACGGTTGTGAGTTTGTCTGCATAGAGGAGAAATCCGTTGCGGATCGTGTGGTCACCAAAACGATCATTTATTTTGTCAAGCGTTTCTGAGAGGTCTTCCCAGCGACGCTCCTGAGGAAAAAGAGAGAGTGTGGTTTTATCAGTGTCCTGCAAATAGGAAGCCCACACGCTGATTTGCCTTGTGTATCCCTCTGCAAAAAGAAGGTCATAACGTCTGAGTACCTGTATGCAGGAGTAAAACATATCCCGCGCTTGGTTTGAATACATGGTCCGCAATGTATGGCCATAGATGTCGGCAGTACCGCGAAGCCCTATGCCAAAAGCCCGCGCTTTTTTCTTCAGGCGGCGCAACTTGATGCATACTTCTTCGCAAAGCTCGTAAATATTTTGCAGGACAACCCGTTTGTCGTACTCGTTGCGGGGGAGGCAGTAGTTTCTCCCTACAGACTTGACATCGTCTAGGTGGCTAAAAGATTTTACGGGAGCAATATCTTCCCCGCGTCCAACATGGTAAAGAAAGTGCCCGCAGACATCGTGACGGGAGAGACGTCTCTTCCCTTCCCAACATTGTAAAGGAAGTGTCCACACACATCGCCAAACTCCGCGATAAGATTGCTAAGCGGCGTTTTCCGTAGTTTAAGAAGCGTGTAGATCCCCATCTGGTTGAGCCGTCTTTCAATTCGTGAGCCGATCCCACAGATATCCTGTAGCTTGGCTATAGCATACACTTGTTCCAGTTTGCTTTGCTCAACGGTAAACACACCGTCTGGTTTTTTAAACCCCGATGCCATTTTGGCAAGCATTTTATTCTCCGCCACCCCCACCGAAACAGTAATATATTCGCCGATTTCTTTCCTGATACGTTCTTTTAACTGTTTAATAAGCGGATATGTCCCGCCAAAGAGGTGGAAAGTAAGGGTGATATCCATAAAAAGCTCGTCTAAGGAAAATACTTCGACATATGGTGAGAAGTCTTTACAGATGTTGATAAAGCATTTGCTCACCTCCCAATAACGATTGAAGTCGGCACCGGTGAGTAGGAGGTCGGGACAGATTTTGTAGGCATCGTAGGTGCGCATGACATTCTGGAGACCCTTTCTTTTCGCTTCACGGCTGGCGGCAATGATTGCGGTTCTGCCGTTATGGGCAGTGACACCCAGGGGTTTCCCCCGAAACTCGGGATGATCCTGCTGCGCAACGCTGGCAAAGAAAGAGTCAAAATCGATGTGAAGTATTATCCGATGCATATTAAATCCGAAGCACGAAATCCGAAATCCTAAACAAATGCAAATGTTCAAAATCGATAATGATCAAAACAATTTTGAATTTAGGCCATTTGTGTTTCGATATTGTTTCGAGTTTCGACATTCGGATTTCGAATTTACACTAATATCCAGTATGCGTACATCCTGATGATTTTTTTAAAGAGTTTGGACAGAAACATATACTAAATATATTAGAATATTTTCCGAAAGTAAATAGAACAAAACTGGAACAAAAATCAATGCTTCTATATCAGTTTTTGTCGTATTTTGGCGCTGAAGCTAGAGACCATAGAAGGAAAGGGGAACATTGCCGATACGGATGCGGCGGAGAAACATAAGCTCTGATTCACATTGCAGTATGCCAGGGAGAGTCGAGGCTGCTGCGATGTAGCCGTGAGAACGAAGCTCCTCTAGGACTTGCTGGTTATACTCTCCAAATGGATAGACAAAGATATTACTGCGTAGTCCGAGTTTCTCCTGAATATCTTTTTGGGCGATTGTTATCTCATCAGACACTTCGTCTTTAGAGATGTACTTGAGCCCAGCGTGCATAAATGAGTGATTATAAACCCGCATATTTTGGTCACGGGCAATCTCAGTCACCTGGTCCCATGTCATGTAATCAGTAGCTCCGAGAAGGCCTGTCGGAATAGCGAAATTTCCGATAAAACCGTACTGCTTAAGAAGTGGGTACGCGTATTGATACATATCAGCAAAACCATCATCAAACGTGAGAGCGATCGGTTTGGAAGGAAGTGATCTTCTGTTTATGATTGCATCAACTATGCTATCTAATGAAACAGCCGTATACGTGTTTGCTTTTAAATACTCCATCTGCGTGCGAAATATCTCACTATCGACGGTAAACTGCGCATGACCAAGTACCATAGCTTCTGCAATCGGCTGCACGTGGTGGTAGAAAAGAATCGGAACGTTGATGCAATACTCTTGAGGTTTTGAATCATCTGCGAGAGCTTTGGCAATAAGTGCATGAGGTTTTTTCTCAGGCAGAACTGTCTGCGTTGGAGTCGCTTCTCTGCGCAGTGTCAGTGTTTTTGGCAAAGTTTGTATGTTTGATTGAAGCTTAATTGTTGGAGAGCGTTGAAAAAAGATACCGAAAAGAAGTAATCCAAGAAGACTCATGATAGTAAGGCGAGGGAAAAGAAGTGATCGATATGTCTTTTGTGAACGTTTTTTGGTAACTTTCTTTGACTTTTTCTTTCGCATTGCCAAAACAATCTGTTCGAAAAAGCATTATAGACGAGTACGTAAGAATTCTGCAATAGCTAATTACATCTTTTGAGGAGAGGAGCCAAGTTTGGCTTCATTCATTTTACTTTTGCTGCCGCCCTGTTGCGTCGGCTCGAGGAGAACCCAATTATGCGAGACGTAGGGTTCGGAACATAGATTGCGGTTAAAACAACATGGTCTTCTCATGCCTTTGTTGAGTTTTGACAGGGCGACTTCAATATGCTTTTGGCGCGTTTCCGGAGTTTTGACAGCGCGTATCCAACGAATCCAATCCCAGCGTGCAAGTGGGGTAATATCCTTCCACAAAGCCTCGGCTTTGGGGGAAGTTGCCAAAGCTTTTCTTACATCTTCAGGCACTTCCGGCTCCATCCATTCTTTGGTCGGCTCAATCGAAACGCGTACAGTATCGCCTGCCGCAGCATGAGCGTCATCAAGCAACTTTTTGTCGGGACTAAACCAGTGGCTCGGTTTTTTTCCTGGTCCATATATTCCATCCGGTTCGAGCAAGGCTTTAAAAGGAGTGCCATTGATAGTACCAGTTACCATTGTCATACCTCTTGACGGAAGCTTTGCGGAGGCACTCTCAGGTAGTCTGAGAATGGTCCACGAGTTGATTTTAAAAAGTTTCGTTTCAAAACGGATTGTCGACATATTTCCTTGCTCCTTGATTATTCTCATAATATTTATTATACCAAAGGTTCGAACTCGGTCTTGGTGGTGTAATAAATTGATCCTGATTTGATCGGGGTTGATATACTAATATTAACTTGAGGCTAAAAAATTGGGGTGGCTGACGGGTAACGCTCCCGTTCACTGTTTATTC
>JACPGQ010000074.1 GCA_016188975.1 Candidatus Levyibacteriota bacterium | reverse complement strand
AAATTTGACGGTTCAAGGTGGAATACAGGTGACTACTCGCATAACGGAAGCAACTGGTACCCTACGAGAAAGGCGGCGGGAAGGAGGTAGAGGTGTGGACAGGCTTGATATTATCGTACGAGTCGATCCTGACGACCATGAATGGCATGAAACAACATTAGGGCCATTAAAGATTGATCCAATAACCGAAGATGAGCAAGGAAATAGAATATTATTACTTAGGCATAGAAATCGAGCACAGCTTGGTAATAAATACTCTCGAAGAATTATCCTCAATGAAGAAGGGCTTGGATCACAGCAGTTGAAACGATCTGGAATGCGGGACAGATATCTGCAAATCGATGCAAGTAGCCTGAAACCTGTGGAAGCTATGAGATCTGATCAAGTTTAACTTGTGCTGGGTTACAATTAGGCCCGCCTGCAACGCATGTGCGAAGCATTGCGGGCAGGCCACCCTGGCAGCACTAACAGTGTGGAAAGTACACAACGATCTAGCATTCTTAGTCTAAATTAGCTCAAATCAAAAACCTCACAATTTTATCCTAGGACAAAATTGTGATGGACTGCAAATCTGACAATATCCCCTGCTCTGATTGCGATTAATAAAACTAATATACTAATGCGAGGCTGGTTGTGCTATTCTTACACTATGGAACATGAATTGATGAACATCAAGAATAACGCGGTTTCGCTTATTCTGGATGCAAAAACGATAGATGAACTTGAGGAGATACGCATACAGTTTCTTGGGAGAAGCGGGACGCTTACCCAGACGATGAAGGAGATCACAAGACTCCCAAAACAAGAGCGACCGGAGATCGGTAAACTCGCAAACGAAACCAAAAAGATTATCGAAGATGCGCTGAGCCAGAGGATTGAGACGCTTTCACAACAGAAAGTCTCACTCAGAGCAAAAAAACTTGATGTCACAGAACCAGGTGTGAGACCTCCACTCGGCCATCTCCATCTGATCACGCAGGCAATTGAGGAAATCACGACAATTTTCTCAAACTTGGGATTTACAAAAGTTCGCTATCCTGAGATTGAATGGGATTACTATGCGTTCTCAGCAGTGAATTTTCCTGAGAATCATCCGGCAAGAGACGACTGGGAAACGTTTTTTATCAGGCAAGAACCTCACCCCAAAAAAGGTCCGGTCATTCTAACGCCTCACACAACATCTGGGCAAGTCAGGGAAATGGAAAAGGGTATTTTACCGATTAAAATGCTTAATCTCTCCAAATGCTACAGAAGACAATCGGATGTGTCACACACGCAGATGTTTCATCAATTTGAAGGATTAGTTGTCGGAGAAGGCATCTCGATAACACATTTGAAAGGCACGCTTGATTACTTTGTTAAATCGTATTTTGGCCCAAGCCGCGTCTCCCGCATCAGACCGTATCATTTTCAGTTTACTGAACCGTCGTTTGAGGTCGACGTATCATGTGGAGTATGCAATGGGACTGGGACCCTGAAACAAGTTCAGGGTGACAAAGAAGTAAGCGTGCCGTGTCGTTTGTGCAAAGAAGGATGGCTTGAGATGGGAGGCTCAGGCATGGTACACCCAAATGTCCTCAAGTATGGCGGTATTGATCCGAAAAAATACACTGGCTTTGCTTTTGGGTGGGGAGTCGAAAGGGTTCTGATGATGAAAGAAGGAATTGAGATAGATGATTTGAGACTATTGTATTCAAATAATTTAGAATTTTTAGAACAGTTCTGATATGAAAAGTAGTACCGTAAAAAAATCACTAGATCTGCTCTTGAGCGTATTCTTTGCGCTTACTGTCATTACAATATTAGCTCTACCAAACATACTGATATATTTAATAAGCAGTTTTCTTGCGTATTTAGGTGCAGACTAATATGAATGTAAAGATTTTGGATTCATGGCTTAGGGAATATCTAAAAACAGACGCGAAGCCGAAAGAGATCGCGAAAGATCTATCACTCACAAGCGTCTCCATTGAACGAACAGAGAAATGGAACGATGATTTACTCTACGATATCGAAGTAACGACAAATCGACCTGATCTGATGTCAGTCGTGGGACTTGCACGGGAGGCGAGTGCTGTGCTGCCGCAGTTTGGGAAAAAGGCAATGTTTGCGGCCCCTCCCATTGATGTCATTTCGAACGAAGTGAGAAATCTCCAGGGGATTTCTCGTCGCGATGCTCCTCGAAATGACAAGGTGAAGTTAGAAATTATTAATAATCCCGAACTCGTCAATCGCGTCTGCGCAGTCGTCATGGAAGTAACTGTCAAACCTTCTCCTCAACAAATAAAAGACCGCCTCGAAAGCTCTGACATCCGCAGCCTAAATAACCTCATCGATATCACAAACTACGTTATGCGCACGATCGGCCACCCGGCACATGTCTTTGATTTTGACAGACTGAGAACAGACAAGCTCATCATTCGCGAGTCCAAAAAAGGTGAGGAGATAGAAACGCTTGATGGAAAAAAACATATTCTCCAAGGAGGAGATATTGTCGCAGACGACGGGAAGGGAAGAATTGTAGATCTTATGGGCATTATGGGGCTTGAAAATAGTGTCGTTACTGATCAAACGAAACGAATCCTCTTCTTTATCGACAACAATGATCCGGTAAAAATGCGAAAAACATCTATTTCACTCGGTATCCGCTCAGAGGCTGCACAACTCAACGAAAAAGGCATTGATCCTGAACTAGCCTTAGACGCGCTTTCGTACGGAATACATCTTTACGAAAAATTCGCAGATGGAAAAATTATCTCTGAGATTATCGATATCTATCCAAAAAAACCACAACCGAAAATCATTACTGTCGCTGAAAAAACATTAGAGAAAGTGATTGGAGTTCACATTTCAGAGAAAAAAATAGTGGAGATTCTCACTGCCCTAAACCTAAACCCTCGCGTCACTCTGGGGAGGAACGAAGTCTCGCCAAAGGCGGACGAAGTGACGACTCCAGAATCAGAAGATCCTGACAAAGCCCAAGCCAGGATGACAAAAATGATTAAATGTACTGTTCCAACATATCGAAGAGATCTGACTATTCCGGAAGACCTCATCGAAGAAATCGCGAGAATTTACGGTTATCACAACCTACCAAGCGTCTTACCACCGCTTGTTTCAGAAGAACCACTTCAGGTCAGCCATGATCCGTTCTTCTGGGAAACACGTCTCAAGCACATGCTCAAATACTGGGGTTTTACTGAAGTATACACGTACTCAATGGTCTCAGAAGAACTCCTCGAAGGACCTCTCAACGAAGCTGTGATTCTCAAAAATCCTCTGGACGCGGATCATGTCTACATGCGAAGAACGCTCGTTCCAAGCCTCCTGCAAGTTATCCATGAAAACAAAGCATATGACATAGTGAATATTTTTGAGATTGCCAATGTCTATGAGAAAAACGGTGAGGATCTCCCAAAAGAACACAGGATTCTTGCCGGAATTGTCAAACGAACGAATGTGTCTTTCTATGATGTCAAAGGAATTGTTGAGCAACTTGGCAATGACCTTGGGATCATGTTTTCGTTTAAAGTGGCAAAAGAGAGCGTCGGAGCAGACGTGCATATTGAGAAAGAAAAGATAGGCACGATTGAGGAGCTAGATGATGAAATTGTGGATTTTGAATTGAGCTTTGAGAAAATTGCTGCCCATGCTACGCTCAAGAAAAAATTCATTCCGCTTGCCAAATATCCGCCGATTGTTGAAGACCTCACCGTTGAAATTTCTGAGGAAATTTCAACAGGCGAAATTATTGAGATAATCAAAAAACAAAGCCCTCTTATCAGAAGAGTAACGCTCCTTGATAAATACAAAAACCGCAGAACATTTCACATCATCTACCAAAGCGATGAGAAAAGTTTGACAACAGAGGATATCGCGGAGATTAGAAAGAAAATAACAGCATCGCTCCAAAACCCAAAGCGTCACTCTTAAGGTATTGCGTTTTTGTCCACCCCTGTTTGTCCACCCCCGGGGTGGATTAGTATTTACACCTGAGAAGGATTGTGTTTTACTAAGATTATATGCCTTCGAGAGCATTTCCTTTTGTCAACGATGAATATTACCACGTCTTCAATCGTGGCGTAGCACACATGCCTATTTTCAATAGTGCCTGGAACTATCAACGATTTCTCAAGTCTTTCATTTACAATCAAATAGATAACAAAAAACCAAAATTCTCTTGGCTATTTGGAAAATTGTTCACTAAAAGCAAGAAAAAATCAGAAATAAAAGAGCTTAAAGAAAAAATACTAAGTGGAGCAGAAAGTCATAAAGGTTTTCCTGGAGACCAGCCTCCGATACCTCCAACCAAAAATAAAGAGCAAAAAAATCTGAGAGTTAATTTTGACGAACCTTTCAAATTCAAATAGCCTTAAACATTATTAAATCTATATCACTGTCAATTTCCTTGTCTGGCTTAAAATATCCTTTAATCTCATTAAAATTTTTAGGTCTTTTAAATAAACTAACTATAACAGATTCTTTAGCAACCCTAAACATTTCATCTATTGCCTTTTTATAATCCTTAAAATTGTGAATAGCACTAATACTAATGACAACATCAAAACTTTTATTTTCAAAAGGAAGTTTTTCAGCATTTCCTAGAATGACATTAGCATTAGCTTTATTTAACATTTCTTTGCTATTATCAATTCCAGTATAATGTTTAAAAAATTTAGAGTAAAATGCAGTTCCACATCCTATGTCTAAAACCTTTTTGTTGAATATATTAAATTCGTCTAGAATTAATTTTATTTTCTTGAGCTGTTCTTTTCCATGTAAATTATCATAACCTGAAGCCAAATAATCATAGTAACTCATTTTAAATAGATATAAATAATAAAATATTTAAAGAATACGCATAAGCTCAAATATACGCGCCAGTAGTATAGTGGTCAGTATTT
>JACPGQ010000073.1 GCA_016188975.1 Candidatus Levyibacteriota bacterium | reverse complement strand
CATTTGCGCACGCATCAAGATTTTCCTGCAACAAAGAAAGAGCTCGTCGAGGCATGCAATAACCTTTCTGATTTTTCAGAAGAAGATAAAAAATGGTTTGCTGAGCATTTACCTGAGGGAAACTACGAATCAGCAGAAGACGTGATGAGAGCGCTTGGATGGGATACTAAATCAATGCCAGCAAGTGCATAGATTTTGTGCTCGATGATAACGAAGAATTTCGAGGAACTCAGTCATATCAGGTTTAGCCACTCACCACTGATATAATTTCTTCAGTGGAAAAACAGCACGAGCTTCTTCAGAAGATACTTGCATGGTCAGAGAGGCAGGATACCATTCGGGTAATGATCTTGGCAGGGTCACTTACCCGTGAAGATAATACAGCTGATGATCTATCAGATCTTGATATAGGAGTCTACGCAACAGATCATGAGTATTATGGAGATACCGATCAGTGGATGCAAGAGATTGCACCAGTCTGGATGTATCTGCCTCTGAAAAGTGATAAGGATACTCCGTCAAGGCTGGTTATTTTTGAAGGCGGTGTAAAAGTAGACTTCTTATTTTATCCGCTTGAAGTCTTGGACGAGAGAGTCAAAGATCTTCCGGATATTTTTCATCTCGGCTATAAAGTACTTATAGACAAAGACAATCTAACGGAAAAATTACAACCACCCGCATTCAAACCTCTTCCAGCAAAAAAGCCCACAGAGAAAGAGTTTATCGCACTCGTTGAGGAATTTTGGTTTGAAGCGTACCATATTGCAAAATATATAAAACGAGGCGACCTCTGGTCTGTTAAATCACGAGACTGGGGAGTAAAAGAGTTGTTGCGACGGATGATTGAGTGGTATGAAAAAAGTATCCATGGTTGGGATTATGATACACGCCATTTGGGTGTGGGAATGAAGAAGTGGGTAGAACCAGAGATTTGGGAAGAACTTTATACTATCTTTGCTCATTTTGACGTTGTGGATAGTAGCAAAACACTACAAGCGACAATCGTATTGTTCCGAAAAGTAGCCAAGCAGACTGCTCAAAAGTTGAATTACGCATACCCTGAAGAAGTAGATGAACAAATAAGTACTTACATCAATTCTTTACTTTCCTGATGGATTCTATTGAAGTTATTGATCTCGATCCCTCCGAATGGGAGAGGTACAAAGATCTCAGGCTGCATTCGCTTCGTGAAGAGCCGCAGGCGTATCTTTCTACTTATGAAAATAGTGGCAAGGAACCTGATGAAAATGGCGGGTGAGACTCGTGTTAGCCAGAAGGAGACAAGAAATGGCTGTCAGCTACAATTGGTACTGTAGGTCTTTTTATTACAAAGTGAGCAACGAAAAAGCCCTAAGGCAAGTGTCTTAAGGCTTTTTCTTTACACCAGTATAATGAGATGAATCTTATTCCATCCAATTGAAAGGTGTTGCAAGCGTTGGATCTGGAGCAGCGCCGTATTCATTATTGGCAACTGAAGTTCCATCTGCTTCCACACAGGTTCCTGACGGATCCTCAAAATCGAGATGGCCGTAGGCCTGCGTATCGGCAACGCCATCGCCGGACGGATCAAGATCAAAATGAGCATTCCCGTTACCGACGCTATTGGTCGTTAACGTACCGAGAATCTGAATTGAACCAGAGTGACCGGTTGCATTTAAGCCGCCGTTTGATGCAGCGCTATCTCTCACGAGCTGTACATCGTAGGTACAATTTGGCGCAGCTTTTTGAAGGTGTGCTTCAATGATGAGCCGGCTTGCCCCTCCAGGATTAGCATTTGCCTGAACATTACCAGTATCAGGATCTGTTCCTACAACGAGTCCGTCCTGGGTATTGTCGTAGACGTCAAATACCTGAGCACCCGGTGGTTTTGCGAATACTGGCATTGCTACGCTAGCGAGAAGAAGGACACCGCCTGCTACTCCAGCAACTGTTTTTTGTATATTCATATATTTCACCTCCTTTCAACATCAAAAAATCTACCCTCTGTGTTTGGGTAGAGATGTTACAAAAACAACTTTCATATGTCTGTACTTGTGCCAAAGATGTAGCCTTAAGTCATAAAAGCAATACTAACAAGTTCTTTATATGATTGTTGTGTGGAAGCAATAAGAGCATCATGAGAAAAGAACGAACTTTCCGAAAAAAAAGAAGAAAGACTGAACCGGTGATATAATTGCTTCATGGCAAAGGTGTTGAAAAAAGACGACATTGAACTTAAGCATTTTGTATCTAGCGATGCGGGGATGCTTTTTCAGTTGATTGATAAAAACAGAGCACATATAGGAGAGTGGCTTTGGTGGGTAAGTGGAACAACATCTGTAACTCAAATTGAAGAGAAGATAAAAGCATGGGCTGAGAAAGAGAATAAGGGAGAAAATGCTGCATTCGGTATATGGTATAAGGATGCTTTAGCAGGTGTGATTAGTTTCGACTCTATTGTAAAAGAGTATAAAAATGCAGAAATTGGATATTGGCTCGATGAGGGTCATCAAGGCAAAGGCATAGTGACTGAGTCGTGTAAGTTATTGATTGACTATGGATTTAAAGAACTTGGCCTTCATAGAATTGAAATACGTTGTACAGTCGGAAATGAGAAAAGTTGTGCTATCCCTGAGCGGTTAGGTTTTACGAAAGAAGGGCTGGCTCGAGAGTCAGGGTTACTCAATGGAAAGTTTGTTGACCACATCTGGTATTCTCTCCTTGTAGATGAGTGGCAAGACGAAGAAGCAAGATAGGTATTCAGTTCTTGCCAGTAAATGAGTGAATTGTCATTTGGAACTTTTTCGCCGTTTTTTCGTCTTATTCTATAATGGGTGCGTCTTATGGGTACAGAGAATAAGGAGGAGTTTAGCCTGCTCTTAAAAGACGCACTTGCTGTTATGTATCGAGTATCACTGCGGCTCACCAAAGACCAAATGGATGCAGAAGATTTAGTTGCAGAGGCTAGTATTCGTGCCTGGGAGAAGTTTCCCACCCTTCGCAATCATCACAGTTTCAGACCATGGATTCTCCGCATCTGTCAAAATTTGTATATTAGTACCTATAGAAAAAAACAACGAGAAAAAGAACCATTGAAAGAGAGCCAGCTCTTAGGAGAGGATGAGGATTTTTCACTTTTTGAACAACTTATATCTCCTTTGATGCTTGACGCCTCGAATCCTGAAATAGCTTTCATCAATGCATTATCTTCAGAACAGATTACAAAAGCACTCACCTCTCTCCCTGAAAAGTATAAGACAGTCGTCATGCTTTGCTGCTTGGAGGATCTTCCCTACCAAGAGGCGGCAAGAATTCTCAAGCTTCCTATCGGAACAGTGCGATCCCGACTCCATAGGGGGAGAGCAATTTTACAGAAATTACTTTGGGAGGTAGCAAAGGAAAAAGGTATAGTATGAAAACCATTTCTTGTCGGCAGGCTGTAACGAGAATATTTGAACTTTTGTTGGGCAAATTGAGCATCTCGCAGAAAAAGGAGCTTGATGAACACCTTCGTTTCTGCAAAGAGTGTTGCAATAGGCTCGAGTTTGAGAAAACACTTAAAGAAAAACTCCAAAACGTGTCGAAACAGACAAAAGTTCCCAACTCTCTTGAAAAACGAATTGCTAGACTGTTGCGCACGTTTTAAACATATGGAACTTTTTTTCAGAAAATTCGTCTGTAAATTATAAACACCTATGGTCATGCTGGCACAAATGAAGGACAAGAAGGCACTTGCCGAGAAGATACACACTGCGGTGTGCCAAATGTATGAAGCTGTTTCAGTAAATCCCTTGCAGAATTTCCATTTTCCTGTTGGATTACACGCTGCCATTACCGTTGGCTACCCCAAAAAGCGCTTGGCAACCCTCCCTTCTCTTGCTGTTTAATCGTTTGCCGGCGTATCCTACCACTTCAAAAAGGTCTTCGGGGACGGTCCTGAGAAAGATTGCTACGCCGACCCAAACAAGCCGCATTTTTTTCCCAAACCAGGACAGCATGCGTTAATAAAAACATTGCGTATATGGACTATAAAGACAATCAAATCTAGGACCGTCCCCAATCCGGACCGTCCCCAATCCGCCCCCAATCCATTCAAAAACCACGATCTTAGGATTCTACGGCGCAGGGGCAGAGCAAACACACAAAACAAAACACGTGCTAGAAGGTGATGAACCCGCTGTGCTTCTGGGGGAAGACTATGGCGCAAATGCAGTCGAAGCAGTTCTCCACGCGCTTGCTTCTTGCC
Source organism: Candidatus Levyibacteriota bacterium (assembly GCA_016188975.1). GTDB lineage: Bacteria > Patescibacteriota > Microgenomatia > Levybacterales > UBA12049 > JACPGQ01. The sequence goes on along the minus strand of JACPGQ010000073.1, from coordinate 1,895 downwards.
TTGGCGTTGGATTCGTTTACAACGCTGCAGCGAAGGGTATCAAAATTGAGTCGTTGGAATTTGACATAGAGGGAAGCTTAGACTTGCAAGGATTTCTCGGGCTCTCAAAAACTATACGTCCAGGATACGAGGATATTACGGTACGTTACAAAGTCCAGGCAGACGCAACGCGTGGACAACTGGAGGAACTTTGTGAATACGTTCAGAAAACATCACCGGTCTTAGATGTCATTAAAAATCCGGTCAAAGTCAGAGTTGAACTAGAATAATCATCGCCAATGGGCTGGCCAGCCACACGAATGAGAAAAAGTCCTTGCGCAACTTTTCCAAAAACGCCAATGACCAGGTGCTTATTGTCTTGAAAGGAAAAGGTAAGCATTCAGTTTTTATCAGTGGGTTTGTCATCTCGAGCGTAGCGAGAGATCTCCCAGGGATTTCTCAGCCAATGCTTTGGCTTCGAAATGACAACCTATTGGAAAGAACTGAATAGTTACGAATTAGGTCCTTGACGAGGGGAGAAAGTTCCTCTACGCTACATATAGTTGCGTCTTGTGTAGACATAGATTAGAAGATGAAAGCTGCCTTTTTTGTCCTTATCCTAACCCTTGTTTTTGTAATTGTTTCTCTTTCTTTTTCTCAAGCAAGCTTCGCAAATAATTCTTGGAATAACTATCATTGGGCACGCACAAGTAACCCGTTTACCCTCAAACTTGGTGATAATCTTTCTGGTACTTGGGATCCCTACCTTGTAACAACCTCAAGCGACTGGAGTCAATCTACTGTTCTTGATACTACGATTGTATCGGGAACGCAGAATCCAAGGCGTTGTCGTCCGACCTCTGGCCGTGTCGAGGTATGTAGCTACCGTTATGGAAACAACGGCTGGCTAGGGATGGCACAAATTTGGATAAGCGGCAGTCATATCACAAAGGGAGTAATGAAAGTAAACGATACCTATTTCAATACCGCAAAATACAACACTTCTTCGTGGCGAAATATCGTCATGTGTCAGGAAGTCGGCCATACGCTTGGGCTTGACCATCAGGATGAGAATTTCACCAATCCCAATTTGGGTACGTGCATGGACTATACAGATAACCCTTCAGGTCCTCTGAGTAATGAACACCCCAACCAACATGACTACGATATGCTCGGGAGTATCTACGCACATCTTGATGGCTTTACCTCTGTCCAGAGCGGCACCCAGCAATTTCCCTTTGGGAGATCTCTTGCTGCATTGGTGAAAGAGATCGATTTTGAAAGCAGAAGTGAATGGGGGAAAGAGCTTCGCAATAATGGACGTGTCGCCCTCTTTGAGCGTGACTTTGGCGGTAATAATAAAGTATTCACTTTTGTTATTTGGGCACATGAGTAGTGTTTTTCTAGATTCAACGACAGAGTACGCGTTTTGTTTTTTTATCCGCTGAGTAAAAGTAGACATCAAAAATCGCAAGAAATGAGTAAAACCTCTTGATCTTCATTCTTGTTTGTGTATAATGACGGTATGTTGAATTTCAGTTCAGTGTTGCTTTCCTCTGAGAATCCGAAAAAACTTGTCGAGTTTTATAAGAAAGTCTTTGACAAGAAGCCGGACATGGAAGAAGATACGTATGCAGGGTTTTTGGTAGGAAGCTGTTTTTTGAGTATCGGTCAACATGACAAAGTTCACGGGAAGAATAAAAGCCCTGAAAGAGTCCTCTTCAATTTCGAAACGAAGGAAGTCAAAAGCGAATTTGAAAGAATCAAAAAACTCGGCGCGAACGTCGTAAAAGAACCGTATCAAATGGAAGGATGGGACGGATGGATCGCGACCTTGGCGGATCCTGACGGCAACTACTTCCAGCTCATGTCCCCTTGGGAGGCTAAGTAACTATTAGTATCTCTTTCCTCTTTTT
>JACPGQ010000072.1 GCA_016188975.1 Candidatus Levyibacteriota bacterium | reverse complement strand
CTACTCAATTTTCCAAGACAAGCAATAACTTTTCTTACGTTTCTCTTCTTGTTTTTGTAACGCATCGTGGTACAATGAATATGTGATCGTGATTAGTAGACTCAGCTGGGATGCGTGGAACATCGCTCATATCGCTCGACATGACATATCGCCTGCAGAGGTAGAAGCAGTTTGTCATAATAATCCATTAGTTCTTCAGGGGCAGAAGAAAGGTCGCTTGGTTCTGATCAGCAAAACAGACGAACAACGATTACTTGGAGTAGTTCTTGAAGCGAAAGGGAAAGGGAGATTTTATATCATTACTGCGTATGATGCAGATGCGCATGACACTGCACTCTATAACCGCTTACGAGGAGGTGAAGCTGATGAAACAGATAAAGAATAAACAGAAGGAAAAAATAAAAAGCAGAATTCCTGAGTTTTCAAGTCTAGAGGAAGAAGCAAGATGGTTTGAAACACATAGTATTGCTGATTATCTGGAAGAATTTAAGCCTGTAAAAGTTAAATTCGCCAAAAACCTGTCGGAAGGAGTCACGATACGACTTGATGAGAAGACGCTTGGGAAACTCAGGTCTCATGCACATAAGAAAGGTGTCGGTCCGACGACACTCGCGAGGATGTGGATTATTGAGAATCTGGAACGGATCGGAGCCTAACTTCATTGTCATTCTGATCCGCCAACCATTAGGGCTTTGCCTGGCGAGAAAAATCTGATGTCACCTGGGTCCTTCTCCCGATTTAAAATAGAGAGGAAGGAGGTGATTTGCATGATTCGAAAAGTCAAAGAAGGGTATCGGGTGCTTTCTGAGAAAGGACGGAACATGGGGACGTACAAAACTCAGGAGGAAGCGAAAAAGCGTCTGCGCCAGATTGAATTCTTCAAACACAAGAAAAAAGGATAATTTTTACTCTCTTCGCATGCTCGGTATATGCTCAAAGAGTGCGTCCTGAATAAATGGCGTAGCTTCACGATCTTCCTCGGAAAACCCTAAAAATCTTCCAAGCGTCATCAATGCTTTTCCACGTCCTGATTCGATCATTCCTGCATACAAATGGACAGGCGTTACTTCGCCGTATTCCTCAGCGAGACGGAGCGCGTTGTTAAGCGAAGACACGAAAGTATCTGTTTGACCTTGCTCATCGGTTGTGGGATGATTTGGGTCGGTGTTGATGTAATCAACTAGATCTGCAACCAGCGGGTCAAAGGGAATGCGGGTCGCCGCAAGGATTGCTTGGATATCGCTGCTCGTTGTAAGTGCCAAGAGAAGATGTTCTGTTCCTGCATGTGCCACTTCATCAGTGCCTCTTCCTTCAGGGGGGAGATTTCCGTATGCCCGCGCTATCTCAAGCACTCTGCTTGCTCCAGTACTGAATGGAATATCTTGCATTGATCTTTCTGGGCTTCCCATCGGTGCATTATAAACTAATTGTTTTAAAAAACAAAATGTGCTACCCATCAGGGCTATCACAGAGAGCAGTCAAAAATTTTGTTTGCCCGAAATTTCCAGCAAGAAGACTAAACTTTTTCTATAGCTATACGCTATTGCGGCATCTGTGCCTGGCAGTAGATCTGGTACCAGGCTGGGATGAAGGTACCGTCTTTGTAGATATACCGAGTCCTCTTTGAGGTGCCTGTTAGCCAATCAAGTGTCTCATTCAGCATAAATCCATCGTGACTTTCTACCTCCTCAGGATCGACGTTAATTCCTTGATATTTAAAGATTACAGTACCGTTTTGGACAATTCGCACAAGATGAGGAGTATGATTCATAGCGATATTTGCCGTAAGTATCTGCTCATTCTGTCCATCATTTGTGACATCAAATGAGACAGCAGTCCAGGGATACGTATTTGGCGGGAAAAATGATTCTCCTGCAGGAGGGGCGTAGGGGTCAAAAGGCTCATTGACGACAACTTGATTTTTGGTGACGGGAAAGATGGGGGCCGGTGCTATTGCCATATTGTCTACAAGGTCAGTTGTCGTGTATTTCTTTTGCTCAGATTTAGGGATAGCATACGGACACGCTGCATTGACAGTTTTCTCAGATATCTTCTCATCAAGTTGGGGTGTATAGCGCAGGACTTTTACAAATGCTATGAGGAGAAGGATGAGAGGGATAAAAAATAGGAGATAGCGGGCGATATGGTTTCGGTGCTTCTTTTTCTTCATGTTTTAGTATAAATTCCGAAATCCTAATTCCCGCTTCGACAAGTCGAAGAAGAGACGAGTCGAAATACGAAACTTCACTTCGTTCTAAAGAACTTCGCCGAATAGGCCTACTCGGCGGAGCAAGCAATTAGAATTTGCTTTGCCCATCCGTAGCTTTAGCGAAGGTGGGTTTCTAATTTAGTGCTTCGATATTCGGATTTATGTTCTAATTCTTGTATACTAAATTTGTGATCAAATTGCACCTGGGAAAATTAGCTCTCAGTCTTCTCGGCCCGTTCCTTGCGGCTGCAGTTGGTTCTTTCTTCACTTTTTCAGCAATTCCCACCTGGTATCAGGCATTGCAAAAGCCCTCGCTTACTCCGCCGAATTTCGTCTTCGGCCCTGCATGGACAATCCTCTATTTTCTCATGGGCCTAGCGTTTTACGATGTGTGGGTAAAACGTGTTGGCAAGTCAGCAAATTGGCTCGGCGCAGTGACATTTTTTCTGTTGCAGCTTCTCGTCAATGCTTTTTGGACGATTATCTTTTTTGGCATGCACGATATAGGTATCGGACTTGTCCTACTACATATCCTCTGGTTTCTGATTTTTCTCACGATTATCGCGTTCTGGCGGATCTCAAAAATTGCAGCTATCCTATTGCTACCGTATCTTGCCTGGGTAACATACGCGGCGCTTCTTAACGGCATGATTCTGTTTCTCAATAGGTGACTATGTATTTATGATAGCGATTGAGGTCCTTCGTCATGAATAAGGACCGAAACCCGGCGCGGAAGGCCGTGGGGTTGAGACTTTGCAACATGAGTGAACTATGAATAATGATTTTTTTGAAGACAGGAAAGACGCAGGAGTGCAGCTTGCGTCAATGCTTCTTCAGCTTCGCAAAGACAAGCCAATCATTCTCGCGCTCCCACGTGGAGGAGTGGAGATAGGGTATGAAGTTGCAAAGGCACTTAAAGCACCGCTTGACGTTATTGTTTCACGAAAAATCGGTTCGCCTCCCGATCCGGAATTTGCCATAGGAGCTGTGTCTGAAAAAAACACTGTCGTTTTTGATAAGCGCACGCTCTTTGGGTTTGGCCTTGAGGAGTCGAGGCTTGGTGAAGAAATCAAAAAGACAAAAGAAGAAGTCGACAGGCGGATCAAACTCTATCGGGGAAGACCGCTTCCCAAGCTCGCCGGGAGGACTGTTATCATCGTTGATGACGGACTCGCAACAGGCATGACTGCGCTTGCCAGCGTGAAGAGCGTGAAAAAAGAAAAACCAAAGCGTATTGTGTTTGCGGCACCGGTGTGCACTGCAGGACCCATGAAAAAACTTGAGAGTGTCGTTGATACTGTTATCTGTAAGCTTACCCCTAAGGGTTTAGGGTCAATCGGAGAGTATTATCGGGATTTTCCCCAGGTTTCGGACGATGAAGTTCTCGATATCCTCCATAAGGCGAGGCGTGCATAATTGCTGACTCTGTCTCCGAGCAAAGTCAGTGGTGTGTGATTGGTAGGTACGTTTGAAACTGCCCACAGAAATGTCCTGGCTACATTTTTGTCATTTCGATGATCCGTCAGAGGCGGAGAGGAGAGATGACAGGTTTTCGAGTGCCTCTTTTGCCGGTTTATAATACTTGTTATACAAAACCGCTTTTTCAAATTCTTGTTTCGCTAACACATTTTCTTCTCGTTCAAGATAGACCTCTCCCCGCATCTGGTAGAGTTCTGAGAATGCACGGTTGTGGTAATTAAGGATTCGTTCAGTGATTGCAAAGACCCTATCGTAGTTTTTGAGTTTTTGGTAAGCAAGAATAGGCTCAATCTGATACCAAAGTGTGCGGAAGGGGAGACGATTCTCTATTGCCTCAAACCGTTTGGTCGCTTCATCGTATTGTCCTAGGTGGTAGAGTGCGACTGCCTCGTTAAGCACCGGATAAAACGAATCCGAAGCGGTTTGTTCGTTTCTTGCGAGCGTGAGCGCGTGCTCCCAGGAAACCTTTTCATCGAGATATTTTCCTAAGATTTGTTGGACAGTAGCTTTTTTTTCTTTTGGTACAAGTACGAGATATTCGTAGTTGTATGGTTTCCAAAGCGTGAGGTAGTCAGCGTATGCGTACCGGAGGTTTTTCCCCTGCATCGAGTCGTCCTGAATAAATTCCTGAGTCGTATCGTCGTAGCCTTTTATGACACGGTAGTGCCCGATGTCTTCGTTACTATGAAGAAGTGTTCTCGTCACAACGGGAAATCCGGCTGCAAGAAATTGCTTTATCTTTTCCGCAGATCCAGCCGGTCTGTGAAAAGGAACCAAACCATATTCTTTGCTTTTTTCTGTAAGTTCCTCTAGGGTCACTGATTTATCGTCATTGTCACCGCCAGGAACTTGATAGGGTCTTAGTGCCTGCCCGAGCGTAACTTGACTTTCATTGATACCATAATACGAAAGCGCCATAGAAAGTGCCGCCGGACCACAATTGTTAAACGACTGGAAGATATGATAGTTATTGGTGAGGAACACTTTTTCAGCAAGAGGAGTTGGCGTAGGAGATGGGGATGGCGGAGACGTCGGAGAAGGGTTTGCCGTTTGGGCTGGAGCAATAACCGACTGCTCATTTCTCGATACTACGACGATAATTCCAATAATGAGTACTATAATTCCGGAAACGAGCGCGATAGATCTCATAGAGTGCTATTGTAACAAAAGTTTTTTTTCTTTACAGCCGAGTGATAACTACCAATATACTAGTATATTGGTAGTTGATCGTGGAGAGGTATGATAGAATTTTGCTGTGAAGTACTTACTGTTTGCATTAGGGGGATTGCTCATAGTGGTTAGCCTGATGTTTTGGGTCAAATATAGAGAAGACAATGTTTTAACTGCGGAGAAGAGAGCGTCTGCCTTGTACTGGATGCTTCTTGAGAGGAAATCTAATAGAGAATTTTTGTATCATGGCATTCCGGGTGATGTCACAAAGAGTAAGCGGGTGAGAATATTCAGGGTAAAAACCGGGGTTCCCGGAGAGCGGCCGACACCACTGCCGCAGCTTTTGGGACGAGAGTATTGGTTTATTACTAAGAAGTATGAGTCTTCAGAAAATCCTGAGACGGCACCGTATTTTCTTGAGCTTGATATTCCTGTTTTAGATGAGAAACCATTTGGCCCAATGCCGTATCTTGAATGTCAAGGTTCAACCTTGTCAGGATCAGACGGGCAGTGCAATTGGATTCTACCTGGAGCATTTGGTTTGCATGGCATCAATGGTGATCCGACGAGGCTAGGAGATGATAATCCCGGCAGCTCCGGCTGTATCAGGCACAAAGATGAGGATATTACGTATTTATACAACGTCCTTGAACCTGAAAAGCACCCGGTAAAATATTATATTGAAGATGAATAGAGTCCTATAGTTGACATACTTCCTGTAATATGGTACTGCCTCGCTCATGGGTTTTGAAGCTTGGCTTTTGAAGCTCCCACGACCCAACGGTCGGGGATTCTCTCCATGCGTTTCGTCGGAGCGAAAAATCCGCCGAAGCGGAAAATGGCTCTGCATCCCCCGATCTTATCCGTCAACTGACGGAGGGATTTTCGCGAAGGCGGATTAAAAACTTCCCTCTCTCGTAGAAGCGCTTTGGGAATGGGGGCTGGTATTAATGAAAAAAGATGTCCCAAACGTCGTTCTTATGTTCTATCTCGTCATGAATATACACGCGTTCAACTTTAAGTCTCTCCTCGGCCTCTCTGTACTCTTCTCGCAAAATATCACGAAACGCTCGCATAACTTCACTTAGCTCTTTGCCCTTACTCGATTGCATTTGTTGCAAAAGCGTACGTTTCGTTTGGTATCGGAGCAAAAATCGTTTCGTCTCTTCTGTCTTTGGTTCATCTCTACGCTCTGTATCGCCTAGCTCGTCTACATATCCTAGTAGTGAAAGTACAAACTCATCTGTGGGTTCAAGAACCATGGAGGAGAGAGGTTCCCATACGTTTTTTCTTCGACTAAACGATAGCTCTGTAAAGGCGGCGGTTTTACGAACGGGGCTTGAGATACGAAGTAGTCCTGTCTCGCGAAGTGATAGAGGTTTTCTCAGCTGTTTGTAAAGAAAACTTTCTTCAAATGGACTCTCGTTCACCTGTTCAATGCCGATAATCGGATGAATGTCTCCAAATGAAAAATCTACGATAACGGTAGGATCCGTCAACGCATCTTCGGGTAACCCTGTCACAGAAAGAAGTAGTAATCCGGGTATTTCTTTTGATTGAGTGTCTTCTGCTTTTGGGGCAAGGCCTCGCTTTCTACGCGCGGCACTGAAATCAATCCTTCGTCCATTCTCACTCATGATGGAGCATATTATAGTAAAAGTCTACAAATATACAATTTTTACGAGAGAATTTACTCTTTATAGCAGTTCTGATAAATACGTTTCGGGATCTGCAGGGTCTCCATGTCACTGCAGAGTGCTATATCATTTCCTTTCCAGAGAATGTTCCATTCTCCGTTTTCTTTTTTAGCGAACCACACATAGCCGATAACAGACTCAGAGTAGCTGCCACTAGCAAAATCTCCCTCTACAGTCTCGACACGAAAACTTGAGAAGTTCTTTGGATTGTATTTGGTTGAAAAAAGGCTGGTAAATTGTTGCTGCAATTTTCTCTGCTTCTCATCAACTATCCCGCAAAAAAAATAGCCAAATGGATCGGATTGAGTCGTAAGACGGAGCACGCAGAGTACTTTTCCGCGTGTAAATCCTCGAAATGTTTCATTGAGTGGGTTATTTTCACTGTCGCGTCGATTTTTTTTGTCCTCGACAAATAGCTCCATCGTAAAAAAATCTTCACTCGTATTGATGATCGGCCGGAAAAACTTGCTGTTAATTTTCTCAAGGTTATCTGAAGTGACTTTGCCGTATTTTCCGATACCATTGGCATCAACCGTCCCTATGATGAATTGATTTCCTATGAGCGGAAGAAGAGTATTCTTTTCATCAATCCAGTCCCAATAGATGGTCTCTTGTATTTGCGCATCGACCCCAAGCTCTCCTGCGAGTTCTTCAAGATAAGTATTTCCTCGCTCAATATATGTTTCAGGTAGGGGAGGTTTGTAGGTTTTTGCAAAAATGATTGTCCCTCCCACAGTGAGGATAAGAAGGAGTACTGAGAGGAGGAGGTGGAGAGGTTTTACTCTGTGTCGTTTTCTTCCGGTCATAGCTTGCTACACTCAGTATATATTTATTGTACACGAGTGCAGATTATTTGTAGAAGAAGAAACCTCAGAGATGCAATTACTTTGCAGTTTGGATTGTTTCGACAATGTAATTGAGGTCTTTTTGAGAAAGACCCGGGTGGACAGGAATAGAGAGGATTTCTTTTGTCACCTTTTCGGTTACGGGGAAGGATCCAAAGCGAAATGTTTTATATGCCTCCTGTCTATGCAGAGGCACAGGGTAATAGATTCCAGATCCTATTCGACGACGCGCGAGATAGTTCATCAGCTCATCCCGTGTAAGTGGATATGGGTTGGTGACCAGTATTGTGTACTGATGGAGTGCATGAGTGTAATACTCAGGAACAAGTGGGGTGATGATACCGGGAATATTTGCTAGATGCTTTGTGAGGAATGCAGCGTTTTGTTGCCGTTTTCTATTTCTCGCCTCCAGTTTTTTGAGTTGCTCTCGTCCTATTGCCGCTGCAATTTCTGTCATCCTGAAGTTGTAGCCTACGATTTTGTGGTGATACTTGATTTCAGCTCCTTGGTTTCGAAGTAAGCGTACTTTTCTTGCGAGAGATGTATCATTGGTCGTAATAATCCCTCCCTCACCAGTCGTCATGTTTTTCGTCGGATAAAACGAGAAGCAACCGGCAAGGCCAAAAGACCCTGCTTTTTTCTTCCCGATTTTTGCACCATGCGCTTGACATGCGTCTTCTATCACAAGGAGGTTATGCTTTTTTGCGATCCTCAGGATTTCATCCATATTTGCTGGAAGACCGTAAATATCAACTGGGAGAATGGCTCGTGTGTGCTTGGTTATCACTTGCTCAATCCGTTTAGGGTCGATTGTATATGTTCGTTCATCTATATCTGCAAACACTGGTTTACCTCCTGCAAATAAAATTGCGTTGCTACTGGCGATAAATGAGAGAGGCGAGGTGATGACGCTACTACCTGGGTTAATTCCCGCCGCGAGAAGTGTAAGGTGAAGCGCTGTGCTGCCGCTTGATGTCGCAACTGCGTGTTTTACGCCGATATAGTCTGCGAATGCCTCTTCAAACGCTTTCACTTCCTTGTCCTGAGCAAGCATGCCTGATTCGAGTACGCGTGCTACTGCTTTGTACTCTTTGGGGCCGACAAATGGTTTGACAAGCGGAATCACCCTAGCACTATAGCACGAGACAGCGTGAGATTCTATTGATGGTTTTCTGTTGAAAGTAGTTCATTATTTGATCTCTTACAATTATTTTTTATAATACATAGATGGATAAGATCGCGAACACGTCTCTTCCAAACGAACAGCAGCCCAAGAAACCCTCGAAAAAGCAATTGGTGCTTGCCACTGCTCTTTTTGCACTCGTCTTTCTTGTCCTATTTTTTCTTTTCCCTAAGGATGCATCAAAAAATACCGCCTCTGTAGCACAAACAAAGACAGATGGCTCGTTTTTTAATGCTGCTACGCCAACGCCCATGCCGTTTCGTGAACTTACTGTTCCGTATCTTCGCGAGCGGGAGTATAAGAGTAGTCTTGGTGAGCGCGAGGTGGCGTATCAGGGAAGCAACTATACGGCATATCTTACGAGTTACGATTCAGACGGGCTAAAAGTAAATGGATTATTAACAATTCCAAACCAAGATTCTTCGGATCAGAATGACCGCGTCGAACGCGGCTCTGCAGGAATCAATGAAGACAAATATCCGGCGATTGTCTTTATACATGGCTATATTCCTCCCTCAACGTATGTGACGACGCAGAACTATTATGATTACGTCGATTACTTAGCGCGAAAGGGGTTTGTCGTTTTCAAAATAGACCTTCGTGGACACGGCGATTCAGAGGGGGAGCCGGGAGGAGGCTACTACGGATCAGATTATGTTGTTGACGCGCTCAATTCTCGTGCCGCGCTGCAGTCATCTGGTTTTGTGAATCCTCAGAAGATAGGGTTCTGGGGGCATAGCATGGCAGGCAATATCGTCATGAGAAGCCTCGCAGCTCAAACAGATATTCCTGCAGTTGTGATCTGGGCGGGTGCCGTGTATTCATACCTTGACTGGCAAAAATACAGAATCAATGACAATAGCTATTCGTCGCCACAAATGAGCCCACAGCGGCAGAGGAGGAGGCAGGAACTTTTTGAAAAATATGGCAGCCCCAGCGCTACGAGTGTTTTTTGGCAGCAAGTCGCTCCGACAAATTACCTAGGTGATATCAAAGGCGCAATACAGCTCAATCATGCGGTTGATGATGACGTCGTCAATATCGGATACAGCCGCGATTTGGTAGCAATGCTTGACAAAACAAATATCCCGCATGAATTGCACGAATATCCAACTGGTGGCCACAATATTACAGGAAGTAGTTTCGTTACAGCGATGAACAATACAGTGGGTTTTTTTGAAAAATACTTAAAGTAGTATCAAGGTTAGTATCAAGAATTATTGCCTTATTCTTTCGGGGAGTTTTTCTCCCGCAGGAATAAATCTGATTGACAGAGAATTGACACAGTGGCGTGTATCTTTGTCGGTCATATGTTCTCCAAGAAATACATGTCCCAAGTGCCCGCCGCAATTGGCGCACTGAATCTCAGTCCGCATTCCATCAGGATCAGGAATTCTTTCTACTGCATCGGGGAAATTCTCATCAAACGCAGGCCATCCGCAGTGCGCATCAAATTTAGCCTTGGCTGAGAAAAGGGGAGCATTGCACCTGCGGCAAATAAACGTTCCATCCTCATAGAAGTTGTCATACTTTCCAGAGAAAGGAGTCTCTGTCCCTTTGCCGACAATGATGCGTTCTTCTTCAGAAGTTAGGTGATTCAGCTTCTTCATACTTTTATTATACGGGAAAGCACAAGATTTCTACTTGACAATGTTCCCTCCAGTAGTTCATAGTTATTGAGATGGCAAGAAAAGCTACCAGATCTTCAGGTAATCTTTGGGAGAAGCATAAACATTATGTGGTTCCTTCTTTGGTTGGTGGCGTGATTGCGTGGTTTTTTTCAGGAGACTTCATGCTCGGCGTATTAGTCTTCATTGCTGTCTGGGTCGGTAACTGGATCGGTTACTCCATGCTCCGCAAGAAATAACCTCATCGGAAAAAATTTCTAATTTTTTGCTAAATTGTCTGCTATACTTTTTTTATAGTGCAACCCTCAGTAGCTCATCAATAAGAATTTCAGAGGGAGAATGGTTGTGAGGATCAACGCAGTGTATCCTGTTATTCTTTTCAAGACACAAAATGAATGGGAGCAGTGGCTCTCGCGTCATCACAAAACGAATGGCGTTTGGCTCAAATTTGCCAAGAAAAAGAGCGGTGAAACTTCGGTGACGTATGATGAAGCACTTGATATCGCTCTTTGTTACGGATGGATTGATAGTCAGGCCAAATCACTTGACGAGACGTTTTATCTCCAAAAATTTACACCTCGTGGACCCAAAAGCATTTGGTCAAAAATCAACACAGAGCATATCGCGAGATTGGTTAGGGAGGGACGGATGCGTCTAGCAGGGCTTGCAGCAGTGGAAGCAGCCAAAAAAGACGGACGCTGGGATGCTGCGTACCATTCACCCAAAGATATGAAAGTTTCGGAGACATTTCTCAAGTTATTGAAGGCAAATAAGAAAGCATATAATTTCTATAACACTTTGAGTAAAGCAAATACTTTTGCGATTGCATGGAGGATCCAGACAGCCAAAAAAGAAGAGACAAAAGTACGCCGTATGCAGCAAATCCTTAAGATGCTAGAAAATGGCGAAAAACTCCACTAGGCGGCAGTGTCTCATATTGAAATAGCTTCATGGCATCCATTAGCCATAAGCTATTTGCCATGCCACCGTATCTATTCAGTTGTTTCCAACGTATTGTCATTTCGAAGCTATTGATGTAGGTGAGAAATCTTCAATGAGATATCTCGTCGAAGACTCGATATGACATTGGTTTCGGAGAGAACTGAATAGTTACATGCCACCTTGTAACTGTTCACAAGTCTAACACATAACTGTCATCGCGAGGCTATTGATGTAGCCGTGGCGATCTCGTGAGATTGCTTCGCCATGTACCGTACGGTACGTGGCTTCGCTACGCTCGCAATGACAAAACTGTGGCGGTAGCGCTTCGCTCGGAAGTGTGAACTGTTACTGCCATGCCACCTTGTTGCACTTTTCACGCAAATAGTTCTACAATAGATTTGTGCATAGAATTATCGTATCGTTTCTCATCGTCGCACTGTTTTTCATACAATCATCTATTGTTTCTGCTGCTTCAAAAAAGACATCTGGAGGAGGGTCTGTTTCCACGAGCGCACAGCTTATCAAAAAGCGGAATGCCGTGCGTACGTATTTTGGCAACCTCAAGGGAGTAAAAAGCGTCTCATATACACTTTTTTACCAGGCAAATGGTGTCGGGCAGGGAGTTGAGGGAACGTTTTCACCCGGAAAAAAGAAATCGTGGTCAAAAGATCTCTATCTTGGCACCTGTTCGGGTAAAGTCTGCGTCGCTCACAGAAATATCAAGAATATTCAAATGGAGGTCAAGACCAAGTTTACAAACGGCAAAACCTCGACAAAATTGATAAAAATAAAATAATCCTTTCTTGTGCCGTAACGTGACGAAGATCACTGCAGCTTCAGAACATAAGCAATAAACTCAAAATATGGAATATTTTTCAAGAGACCAAGCGTTGGTATTGTTTGCGATCCTTGTCCTTTTTCTCACACTTTTTATTAACTGGACAGACTATTCATGGCTAATACTTTTAGCAATTATTCTCTTGCTTTTTGCTTGGTATATCAAAAAGGTAGATAGAGTATGAAGATTAATGCTCGCTGGCACATCAAAAACAAGATGCCCAATCCGCCAGCCGATAGGGCTTTGCCTGGCGGACCGATGCTTGAGCAAAGGCTCAAGTGGCATGCCGAACATGCCAAACAGTGTTAGTGTCGGGAAATGCCGCCGAGACTCAAAAGCAGAGATGAAAAACACGGACTACTAAGAAAGTAAGCTTCTTGTAATAATCAACACAGCTCTCCCTCGTAAAAATGCAAACTATTTTCTCGTGGTTTTTGTGACGCATGTCACTGCATATTCGAGACGCTAGTACTACATTGACCCTGCAAAGTAGAGAAAGAACTGTAAAAAAGAATCTGACAGGGAGGTGAAGACATATGTACTGGGTAACAGGACTGTTAGGATTTGCCCTTGCACTTGCTCCGTTTGCTTTTGGTTACAGCGATAATGCAGTTGCATTTTGGACAAGTCTTATTATAGGCGGTGCTACTATTATTGTTTCCTGGATTGAGGGAATGCGGGAAGGAACCGAAAAATGGGAATATTGGCTGGCTGGCATTCTGGGAGTCGTCGCAATTCTCGCTCCTTTTGCTTTGGGCTTTAGCGCTCAAACAACTGAAATGTTGACGAGTGTTGCTGCAGGAGTTTTGATTGCATTATTTGCAGGATCAAAACTTACCTCGGAAAGTCAATGGAGAGGGACATAAAAATGCCAGGATGAGAGATTATCAAAAAGAATTACTCGGGAGATGGGAGGTGAGATATATGGCAAATGGAAGTATAATTCCTCAGGATTTTTGGAGATTTCCAACAATGACGATTCCGTCATTTATGGAAGATATTGATGAATTGTTTCCGACAAGCAATCTTCTCAACGGACTCTCAATCTCAGAGGACGATAAAAACGTGTATGTTGAGTCGGCAGTACCAGGAGTTGACCCAAAAGAGGTAGAAGTGACATTTGATAAGGGAGTGTTGACTGTTAAAGCAGAGAAGAAAGAGGAAGAAAAAGGAAAGACCTATCAGCGTCGGGCAACACGATCATTTTTCTACAGGGTTCTTATAAGAGACGTTGACCAGAAAGCAGAGCCGAAGGCGACCTACAAAAACGGGATGATGACAATAACCTTTGCAAAAACGCCAAAGGCAAAACCGAAAAAGATTGCAGTGAAAACTGCGTAAATTATGCTGGATTGTTTATCCGGTTATAAACGGCAGGGTACTTGTGACAGGGCTCACTGCATCTTGTCCTCCTTGAGCATAAAATGTGTTATATGCATTTTACTATTTCGACGAAAAAATTTCGTATCTCAGACAAGGATTTTCGCTACGTTGAGAGACTCGTGAGGAAACTCGTGCAGTTTTCCCCTTGGAAAGATCCTGACTATCCGCTTCTCGACGTCATTATCCGCAAACACAGGAAGAGAAGTCGTGACCACATTGAAAGGAGGCTCATCGCTGAAGATTCAGTACATTCCCTTCCAGGGCACGAAACAGTGGATGAGCCTGTGTACTATGACGGTACCTTAGATCTCATTCTTCCCAAAAAGCGTCTCGTGGCGAACATGCTCGGTAGGACAGTAGATGAAGCGATAAAGGACGGATTTGATGAGTTGTTCCGGGAACTTGATACGTATAAGGGGCTCCATTTTGCCGATGACAGCGAGTACTACTCGCGTCAAACTATTCGTCAGCATCCTGCATTTTTTACGGCATCAGAAGAGCCAGGCGAGGGAGACGTGCGCATAAAGCGTTTTAAAATTGATAAATCAATCTACATCGTTGATGACCGAACAAAAACGTATGGATTTCTCAAAAGAAATTCGTATTGGCGGCAGGTTTCCCGAAAAGAAACTCTACGGAACAAAAAGTACCTGCAGGGATATACAAGGCTTCTTCGAAACGGAAGCACAAAAGTGTTACAGAGTGGCAAGTGAAAAAAGATGAAAACTAAGGATACCCATGTTGTTTAAAACGACTTAAAAATGATGCTGTGACCATCATCACATACAAGAAATAACTTCTACTGTAACATATCCCTCATGGGGGGATTGGGGATTAAGGAAATGACCCACCACGAGCGGGTTGTCCATAGGCTCAGAATTGCAAGAGGGCATCTGGAAACTGTTCTCAAAATGGCAGAGGATGGAAAATATTGTATTGATGTAATCAATCAGTCGCGTGCAGTACAAAATGCGTTGAAAGAGACTGATTATCTTCTTTTGGAAAATCATCTTCAAACCTGCGTTGTCGGTCTTGTGCAAAAAGGAAAAGCCAAACAATCTGTTGAAGAAATCATGACACTTTTCAGAAACCACGATAAATGATATGAACGATAAGAAACTTCTCGCAATAATAATCGTTGTAACCCTGATTATTCTTGCCGGTGGGGTGATGGTTTTAGGTTCGAATTCCAGTTCATCACCTCAAGTACGCGCATCAAAAGATGCCAAAGCATACACACTCGAACCAACGAGTTTTGATTGGGGCAATATCCAGTATGCAGCTGAAAAAGCAACAAAGACATTTACCATCAAAAATACTGGCAAAGACACACTGAAGCTTTTTAACATAAAAACGTCCTGCCATTGCACGATTGCGAAGGTAACTGTAGATGGCAAAACAAGTCCAGACTTTGGTATGAGCGGTATTTCATCGTGGATCGGAGAAGTTTCACCGGGTAAAGAAGCCAAACTCACTGTCATTTTTGACCAGGCATTTCATGGCCCCCAGGGTGTCGGTCCTGTAACCCGTTTCGTGTCAGTTGAGACAAGCGATAAAGACAACGGAAAAATAACGTACACATTGACAGGAACAGTTGTGAGGTAAACCTATGGAAGAAGTCATTTTTCAGACATCACTCATAGCTGCGTTTGTTGCAGGGATGGTTGCGCTTTTTGCTCCTTGCTGCATTTCTTTCTTACTGCCTGCCTACCTTGGCAATGTGTTTAAAGAGAAGGAAAAAGTTGTCCTTATGACGCTCGTTTTCGGCTTGGGCATTTTTGTCGTGATGATGCCAGCAGTCTTGGGAGTTGCAGCACTATCGAAGGCTCTTTTTGTTTACCATGACAGCATTTATTATCTCGGCGGATTTGTCATGCTCCTAGCTGCGGCCATCACTTTTTTGGGACTCAAATTGCCTATGCCAAGCTTTGGGCATACCATCGGGAAAAAAGCTGATGTGTTTTCTGTTTTTACCCTCGGCATCTTTTCAGGTATAACGAGTGCGTGTTGTGCTCCTGTCCTCATCGGAATACTCACTCTCACGTTTCTCTCTCCAAATTTCTTGGGCGCCTTAGGAATTGGCGGAATGTATGTGCTGGGGATGGTGATGCCGCTTTTGCTTATTGCGGTTTTTTTATCTGGGAGAATGATAAAATTTATGTTCTTGCGAAAAAAACTATTTAGCATTCAGCTCTTGGGGAAAGAGAGGGTAATCATAGTAAGCAATTTTATCGCAGGTAGTATCTTTGCATTGACAGGATTCATGATTCTCTACCTTAAGTCTATAGGACGGCTCGGGATGGGAGATATCGAAGGCTTTACAACGATGATCACCAGTGCTGCCTCGTACGTCGATCAATACGTTGGAGGAAATCTTCTTCTCAATCTTGGCTTCGTTGCAGTCATTATTTTTGTCTTGTACAAGATTGCAAAAAGGATATAAACTAACTGTAGAGAAAGGAGGCGGAGATCATGGAGCAAAGAAATAGACCAGACGAGAGAGTGGTTAAAGAACTGGTAACGGCGAGGAGGTGGTTTCATGAAAAAGTATGTCACTATGTGGCAAGTATGGGCTGGGATTGCAGCAGTACTTGCTGTATTGCTGATTTTTAGGACGAACAGCTTTGTAGGTATTCTTCCTTTCGCATTACTACTTATATGTCCAATTATGATGATGGTAATGATGGGTGGTCATAAGCATAGATAAACCCACAGAAAATATAGCAGGTACTATGAATCGAAAAGTTGCAATCTTTTTGGCGTAGCTATTTGGGCATTCATTTTTGTGGAACTATGACAAGTGAAGATAAAAAACGATGGATAAAGAGCATAGTGATAGCATGCACTATTTTTCTCTTGCTGTCTTTGTATCTTTTTATCCGTCGTGGTTATTACGACTTATACATCATCAATAAAGTGTTTGGATCAAGCGCAGTCATACTCGCCGGCATAACACTTCTTATTGGTCCTCTTCGACAATTCTCATTTGGAGTTTCTTTAATGACGATACGGCGTCACCTTGGACTTCTGGCATTTGGGTTTGCGATAGTTCATATTCTCGCATCGTTATATCAGTCAAATCGATTTATCTGGTTTTCATGGTATCTTAACGAATGGATACCGGTTTCGGCTGGTTTTTTTGCAATAGCACTATTAGCGTATATGACATACATTTCAAGAAATAAAAAGATTCAAGAATTAGGACCTGATGTATGGAAGAATCGCCTAAGCATCGCTGGGAAGCTGAGCTTCCTTGCAATTTTTCTCCACCTTACCATTATGAAGTACCAAGGATGGATACGCTGGTTTAACGGAGAAGTAAAACAGTCACAGGAGCTTGCTAACCCGACCTATCCACCAGCAAGTCTATTCGTTTTTTTCCTCATGTTGACTGTTATTATTTTTCGAATTGTACATTGGTTCACACATAAAGGAAAAGTGAAGTCCAATCCTTAGGATTGCACGGGGAGGTGAGTAACGTGTTAAACGCAAAAGCGTTCGCAAACGCGAGTACAGTAGTAGTTCTAGCCTTGTACGTAGTTTGCAGAATTGCATCACTTGTTGCGCCAGATTTTCTTTTTGGAATAGCTCAAAGTTGGTTTCACACGTTTAGCGTTGAGAGTCTCAAAGGCACAGAGCCTTTGGTTCTGGGAGTTTTTCTCTTTGGAGGGGTTAGCTTAGCAGTTTTAACCTGGGTGACAACGTACGTTACGATTGTACTTTACAACCGTTGGGCAAAGTAGGCGGAAAACAGCTCGTAGATTTTGGTTTGTTAGACAAAGGGCTTTGAAGAAAGAACCTATGGAAAAAACTGTACTAATAGTAACGATATTTTCAATAGCTTTTGCGTTTGTTGAGAGCTCAGTTGTTGTGTATTTGCGTCACCTCCTCGGCGCTGCTCAGACTTCCTCAGGCCAAAGAGATATCTTGTTTTTAATTCCGGGAATTGCCTTTTTAGAACCGCAAGCTGCTGTAAAGATAATCACTGACACTGCTATTTTGAACATTGAAAGAATTCGTGAGGCAGCAACGCTGGTGATGCTTGTGGCTGTTGCAATCCTTGCCGGAAGTGATGTTAAGCAGCGGTTGAGCTTTTTCTTCTTATCTTTTGGTATCTGGGATATTTTCTATTACATCTTTTTACGCCTCACCATAGGATGGCCCAGAGCTCTTGGAGACTTAGATATCTTCTTTTTGCTTCCGACTCCTTGGGTCGGACCAGTTTTCACTCCGATTGCGATATCTTCTCTACTAGTAATCGGATCACTGCTTTTCATGAGAAAGAGGGGAGGTGAGGTGTAGGATCATCGGCATTTTTAAAGTTATTTTTTGGCCGGGAGTAGTGCTTTATAAAATATTGGAACTTTTGGAAATGTAATCAGGTAAAAATAGAATTTCCCCAAACGTTTGTCAAGAATTTATCCACAGGAGGAATGCGAAGGGTATTGCTAAACACGTAGCTGTTTATACCCTTGGGACATGGAAGAAATTTGGGATAAAACGAAAATAAGACTGGTTGCATTGGCTCATTTTCAAAAGCGCCGCAGAGTCAAGCGCTACGGTTTTCCAATTGTTCTCATCAGCCTCGTATTTTTAGCAAAACAGTACCTTCATCCATTTCTTGGAAATAATTCAGCTTTTTTGCTCGTATCATTTGTCGTTGCCGCAAGCGCTTGGTATGGTGGGTTGGGGCCGGGGTTTTTCGCGACAGGCATTTCAACCATAACTGTGTACGTGCTCTACTTATCAAACGATATAAATTACCATCCAAATCTTTCTGACTTCGTGGTACTTATGATATTTATTGTCGAAGGATTAATTATAAGTATTGTCAGTGAAGCCAGGTACCAGATGGAAAATCAAAAAGATGAATTTATCAGTTTTGTATCACACGAGCTAAAAAACCCACTTACTGCCATTAAGGGCTTCTCGCAACTTATCTGGCAAAGTGTGAAAAAAAATAGCTACACAAAGATAGGGTTATACGCGGAGGAAATAAATGCCCAGTCAGAGAGAATTTTAGAACTCATTAACGATTTATTAGATATTACCAAAATAGAGATTGGAAAATTTACCTATCAGGAAAGCATTTTTTACATTGATGATGTAGTGGATGAGGTTATCAAGCATCAAAGGATTATTTCTCCAAACCGTGTTATTCAGCGTTTTGGACATGCTAGAAAACCCATATCTGCAGATAGATATAGAATTCGGCAAGTAGTAGTCAACCTACTGACAAATGCGATAAAGTACTCTCCTGATACTAAACGAATCGTCGTAAGATTAAAAATGCAGCGAAACTCCGTGCTGATAAACGTGAAAGACTTCGGCATAGGCATACCCAGAGATGAGCAATCGCGCATTTTTGAAAGGTACTATCGAACAAGAGATGTGCAAAAGAAGCGATCTGAAGGAATAGGTTTAGGTCTGTATATAACAAATCAAATCGTGCAAAACCACAATGGGAGAATTTGGGTAGAATCTCGGGTCGGAAAAGGCTCGACCTTTTTCGTAAGTTTACCCTATAAGAGGCTGAAACACCAGTGAGAGCAGATCATGGTCTTTCTTTCATTATCCTTACCTGCTCTTAAGCAATTAACTGTCATAAAGTAATTAATGCCAGTTACGAAATGATAGCCTCTAAATCGTTCGTTCTTCTCACTGTTTGTCACTGCGAGCGAATGAAAT
>JACPGQ010000070.1 GCA_016188975.1 Candidatus Levyibacteriota bacterium | reverse complement strand
GGCGATTCTGATTGAGCGCATGCGGCGTGAGGGATATGAATTCCAGGTATCAAGGCCGCAAGTGATCACGACGAAAGTTGACGGCAAAACCATGACGCCTTATGAGCGGGTTCTTATCGAAGTCCCGCAGGATTTTTCAGGGATCATCATGCAAAAAATGGGTGAGCGGCACGGAGAGCTCAAAGATATGACCAACGATGAAAACAGCATCGTTTACCTCGAATTTGAAATTGCTACAAAAGATCTTTTTGGGTACAGAGGCGAATTTTTAACCGATACGAGAGGACTTGGCATCATTAATGCTTCGTTTTTGGAGTATAGACCAGATGACGGGTTTATCCATCAGAGAGCCAATGGTTCACTCGTCGCTCACGAGTCAGGACAGACAAACCTCTATGGCCTCACCAATATTCAGGATCGCGGTATGCTTTTTGTCGGCCCTGGTGTGCAAGTGTATAAGGGACAGGTTGTCGGACAAAATTCAAGGGAGGATGATATCAGGGTAAACGTCTGCAAAACAAAACAGCTCTCCAATATGCGCTCAAAAGGAGAAGGAACGATGGAACATTTCAATACCCCTAAAACCATGGGACTTGAAGATGCACTCGAGTATGTCAGTGATGATGAACTTGTCGAAGTCACTCCAAAAAGTGTCCGAATTCGAAAGAGAATTCTCGACGAAGTCGAAGCCCGACGGATGAGATCCCAAGGAATACAATAGATTTTTTGATGTGGGAAATGGGAGATTCTTGAACTTGATACCTTGAGTTTTTGAAATCTTGATATCAAGAAATCTAATAATCAAATATTCAACATCAAAAACCTCGCACTTCTCATTTCAAGAATTCATAATACAGTAACGATTGTCTGTCTATAGTATGTACTCGTTTCTTACATTTCTTCCTATTTAGCCGCCAAAAAGACCTTAGTGCAGACTTGAAGAAATTTCTACTATTGATATAGTTTGTGCTCTTGACAGGTTTTTTTCTGATTGATTATAGTGATTGTGATGAAGAAAGTATCTGCTCTGCTAATTCTTCTTGTCACGTCATTCTCCCTTCTCACCATTCTTCAGGTTACTACACAGTACGTCCGAGCAATTGATAGTCCCTTAACCTCCCCGATCACTCCTCCTCTAACGTCTTTCGCATTCATGATTAAAGGAAAAATCTCTATCAAGCATATTAGTTTTGCCTCATGGTTCTCTCGGTTCGTACCAGCGCAAGATATTCGTGTAAAGCTGCAAAACGTAAAGACACACGACACACAGACAGTGCAAACTGACAGCAACGGTATCTACACGTTTTTAGTCGAGGACAAAGGATGGTATAAAGTCGCACCTCAGATCACAAACGCCATTGGTGATATTGTCGCGCCACCGCTTCGGTTCGTCGTACTCAATAAACACGATAAGCTCCATGAAGACTTCCACATAATCGACCTTCCGTAATCCCATCTCTTGACGAATTGTATTCTGATGCAATACAGTGTACATGTGTGAATCGGCTTCGTTTTTTCCTCACGTTTTTCATGCTGTTTTTCCTCCCTTTTGTCATCCTACCATTTGGTACATCTCATTTTGAGGTCCCCAAAGTGATCGTTGCGCAGCTCCTCATAGAGTTTCTCGTCGTCATCTCGCTGTTTCAGCAGCAAGCATTTCATCTTCAGAAAAAAGCACTGTATGCAATTGTTGTCCTTGTTATTCTCTCAGTAGCCGGCATGTTCCTTTTTCCGTCAAAAGTAGCATTTTTCGGAAACCCGTTTCGTTTGCAAGGCGTTTTCCTTTTCTGGCATTTGTTGCTTTTTTGTGTATTTGCAAAAAAGCATCTTTTTCAAAATCTTCCGGCCTGGGTAGTTTTTGTGTTTCTTCTCGCGCAAGTCTCAGGGATCTTTTTCTTTGCTCCAAATACTGCCTTAAGGACATATAGTTTTCTTGGTGAGCCGAATGCATTTGCAGCTGTAGGGGCATTTGGCCTTCCACTTCTTTTCGTAAATAGACGAAAGAAAGAGATTTTCTATTTGGGCCTCGCTTGTATCGCGCTTATCATTTTCTCCTCGGGTTCCCGTTCAGGATTGATCGCTGTTGCCGTTGAAGGAGTATTTCTTTTGTTGGCAAAACGTTTTCCTCACCAACTACTTCGCGTTTTTCTTATCTGTTGCGGGTCTTCGCTCCTCTTCCTCGTCTCACCCTTTTTTACAAGCGATCTGCATGAGAGTCGGGCTGAGATCTGGCGGTCTGCATCAATTGCTTTTTTGGAAAACCCGATTATTGGAGGAGGCGTCGGGAATGTTGAGATACTTCTCCACGATGCCTCAAATCAGTTTGCGAGCTTCATAAGTGCCCGTTATGTTGACAGTAGCCACAGTATTTTCTTTGACGTCCTTCTTCAGCTTGGGATTGTGGGCTTAGCAGCGTTTCTCGCTCTTATCTTTCTTGCCTTCCGTTCATTTTTCCGAACAAAAAATAGTGCTATGATTTCTCTTCTTCTCGGGATGATTGTCGTGCTGTCATTTAACCCAGCTAGCGTCTGGGAACTGGTTGTTTTCTGGTACGTGATTGGTGAGGGAGTGAGTACTTCTGATTCATCAGTGACTATAGAGAGTCACACTTCCTAAGCATAGAATATGAAAAAAAATATTCTTGGCTCGTTTGGAGAGCATATTCTTCACAAAAAATATCTGCTGCTTGTCTTTTATGTCATGTTTTATGCGTGTATAGGGTTTGTTCTCTCTAAAAAAATGGGAGCGTTTGGGTGTTTTGACGATTGTCCTAACATCATGGCAGGGTGGTTTGTGCTCAAAGGGAAGGTTTTGTACGAGCAAGTGTTTTACAATCATCAGCCCCTCATCGTCTACATAAGTCAGCTCGTACAGTATCTTGGAAAACCTGAGAGTATTTATCACCTTATCCTCTACCACAGGCTTTCCCTCTTCTTGTTTTCCTTCGCGTTCGGGATACTACTCATCTTACGGTTTCGTGTTCCGGCGTTTCTCTTCCTCATTTTTTATGAGAGCACAAAATATTACTTTTTTGGAGATAGATTTTTGGCAGAAGCATTTATAGTCTACCCCGCTATCTATCTAGCAGGAATCGTTTGGGGATCGCTCTCGCAACAGGTCAAGCATATTTCCCGTGTAGACGTGATTTTCGGGACATTTTGCGCATGGTTCATTTTTTATATGAGGGAACCCTATGCTCCGTTGGCATTGCTGCTTTTTCTCTTCGTCCTGATAAAGGCGGAGTCTTGGAGAATACGACTTTTTGCCATAGGGTTTTTTCTTCTCGCGACATTTGGATTTTTGTTTCTTTTCCCCGTCAGTGACTATTTTTTTAATGTCGTGACTGTCAATCAGCAGTTTCATTTGCAGCGGCCATTCACGATTGATGATGTATTGCGTTCCTTTTTTTATCCTGTCGTTATTTTTTTGGATGGAAAATTCACAACACTTTGGCTATTTGAAAGTTTTCTTAGCGCGATCTATATCGTTCTCATTATCCTCTCGCTCACGTTCAGGGTTGGGTACAGGTACCTTTTGTTGCTATTTTTCTCGTTAGGGTTTGCAAACTTTCGATTAGAGCAACCAGGGCTTATGTACTACGAGGCTTTTCACATGCTCAGCTGGTACGCTTTGTTTTTATTCAGCTTGTTTCTTCTCCTTTTTATGCTTAGGAATAAGATAAAAACACTGTTTCTGATTTTTAACGTCGTATTGTTTTGTGGGCTCGCTGTCTTCCTTCTTTCAACAGGCTCTTACGTACGGGAGAAAACGGATCCTTCATCTCTTTTTTTTGAAGGATACAATCAGTACTACACGACGGGAGAGGTGGTGCGTAGGCTCTCTTCGCCCTCAGACACATTGTTTCTAGACGGTTGGAATGATCTTATTTATTGGCAGGCGCAACGAACGTCTCCGTACATGTACAGTTGGTACACATCCATTATGCCAGGGTTTATGCGTTACAAAACGGCTCGCGAGGATCTTCTTGCACATAACCCTCCTGATTTCTTCTACGGAGCGTGCAAGGAGTGGCCGTTTTCACGGGTTTCCCAAGCATTTCTTTCACAGTACGTGAATATTAGCTTTCAGGGAAAACCGACGTGTTTATATATGAACTCTCTTTCTGCGATGGAGGTATCCAAAGCAGCGAAAGAGAGAATTTTGGAGTTAGGATATAGGCTTGAACCTGGTGTCTAATCCCATTTCCTGAGGCGATCATAGACCGATTTGTGTGCTTTTTGAATCGAGCGAAGGTACAGGGACAGTTTTTTTTTGTACATTTCTTCGCTTTTCTTATTGTGGACATGTCCTCCCATCGAATACTCAAACAAATCAGTTGTAATCGGTCCTTTCAACATAATATAAATGTTCGCAATGACAAATCGGGTAATTGTTGAGAAAGTCCCCTCTGAACGGAACCTGCGGAGTGATATAACAATCCGTGGTTCTCGAAGAATTTTTAGATTTATTCCTTCACGAATCGCTCGAGCGGTAAAATCATAGTCCTCTGAAAACGAAAGGTTTTCCCAAAATTTTATCCTTCTAAAGTGGTCGCTACGGATAATTGTATTAAAACCTGGTGAGAACGGTTTCTCTATTGCTTTTTCGATTTCTATGATGAGGTTATATATCATGACGAGTGAGACGTCTATTTTTCGTTTGGTGTCAGCCTGACCCCATGTAGTAATAAAGTCGTACCTCCCCTTTTTGATTGCAGTATAGATTTTTTGGAGGTAACCGGGGGAGAGATCAACATCAGCGTCAAGAAAGACGAGATACACACCTTTTGCTTTTTCAGCGCCGAAGTTTCTTTGGTAGGCAATTGTCCTCTTTTTGATCTGAAAGCTCGTAAGTTTCTGAATCTTCGTATGGAATTTCTCTGCCTCAGCGATGGTGTGGTCTTTTGATGATGCGTCAACGACAATGACCTCAAGCGAGGTGAATGTTTGCTTACTGAGTGCATGTAACAGTCGGGGGAGGTATTTCTCTTCATTCAGAGTGGGGATGATAACTGAAAAAAAAGGTTGCCCACTCTGTTGCAGAGATACTTTTTTTTGATTGTTGATCCGTTTTTTTCTCACAGTGCTCAGTTTACGCGTGTCGCGAATGTCTGCTCAAAAGGTTATGACACAATGAGATGTATGAATGCGCAACAGTTTTTGAGTCATAACGTTTTTTATACTCCTCTTTCGACAGCAGGCTTAGTTTTTCCTTCAAAGCGCTATCGTCGAGAATCAAGAGAATGTTTTTAGCAAGGAGCGTTGGAGAGTCAGGTTCAGAGAGGAGTCCTACTCTATTGATCATTTCAAAGCTGTTGTGCCGATGATAGGAAGACCAAAAAAAAATGCTTCAATAAACGAGACTGGCTGTACCTCTGTCATGCTTGCAGAAACGAACATGTCAGCAAGCTGATAGTACCCGTTTGTCAAAAGATTCTCCTGATCAAGCTCCCCAGCAAACGTAACGTTTTTCAAAATTCCTAGTTTCTTTGCTAGCTTACGATGCGATTCTCTCTGAGGACCATCGCCTATGATAAGAAGTGATACGTCGTCTCGTTTCTTAAGTACGTGCGAAAAGCCTGTAAGAAGAATATCAATGCTCTTCTCTTTCGAGAGTCTTCCAACAAATAAAACTACCCTGTCTGATAATCCCAATCTTTTGTGAAGAGCTGAAACAGTCTGTTCATCAACGTACTGTATTGCATCTTCCTGAATCGTATTCGGTAGGACGGTAATAGGTGGACGAATATTATGTCGAACAAGGTCCTTCTTTATCATTGCCATTGGTGCTATGACGTGGTCACACTGGTTGAGAAGAAAAGACGTATACTTCCAAAGAAAAGAACTGACTTGTTTCGTCATATAGTGGATGTCGATGATTTCTAGAAAATCCTCTTCCATCGCATAATTGTGCTGCGTGCCGATGATGGGAATCTTGAGCATTTTACCGATGAAGATTCCGCCTAAACCAACAGCAAGCGGTGAGTGTACGTGAATTATATCTATGTTGAGTGCTTTTATCTTCTGTATAAGTCTCGGGCTTACCGGAAAGCTTAGGCGAAGATCAGGGTAGAGCAGTCCTGGAACAGAGGGGAGGAACTTAATGACAATTCTCTCGTCGACAAGCTTAATGCTTTTTCTTCGTGAGGGATTTGGAGTAAAAATGATGACCTCATGTCCCAACCGGCAAAGCGTCGAGGATAGATTGACAATTGACGTCCAAACGCCATTCTGCGGAGGAGCAGTAAAGTCGGAGAAAAATGCAATTTTCATGAATTGAATGAGTGAATTGCTCTATTATAGCCTATTTTTATGACCTAAACCATTGAGCGTTATCTGGAGAACTGAATCAATGAACAGACTTCATACACATATCACTCCCTCAAGTTCATACCTCACCAGGGCAACTGCAAAGTTGTCATCCTGAACTTGATTCAGGATCCATATAGATTCCGTGTCAAGCACGGAATGACAGAGAACGCAGTTACCCTGTACCTCACCGCCTTAATGGGTATTTTGATAAAAGATATGCGATAATAGAAAGATGGGTTTCTCTAAGGATTTGAGCAAACTTGAAAACCTCAGCGATTTTTTTGGTGCATCGGTACTTTACCGTCATGCTCTTTTTCTCCTTCTTTCTCTTTTCGTTATCGGCATTACAGGCTACTATTTTGGTACTTTTGATCAGGCGATACACATACCATTCCTGAAAAAAATACTCGATCCTACACTGTACCCAAATGATCCTTTTTTTGCATTGCGTGATACGCACTACTCGTATTTTTGGTATATATTTTATCCTTTTGCCCAAGGAGGAGCGTTGGAACTGTCACTGTTTTTCGTGCACTTCTCTGCAACGTATCTTTCGTTTGTGGGGATTTGGCGTCTAACCAAGACACTCTTTAATGATAATCTCACTACGGTGCTTGGTGTTATTGCGTTTTCATTCCCACACATTGGATTTGCAGCGTTTCCTGTTTTTGAGTTTAGCCTCCTTAACAGGACATTTGCCTTACCGTTTTTGCTCTTTTCAATCGATTGGTATCTCAAGAAGCAGTACCTTAAGAGTTTTGTTCTGCTTGGGCTTCTGGGGAACATTCATGCGCTCTCGGTAAACTTTGTTTTATTTATGTTTGGCGTTGATCTCCTTTTTCGTTTCTGGCAGGAGAGATCCAGCATGGAAAGAAAGCTGCAGCTAAGTCTTGGTATGGCGGGATTTATTCTCGCATCGCTGCCAGTACTCCTCTGGAAATTTGGCAAGTCCTCATTTGACTTCACGTTTCGGCCTGAATGGTTTGACGTGATAAGCCAGAGCTTGATGTATACAGTATTTTATCCTCTCTCAACCTCCCCAACCGTTCTTCTTCTTACTCTTGGTGGCGTGAGTTCATTTGTGTTGTACTTACTTGCTACCAGACATCGCCATCACTCACCGCCTTCCCATTCGGTCACGCACTTTTTCTATGCCGCAATTTTCCTTATTGGCCTTGAGGTTCTTGTCTCTTTCTGGTTGCCTGTGACGTTTCTCGTACAGTTTCAGATTGTAAGGATAGGTATATTTACGTTTATTTTTGCCTACTTGTTTTTCCTTCACGGGCTGGTTAAGAGAATGAAATCTGGGACAATTTCACCATCTCAGTTTGTGATGCAGTATGCCTCGCTTTTTCTTGCTGTGACAGCGCTTATCCCGCTTCTTGTTGAGGTTATGATGCGTATTATTCCAACACGGGACAGGGTAATTGCCGGGTGGTTTGCTGTTGTGACGAGCCTTGTCGCATGTATCATCCTTGTCTGGCAGACACACATATGGCGGCCAGGGATATACATTTTTCCACAGAAAACTGACTGGTACGATGTTCAGGTGTGGGCAAAAAATAATACACCCAAGGACGCGATGTTCCTAACGCCTCCTGACCGCTGGTGGTTTTTTGAGCCTGACTGGAGGGTTTTTTCAGAGCGATCGACATTTGTTACGCTTTCTGAGGTCCTCGAATTTGCATTCACGCCCGAATATACCCCCCACTGGGTTTCACGATTCACCATTGCTGCCCCTGGAGCTTTGGAGCAGTTTGACGGGGATGTTTACAAGTCACTGAAGCTGACAAAAGAAGCATATGCGTCTCAAAGCGATAAACAGCTCTCCGTGCTCGCTCTAGTAAATGATATTGATTATATCGTTGTGGAGAAACCAAGACGCCTCCCCTACCCACTTGTTTATGAAAATCGTACTTTTAGCGTCTTCCGAGTATCACCAGCGTTTGCATCTGTTTTCCGGAGAGAGGTTGACAAGTAGGGAAATATCCCATACCATACAAATACGTACCAAATGTATGCGGACAGCGATTATTTTTTTGGTGTCATTTACGATTGGCTATTACATTTTCCTTCTTTTTTCGCATCCTGGAAAGAAAAAGCACAAACTCCCCAACATCCGTATTCGAAATGTTGAGCTCCTTCCAAACTTCAAGATTCACGGTAGACACAAAACCTATCACATTCACCACTGGGTGGTTCTCTCACTTGCCTTGGCGGTGGGAGCTTTTTTATACGAAGGCATCATCCGTTCTCCTCTTTTTAACGGCGTAACGGTCGGCGGTATCCTCCAGGGGCTACGCTATAAAGACCGTTTTAAGATTCGCTACCCCAAGCAGTTCTCTGGAAGAAAGCAGTAACCATGAAGGGCCTGTCCTATGAGTCAAAATCCTCCTGTTGATAAAATCACCCGTCGCAGACGATTCATCAGATCGTTTGAAGGTAAGTCGCTTAGGGGGAGGAGATTTACGGAAAAAGTCGCGGATCAGATTACTGCCACATTCGGAAGCTTCACGTTTGCAGTTCTTCATATCTATTGGTTTCTCCTCTGGATTCTCATCAACAACAACTTGATCCCGGGAATTCATCCGTTTGATCCATTTCCCTACGGGCTTCTCACGATGATCGTTTCTCTTGAGGCAATCTTTCTGTCAATTTTTGTCCTTTTGAGCCAGAACAGAGCAAGTCAGGTAGCAAATCTTCGGGAAGAGCTTCTTCTCCAAGTGGATCTTATTGCCGAGGAAGAAATCACAAAAGTCCTCGAGCTTCTTTCTGAGATTCGGACGAAAATGGGAATAAAACGAGAGGATCCGGAACTTGCGCGAATGTTGGAACGGATTGATACGTCATACATTGAGAGTAGTTTGCAACGACAAATCGACGCAGGATCGACAAACATCTTGAAAGCAATTACTCCAAATAATTTTACCATTGGCGACAAATCGCAGAGTGGAAACGAGGGAAAGAAATAAGATTAGCGATATCTTGAAGTGGGATGAGGGCTGCAATTTTTTTTCTGCTATACTCGTTTGCGTTTCATGAACACACTTCGCTTCTTTCTTCTTCTTTGCTCTCTGTTTCTTTTTGCTATTGTTCTCCAACCTCAGCCTGAGAAATCAACTCGTGACGTTCTTTCCGATACTGCATCAGAAAAGAATGCAGTTCTCGAATCTGTCGTAGCAACACTTTATTACCCTGAAGGCAGTGTCGTTTCAGAAAAAACGACGACTTTAGTCTTGCGAAGCAATGATAACCCGGACGATATTGTGAGATGGTATGAAAAAAAGCTTGGAATACGGAGTGCACCTTCCTCTCCTCCGGCACATTCTTTTGAAAAAAAAGAACAAACTTTTCTGCTCTCAGGAACCATCAATGAAAAAACATTTATGGTAAAAATACATAAAAAAAATGACAATGAAACGTTTATTACAATTAAGGCAACTGCCTCTTGACAGTATGAATACTGCTTGCTAAGATGCGGTTAATTACGTCTGCCCCGTGTTACAGCAACACAAAGGGGCATTTTTTATGGAATCGATTAATACAGCATTACCTCAAATCTCAATCGTTAGTCTCTTTTTCCAAAGAATAAAAAAACTTCTTCAATTAGACTCCCTCCAATCAATGAATCAATTCCAAAAGCTTCCTTCTTCAATACAGCCGGGGATTTCATCCAAAATGACAATGCAGCAGTTCAAAAAAAACGTTAAGAAAAATTATATCGTGTTTATACCAATCATCCTTGTCGCGATTGTCATTCTTTTCACTATTAGCTCCTTCCTCGGGAGGACAAGCAAATCCAGTGTCCAAGGCGCCCGAGACCAAAGAGTAAGCATCAACAAACCCCTTGCAGTTGAGGAGCTGCATAAAGCGTATTCATTTAAGGTTACTGACGTTTTTGGAAAAGAACAGAAAGTAAAGTATGAGATCCAAAACGCAGAGCTTCGTGATCAGATAGTCCTTCGTGGACAGCCTGTCGTAGCAGTGAAAGGCCGTGAGTTTGTCATCATCAATCTCAAGATCGTGAATGACGCGACGGTCAATTTGGGGATAAATACGAGAGAGTACCTCCGCCTCATCGTTGATGGGAGTTCAGATAAGCTTGCACCTGAGATTCACAATGACCCCGTGCAGGTACAAGCGATCTCGACGAAGCTAACCCGTGTCGGATTTGCCATAGACGATACCGCGTCCAAATTAGTGCTCCAAGTAGGAGAAATTAGTGGAAAAAAAGAAAAGATCGAACTTCACTTGCAACAAAAGTAACGAGTTGCTAGCTTTGGTTGGAATGTGAATGAAGTGCCATGGATTACTCAACAAAAAAAATACAGCAAGAACTCATAGAAGAGATTCTAGAAGCGCTACGAAACATCCGCGGTTGGGGAAGCGTTGAAATATACGTACAGGACTTTAAGGTAGTACAAATCACTGAGAGAAACATCAAAAAAACAGCGCATAAATCGACAAAACAGCTTTCGTGAAAAATTAGTACTTGACAAACATTTTTCACGTGTTCTATATTTAGTGTGTTGCTTGGGATTATCTACTAAATAGATCAGGCTGCAACACTTTAGCTAATAGAGACAAGACATAATTTTTGAGCTGACCGTAAACGGAGGCCCATTTCGCAATTTGGCGAAGGGCCTTTTTTTATTGGGAACCCCGATTGAATCGGGAAAAAGCTGAGAACGGTGACTCTTATCTTGAAAGTGATTCAAAATAGAAGCTTCCGTTTTTTATAACGGATCTGAAGTGTTCTTGTTCTCGGGATAAACCCTCGACAGGAGATCCTACAAAGGAGAGGAGGTGAAACGAAAAATTATATGAATACATTTAGAAAACTTTCAGCAGCAATTGCAACGAGCGCACTCTTACTGCAATCTACTGTTTCAATCGCAGCAGCCGATACGACACCTACTGTCACCGGTCATGATACGACGCTTGTTATCTCAGGCAACGGCGCATATTCTGATAACGATATTGATGTTGACAAAACCAATTTCACTACCGTTACTCAGTCTAACACTGCAAATGTGAGTAATTACGTTTCAGGAACCGCCTCAACCGGAGGTAATGATGCCAACTACAACACTGGTGGCGATGTCGCAATCGTCACAGGTGATGCAAAATCAGATGTCAGTGTTTCTAACGAGCTTAATTCCAATAAAGCTGATGTCAATACATGCGACTGTGATGGAGACGTAAAAGTCAAGATCGCAGGTAATGGCGCGTGGTCTGATAATAAAGTGGACTTGGATACGAAAAACGTTACGACCGTTTTCCAAACCAATGATGCATACGTCACAAATTATATAGACGCTGATGCAAAGACTGGTGGAAACGACGCGAACGGAAACACTGGAGGCGACGTCACGATCTTAACCGGCAATGCCAAGACGAACGTTGATGTCTCAACGACAGCAAATGCAAATATTGCAACTGTTGGTGGTGGCACGGGAGACGGTAATTCGCTCAAGGCTATCATCTCAGGCAACGGCGCATATTCTGATAACGATATTTATCTCGATTTCATAAGAGATACACTGCTCGTTCAGGATAACTATGCAAATGTATACAACTGGGTTGATGCAGATGCAACGACTGGTTGGAACGATGCCAACTACAACACTGGTGGCGATGTCGCAATCAAGACCGGTGATGCAAAGGCATATGTTGACATAGATAATTTGCTTAACTTCAATTCAGCAGATCTCGATTGTGGATGCGCACTTGGAGGGAAATTTGCAATCAAAGGTAATGGGTATAACAGTGATAGCAAGATCGATCTGGATCGGACAGATGTGGTCAAAGCATTCCAGGACAATGTTGATTGGACATGGAATGACGCAGACGCTGACGCAAAGACCGGAAAGAATGATATCAAATACACCACAGGCGAAGCGGATTCTGATCCGCTTATCCTGACCGGAGATGCAACGCAAAATGTCAGTGTTGACAATGCCTCAAACATGAACGTGTTTGGCTCTGGTGTCACACACCATTTCCCAGAAATTGACGTCGATTTCGATTTCGATTTTAGTGGATTCTGGATGTGGCTCACACATCATCAGAGTAGTAACTAATTTTGTTTCTGTAGGGTTGTCTCTCTAGCACTTCGGGGAGACACCCTACAGAACAAAGAAATGAAAAATTAAAAGTTAAAAATTAAAAAGAATGAAAAAAATACTTTCGATACTATTGGTTATAAGTCTTCTCTTCTCATCTATGGTGCCTGTTGTTCCAGCCTTTGCTGAAGAGCCAACTGCACCGACAGCGCCAACTGCACCAGAAGCACCAATAAATACAAACAAAGCACCCACTGCTCCAACTGCACCGACAGCGCCAAGCTCACCGACTACGTCATCTGATACGCAAACGCAACAAAACACAACTAGTCATGATGAGGATTCCGGTGATGCACCGCAACCTAGGCAGACACAGACCCAGCAGGTGCCTACGCAGCAAACGAGCACGGCCCAACAGGGTGGAGCAGTTGGCGATGCAACAATTGCCACAGGTGACGCGACAAATGGTGGGACGGTTCTCACAACAGGCAACATTAATCTTGCGACAGATAAGGTGGGTACAGGTGCAGGCGGATCAGTTACTAACTCAGGAAATGGTGCGGACTCCACGAATAATGCCAACACGTCCAACACAAATAATTCTAAGACAACGCAAAACAATGACGCGAACGCATCAAACGGACTTGTTCTCGATTCTGTGACTGGAGACAACACCTCTTATGGAAATGTCGGTGATACGACCGTTACTACAGGAGATGCAAATGTTTCAGGAACTGCTATCACATCGGTAAATACCAATGTCGATGGTGTGGCAGTTGCTGAGTTTACTGTTGCTGATGACCAGAAAGGAGACCTCGTTTTGGATTTTGCTGCCAACTGTATTTCAGGATGTGCCAGCTTTGGTGGGACGGCAGCAAATATGGGAAATGGAGCAAACTCGACAAATACCGCATCCACCAATACAACGACCAATGATGCAACCTTCCAAACCAATGACGCAACCATCGGAAACTCTATGACGCTTGCTGCAAATTCAGGTGACAACAACTCCAGTTTGAATACTGGTGGGAATACCTCCATCACAACAGGAGACGCAAATGTCAATGCAAACATGCTCACGTTTGCCAATAACAACCTTTCAGGTAATGTAATCTTTGGAGTCGTCAATATCTACGGAAACCTCGAAGGCGACATTGTCCTGCCTGAATCACAACTCGGTACAGCTTCATGCACAACGTGCGCAAGTGTTGGGTCAGCTTCAAACGCCGGTAACGGGGCGAATTCAACGAACACTGCAAATACCTCTACAACCTCAAACGATGCGACATTCCAAAACAATGACGCAACAATTACCAATACACTTGTTTTTGACGCAACGACCGGAAAGAACGATGTAAATCGAAATACGGACGGAGCGAATGCAGTGCAGACCGGAAATACCTCTGTTGACGCAAACGTCCTGAATATTGCAAACTCCAATGTAGACGACGGAACATGGTGGCTCGTCCTCGTCAATGAAGCTGGAAATTGGTTTGGTAAGATCCTTGGCAGCCCAGATGGTAGCACAGCCGCAGGTTCTGAAGGAACACTATTGACTGTCGGGCCAAATGGCGAGGTCACTGCATCTAACGGCGCGACAAACTCAGGAAATGGTGCTTCCTCAACGAATAACGCAAGTAACACATCAACGACAAACAACACAACGGTTCAAAACAATAATGCAAATATCGAGAATACACTCAATCTCTCGGCAAACACTGGAGGAAATACTGCAAGTGACAATACGGGCGGTTCCTCAACGATCGGGACCGGAGATGCGAATATCATCGCAAACCTCGTGAATTTTGTGAACAACAATATCAGCGGAAACGGCAAGCTCATTGTGACTGTCGTCAATGTCTTTGGAAGTTGGGTTGGAGACTTTGTGACTCCTGGACAGAAAAAACAAGAAAAAACATCGACTCAAACATCAAGCAATAATCAGGCAAATAGTACACAGCAGAATAACTCAAGTACAGATGGGAACAACAATAATAGTCAGACGAGTAATTCTTCATCTTCAAATAATGCTCAGCCTGTCGCACAGGTAACAAATACGTCGCAACAGCAAACGCAAGGTATAGGGGGATCAAATGAGGCAGGCGCGCAAAACTCTGTCCAAACCGGAAATAGCGGCACAGCAACGACACTGGCAGCATCTGGTAACTCCAATACTGCAGTTCTCGGCCAAAGCACATCGGCTAAGGGAAGCGCAAAAAATCGACTTCGAATAAATCTCGCATGGCTTATTCTTGCTGTTCCACTCTATCTCTTGCTAAGAACAAGGAAAAAAGTGAGATCACGACTCCTGTCCTTGAGAAAGTAGCACTCCACTATGTCCGCTGCCTGGGCGAACGTGTAAAATATCTGCCCTCTTGAAGATCCTGTCCCCCTGCCTTTCTTGTATGAAACGAAGAAAACTTATTATTATCGTTCTGTCTGTTGCCATTAGTGGGTTCTCTCCGCTTGTCAGTCCGTTTCCGAAAGTGCTCTTAGCAGAAGAGATAGTCATCAGCGGTAATGGAAGTGAATCCTCAAATACTGCTACAGCTGCTACTGAATCAACGACGACTGTGCAACAATCTAACTCCTCAGAAACGACAAACAATGTATCAGGGAGCGCTGAGACTGGAAAAAATGAGACTTCCCAAAGTAGCGGTGAGGTTGGGATACGGACTGGTGATAGTGAGTCAACGGTTTCCGTTTCAAACCAGGGAAACACCTCTGTTGCCGAAGCTGGAACTTGTTGTCCAACCGGTGAAAACAGCGTCACGATTTCCGGAAACGGAGTTGATTCGACAAATACTGTAAACGCTTCGCAGACAACGACAGTTACAACCACGATTACGCAAAACGCGACAATTATCAATACAATCTCAGGTTCTGCAGTAACTGGCAATAATACTGCCAATGAAAATCAAGGAAGTGTCACAATCGTCACAGGAGATATCAAACATAAGGAGACAATCATAAATGGCCCCCTTAATACGGCTCACGTCACGATAGGAGTTCCAGCGGCCGGTTATATAGTAAAAGTGAGTGGTAACGGTGCGTATTCAGAGAATACAATTGACATTCATGAGAACTTTCTGGCAACGAATAGCATCTATAATACGACGAAGATCTTTAACGATAGTTTTTGGAACTTGATAACCGGAAATAATATTGCAAACAAAAATAGTGGCGATGTCCTCATAAAGACCGGAAAAATCGAATCCGAGGTAACAATTAAAAACGAGGCAAATACAAGCACGATTATCGAAGACTGCTGTAAAGTAACACCGACAGAGCCGCCATCACCTACTCCGACTCAGCCTACCCCTACACCCAAAGATGAAGGTAAACCAGGAAATGGTGGCGGAGGTGCGTCTGGCGGCGGTGGAGGAGGAAATGGCGGAGGCGGAGGTTCATCCTCACCAACCAGTGGCAATATTCTTCCGGTAACCGGTGGAGGATGGATGCTCCTCTTCCTCTTTGGAAATGTTGTGATGCTTTTTTTAGGAGTGGTGTTAAGGTTGCGCTCAGGCAGATCTCCGGGATTCACCTACAATTTTATTATTTAGCCTTATGGTACAATCTCTTCTTACACTATGCATAGTGTTTCAAAGCATCTCGGAACTGTCCTGATTGTCCTTTCTTTCATAGGTCTACTGATAGTTGCCTTGCCATTTGTCCTTTCGAGGCTTCCTTCGCAGGCTGCGCAGATAAATCAGATTGGGTATTATGTTTCGATACCAAAAATCCAGGCAGTGTCCCCCATCGTGGTCGGTGTTGACCCATGGAACCAAACCGAATACAACCGCGCGTTGTCCCGTGGAATTGCCCAGGCTAAAGATACGTTTCTTCCAGGCCAAAATAAGCTGACGTACCTTTTTGCCCATTCATCAGGACTCCCT
The DNA here is from genome assembly GCA_016188975.1 of Candidatus Levyibacteriota bacterium. Taxonomy (GTDB): domain Bacteria; phylum Patescibacteriota; class Microgenomatia; order Levybacterales; family UBA12049; genus JACPGQ01. Next base: position 1,710 of record JACPGQ010000070.1, on the reverse strand, counting down.
TGGGAAATCCTTAGCAAAAACGTCCCATTTCTTCGTCTTGGTGAGCTGAAAACAGGCGACCAAATAACACTGACGAACAATGGTAAGGAATATGTCTACACGGTCAAGGAAAAGAAAGTTGTCGCAGCTGGTGAAACAAAGTACCTCAAAAACACAGGAGAAGATGTGCTGATTCTCCAGACATGCTGGCCGATCGGAACGGATTGGAGACGCTTGTTAGTGATTGCATTACCGGTCAATTCTAAATGATTATCTTTCCATTCTTCCGAGCTAGCTTCGTCCGCCTCTGGCGGAGCGGGCCGCCTGATACCGATTGTAAAAGGTTCTTAATCTTCGCCAAACCCACATAGTTAGAACTCATTTCAAAACATCTATTTGTAATTGTGACTTATAACTCATAACGAGTGACGTAATGTTCTATATACTTATACAGGCTTATATTTAATTATATGATTTTTAAGAGAATTATAATAAAAGATTGACATAACAGTTCTTTTATGATATACACGTACCTCTTGCCCGATAACTATAAGATAAATGAACAAACACAAACTCTACACGGTAGCAGAAGTTGCGCGTATCCTAAAACTCAGTACAATCACCGTTTATAAGTACATTAAAGAGCAGAAGCTTGAGGCTATCGAATTTGGCAGGTACTACCGAATAAGCGCTCTTTCCCTCGAAAAATTCATCCAAGATCACACGCTTCCTACACATACAGAAGGAGTACCAAATGAATAAGCCCAAAGCAATAAGTATCGTTATTCCTGTATATAACGAACTGCGCAACGTCGCACGGTTACTGGACAGGATCTCCGTCATTTTTGAAAGTCACGACATCGATTTTGAGCTCATTTTCGTTGATGATAAGTCAACAGACGGGACATATGAGTATCTAGAGCGGTTTGCAAACAGCAAGCATGTAACACTACTTCTGAAAGAGGGAAAGCCAGGCAAATCATACTCTCTCCTTGAGGGGTTTGCCAAGGCGCGACACGAAACTCTGGGCATGATTGATGCAGACCTCCAGTATCCACCTGAAGTGATTCCCTCAATGCTTGCAAAACTTGCAACTTACGATATCGTCGTCGCAAATAGAAAAACGTACAAAGGCTCTATCCTTCGCAGGTTTATGAGCAGGTCTTTTAGGACGTTTTTTGGACGAATGCTTTTCGGAATCTCGACTGATGTACAGTCTGGGCTCAAGATTTTTAAACGTGAAGTTGCACAAACAGTTCAGTTTTCTCCGTCGTCTGGATGGGCTTTTGATCTTGAGTTTCTCCACCGTGCCCGGGAAGCGGGATACAAAATTACTGATGTCCCAATCACGTTTGAGGAGCGGAAAAATGGCTACTCGAACGTCAAGATCTTAAAAACCATCTACGACATCGGAACGAATGCAATCGCTCTCAGGCTGAAAAAGATTTCTCCGCAGGTAATTAAGCCTGAAAGCGGCACGATGATAGGCGCTGGGGTCGGCTACAAGAAGAAGAAATACGTCACCCACACGACGCTCCCCCACAACATGTCTGCGATGCAGACGGTGATACTCAGTCAGAAGATATGTATCACTCTAGTCCTCGCTTTGGTTGTGTACGGACTCGTCACGAGTCCTCTGACGACTGGGATTATTACGATTGCGATTCTGAGTACGATTTACTTTATCGATGTACTCTTCAATCTTTACATTATTCTCAAAAGTCTTTACAG
>JACPGQ010000069.1 GCA_016188975.1 Candidatus Levyibacteriota bacterium | reverse complement strand
AAGACCGGCGTTGCCTCCTCTTTCTCCTCCTTGAATATCAAGAAGAGCTGATGGGGTGGCTGTACCGATACCCACATTCACCGCATAAAACGTCCCTGACGGACCGCCAAGAACGAGTGAATTTGCCTGGTCCACAACCGAGAAGGCGCCGATTGCAGTCATATTGATTCGCTGAGTTGCTGAATAAGGACCAGAATTGTAGCCTAGGAAAATATTATTCGATCCCGTGGTATTGGCAAAGGAGATTGTCCCTCCTCCGGCGTACCCTGCCTGATACCCAAAAGCCACATTGTTGCTTCCCGTGCTGTTGCTGCGAAGCGAATCGTACCCATTGGCTGTGTTGTTGGCTCCCGTGGTGTTGCTGCGAAGCGATTGGTAGCCAAAGGCTGTGTTGTTGGCTCCCGTGGTGTTGTTTACAAGCGCGTCGCGGGCTGTGTTGTTGGCTCCCGTGGTGTTGTTGAGAAGCGATTGGTAGCCAAGGGCTGTGTTGTAGTTTCCCGTGCTGTTGCTGTAAAGCGATTGGTAGCCAAGGGCTGTGTTCTGGCTTCCCGTGCTGTTGCTGTAAAGCGATTGGTAGCCATTGGCGGTGTTGAAGCTCCCCGTGGTGTTGGCTCTGAGAGCCTGGTAGCCTACTGCTGTATTTGGATTCGTGGTATTGCGAAACCCTGCCTCATAGCCCACAAAGACACTCCCAACTGCTGAGTTGGCATAGCCTGTCCTGTAGCCCAGGAATGTGCCTGAGGATGTGGCGTCAAAGCCGACAAGATCCAGTACCTGGAGTCTGTTCGTAGGACTCGTCGTACCAATACCGATGTTGCCTGTACCATTTGGAGCAAGCAGAATATTTCCTGAAGTATTGTAGGTTGATGAGCTGCCGATTGTTATTGTTCCCCTGTTAGTAGTAGCAAGCGTCCCGTCTCCTGTGAGATACAAAGCATTATTTCCACTGTTTGCGGAGATGGAGGCTGTTGGAGTCCCGCTGTTCACGTTGATAAAGCCAAACTTGGCACTCGTTGTTGCTGTCCCGCCGAGGAGGAGGTCTTGGCTCTGGTTCTTCGGCTGGATCGTTCCACTCAGCTGCTGCCAGAGGCCGAATGCTTGTGTTCCGGGATCTGCCCAGGAAGGAATACCTCCTGAGACAGTAAGGACTTGGTCTGTACTCCCGATGGTCAGTTTGGAAAGAGCGGTTGGATTAACACTCCCTGCGTAGAGGAGATCTCCCGTTGCATAGGTCGTGACGCCCGTACCGCCGAAATCAGCCTTCACAGAGGTCCCCTGCCAGACACCGGTGCCAATCGTCCCAACGGTGGTGAGTGAGGAGGTAACAACACCTGATCCTAAGGTTGTTGCTGAGAGAACATCGGTTCCATTAATCTGATAGGTCTTCCCTGTTGAAAGATTAAAATTACCTGTATTAAGCGTCGTCCCCGAACCGTTGAGTGGTGAAATCGTGATATTGCCTGTCGTATTCCCACCCAGAGTCAAGTTTGCATTCACAAGACTCTGAATAACTCCATCTCCCCCAAGAGAGAGGCCTGTTCGAGGCGTTGCTCCTGTTGCTGAAATAGAAGCTGTAGGAGTCCCTGAGTTGATATTGAGAACTGCAAACTTGGCAGAGGTGGTAGCTGTCCCTCCTAAGAGGAGATCCAAGGTGGTGTTTTTTGTCTGGGCTGTGCCAGAAAGGATCTGGAAGACTCCTGCTGAGGTGAGACTGGCAGGAGTGGTCCAGGTGGGAGCGCCTGTGCCTCCACTGGTTAGCAAATCCCCCGATGAGCCAACTGCTGATACCTCGAATGAGTCTGCGTCTGAGTAGATAACTCCCCCTGCTGCAAGGGTAAGTGCCTTGTTGGTTCCCCCATTGGCAATAGGAAGGACTCCTATGACATCTGCTGAGGCTAGATCAACTGCTGAGGAGGTAACAATGCCGGCTGAGGAGATGTGGGCAATGCCTGTGCCGTAACCTGAGAGAGTAATGCCATTGTTTTGCCCATTTCTGCCTGAGAGGACTACCTGGCCAGTTGTTGTCCCGCCAATGGTTAAGGGAATAGCATTGAGTGATTGCAGAGAGCCTCCGGCTGAGAGCACAACCCCGTTTGTTCCATTTAATCCTCCCGAGAGTGAGGCTGTGGGGGTTAAGCCTTGGGCAATGTTGAGGACTGAGAAACGAGCACTTGAAGTCGCAACTCCGCCAAGCAGCAAATCCTCTGTTGTATTTCTTTCTACTATGATACCGCTTGATGCTATCTCTGTGAATGGTGAAGCAACGTTACTTGTACAGTTGCCTGTAGTTGCTGTCACGATACCTCCTGTGACAGTAAAGCAATCAACATCTGTCTGCAAGGCGACGCCTTGCGTGGATCCAACGTAGTATGAGCCTCCACCGGCAATCCTTATGTTCCCTGCTACCTCAAGCCGCTGGTTTGGGAGAGGCACACCGATACCAACGTTACCAGCACTTTGTATAACAAAGCGGTTCACGCCTGCGTTACTGGCGACAAAGATATCTCCAACACCTCTCTGATCAACCTTTACGGCTGCGTCTGAAGTTGTTGCTGAGAAAGAAGCAACAGGCGTCGTACCAAGAGCGTAGCGAACATCAAGGGTAGAAAGAGGAGAAATAACGTCTGGTCCAATCCCAACATTACCATTCGTATCAAGCATGAAACGATAAGAACTCGCGTTGTTATCCCAAATGTAATATTTGTTTGCAACGTTTGTTCCGCTCCCTGCCACCCCTGTGTAGTAGCTCCTTCCATCGCCAACATACTCTGTCTGGGTAAAGGCAGCAGCTCCTGCATTTGCGTTTTGTAGACGAAGACCTATAGAACCATTGGTATTGGTTGAGAGATGGATTCTCTGTCCTGGTGCAGTGGTACCGATTCCAAGGTTACCTGATCCGTTGAGCGGTTGGAGGATAATATTCCCAGTTGTATTACCACCAAGGGTAAGATTTGCATTCTGTAAAGACTGAATAGACCCGCCAGCCGATAGAGCAAGGCCTGTCGTCGTTGCTGAAAGCGATGCTGTCGTCGTCCCTGAGTTGATATTGAGAACTGCAAACTTGGCCGCATTTGACGCGGTGCCGCCGAGGAGGAGATCTAATGTACTTGCTTGATTTGGGAAAATTGCGCCACTTGCGATGGTCCATTTGGACCCACCACTTCCCTGTCCGCAGTCTGCTGTTCCCGTCACAATACCATTCGTTGTGGTAACACAAGTGGCTGTTGAGGCAGTTGATCCTGCTGTGCCATTGATTGTTAACGCACCAACGTTGAGGTTAAGCGCTCCTGAACCATTGAGCGGGTTCAGATTGATAAAGCCAGTTGTTGATCCTCCGATGGTGAGGGGATTATTTGCAGTCGTCTGAATCGATCGGGCTGCGCCCGCGAGAACCAGATTCCCAGAGACTGAAGCATTGCCCTGTACATCCAATAGCTCAAGGGGTGATGTTGTGCCAAGTCCAAGGTTGCCAGCGCTCGTCAATACCAAGCGTGTCGTGCCGGAAGCAGAGGCAGTGAGTATATTTTGACCTGATCCGGTATAGTTAAGTATACTTAGAGCCTTTCCTCCAGGATCACCAGTGACGTGCAGAAGTGCACCAGGTGCAGTTGTCCCAATACCGACATTGCCAGTGTTGTAGTAGATATCGTTTCCTGTTGTTGTCCATTGGGCAGTACCGGTGAAGGTGACTTTTTTGTTGCTTGAATCTGTTGTGATACTCAGGCCTGTTCCTGCTGCAACTAAGGTTAGCGTATCAGAGGTACTCCCAGCACTGACATCTGACTGACCAGAGACGGTTACTTTACCAAACGCATTGGCTCCACTACTCAGGGTGTTTGAGATGGTTGTTCCTGAAATACTAATCCCTGTACCTGCGGTCAGACTAACAGCACCAGTACTGCCTCCAACTGAGAGAACGCCAGTGTTAGTGATTGTTGCATTTTGACCTCCTGTGATACCGATACCCTGTCCTGCAGTCAGGCTATAGATGACGTTACTTGCCGTGAGCTGTCCTGTGCCAGCGTTTATATCTGCATCCTGCGTATCAACCCCGCCCAGAAGTAGTGAGAGCCCATTGACGCTCAGCTGTCCGCCAACCGATGCATCTTTGTCGATTGTAACTTGCTCTTTGAACTCGGCGGTGCCTGTGAAAAGACCCGGAATATTCACTGTGAAAAATGCATCCGGCCTGAGCGTCGCACCTGCTAGCACTGTCCCTTTCCTCAAGGCGTGGCCTTGCGAGGCTAAATCTGTAAGAAGCTGTTCATCGCTAGCTTTGAAAATTGAAGAAACAAAACTTCCCTCCCTACTTCCAGAAAAGATATAAAGACTAGATATTATAATAATCATAGTAAGCCCGATTGCAGCAAAAAAACCGGTCTTGCTGCCTAAGACCCGCCTGCCGGCAGGCAGGACAGTCAGCACAAACGACGAAACCCCGCTGAATGGAGTTCTCTCTTCTTTTGGAAGGCCCCATTGATCAGTGGGTACTTCGCTCCTGAGCTCCTGCACAGACGAAGTCCCCCTTGGGGACGAATCTGGAGGGCCTGGCGGAGCACCCACTACAGGCTGATCAGTACTACCAAGATCACTTACCGCATAATCTCCCGAGAATCGATCCATTTTGACCACCTTTGGATAGGTTCCGTTTGCTTCCGCGCCTGCCCCGCGAAGCTTTAGCGAAGTGGGGTGGTTCAGCGATGAGCTAATCTCAGTATCTACTAAAGGAGCCTTACTTAAATTGAATGCCTTCCCTTTATCCCTAAGCTCTTTAATGTCTCTGAGGGTATATCTTCTCTGATTCCCTGGAGTTCTCTGTGGGACTAAGATGCCTCGTGCTTCCCATCTCCTAAGCGTCTTAGTGGAGACATTGAGCAGTTTGGCAGCATGCTGGATTGTTAATAATTTCATACGGGCAGTTGGATCCTAATCTATCCGAATTGCAATACTCAGAATCAATCCGAATTAATTCTGCTGAGTATTCTTTGAAAAATCAGTTTAGGACCACGAAAATTAGCAAGAATCCCAAGCTGCAGATTATTAACTTTTAAGTAGGATCTAATCTGTCTGAAGTGGATGGGAAACAAACTAGGAACAGTTTTCAACTCCAAGACAATCTTATTTTCAACGAGAAAATCAATAAAAAATACCCCTATCTTCTCTCCATGTAACTCAATGTTTACCTTGAGTTCTCTTGCAAACTGTAGATTGTCTTTAAGAGGTAACTTTTCAACAGCTCGCTGATAGTATTTCTCCTCGAACTCCCCACCTAACTCACCGTGAACATCAAAAAGAATGCCCCTAAGTTTGTAACTTAATTCAGGATAAACAAGCTTAGTCATGGTTTATTAGGATAAATTCGGACTATTTTTGTTCGGATAAATATATGGACAAATGTCCAACTTTGTCTACGATTATATTACTTCATATATTAATAGCACTTGTCAAGAGGCAATCTTTCTTATCGTTTTCATATCATTTGGGCTCTATTCTGCCTTAAAAATCGAGAATGAAAATTTTGTGCAACTTGAAGAATCTTAGGTATATTTCACAGCTTTTCACGCTACAGGATCAATCAATGATAAGAATAAAATACGAAGATAAGCTTTTACTTTTGAAAACAAGCTTAAGACTTTTCACAAAATCGTTAAGTTATCATTCCCGAATAAGTAACAGGTCAGGGTTCTAACATAATTATTCTACGAGTGAGTTCGCCAAAGCCGACGAATCAAGCCAACTTCGCCAAAGCTTCGAGGGCCAAGGAAGTTCCTTTGCCCTTCCGAAGTTCTGCGTCTGCAGAACGAAGGAGGGTCGACTTCAGTCGCCTATGGTGACCTACGCTCAAACAATAAGATCTGTGTCAGAAGTGTAACGAGCTACCTGAGTAAACTAAGGAGACTTTACTTCAAAACCAAGCATATTCTTTAGGAGAAGGTACATGCGCTGATGGTATTTGTACCAGAAATTCAATCCATCAGAACCTCTGGAGCATTTACTCTACAATCTCTAGGCGGAGCTAAAAATCAGTCCAAGCATAGGAAAAATCCTACAAAAACATACTCTGCCGTTTAAATGATATATAAGACATCAATAAGTATATTGATATATAAAAGAATGTCAACATAAACAATCATCTTCTAAACTCCAAAATGAGTCAATAATGTACATCTTGAGGCGTTAGAGATTCAAGCAGATAAAAATGGCGAGATTACTCTAAGTCCCTCATGCACTTTTCTGCGTTTTCTCTCTATCCTCTATCGCATCTCTCAATCTGTCCAGGTTTTCATGCCTGATAGGAAGTTTGCCACAGATTTTTCCCGAGAAATACCTGCTGCAGTTATCTTCCAATCCAATAATCAAGTAGCAATCGGCATATTGAGATGCTAAAAAACACTGTGTATTTTTTAAGTCGGATTCATGGGCTTTCCCTTTTTTGCGTCTTTTGATATATGAGTGGCTTCTTTTATGAAGAATTGGCGATGAGCTGAAAACTTAGGTCTTTTCTTTTTCAAATACATTCCGTACACTTATATATCAAGGACTGTTTTTGCCCAAAAAGAAAGGATGAACATACTATCAAGAAATGCAAAAAATAGGTGCCGCTGGATGCTGTATTTTGAGAAGTACAAAAATTCTAGGCTTACCTGCCGACATTTCGGTATTTCCCCTAGCACGTTTTACCACTGGAAGAGAAAATACAATCCTGAAAACCTGCAAAGCCTTGAGGATACTGCTTCACGAAGGCCAAAAAATCTTCGGAGAGCGAAGTGGAATTTCCAAACGCTCATCCTCATCCAGAGGCTTTTAGAAAACAGGCCCCACTCGAAGAATAAGGCTATTCAAGTGTTCCTGGCAAAGCAAGGTGTCCAACTTTCAGCCTCAACAATGACAAGAGTTATGAAGCAATATCGCAACTATCAGCAACAGCTCGGCTAACGAGAGCTCTTTTTATTTTCGCAGCACGTATAGTTGAAAGGGCGGTCGTTTCTCAAGCAGATTTTGTGGGAGTGACTTATTCAAGACAGTAAAGCCAATATCTTCAGCTATACCACTGTTCAAATATGTCGGCGTAAGGCCACTCACCACAAACAATCCGCCCTCAGGTAGGAAATTATAGACATCCTCTGCTATTTCTATTGCCTCACGCTCTCTCACAACCTTTCGGCATAAACCTCCGATAGCTGTAACAATTCGTAAATCAGCTACACTCTCAAGAACCATCACGCGCTCCTCTCTCTTTGTGAGGTCAACTGGAGGAAAGATGTGGATCCCCGGATTATCGGCTGCTTGAACACACTGAGTCGGGTTTCCATCGGCCAAAAAATAAGTCAGAGCAGACTGATCACCTGCTATTTCTTGGATGAAAGAGAGAAAACTACCGTCTCCTCCAAAAATATCAAGCACAGAACCAGCCTGGGGAAAACGCGGATACAGCTCTGAAACAACGTCTCTATGAATCTCATCAAGATATCTTGTTCGCTCCTTCCACCCCTCCCACGTTGACCAATCTTCAAGAGCAATAGGCTCGCCATGCAAATCCTGCCAATGCCGACAATTGACCTCAACATCGTTTCCATCCAGAACGCCAAACAACTTTCTCACACTGTCCTCGATAAGGAAGTAGTTGACTGAGAGAGGGTCTTCTGATCCTCCTTGAACACAATACCCGTTGACCAAAACTGACCACTCGAAGATTCTCTCCTCACGGCTGATAATCTCCAAAGCCAGAGCCATATTAGCGACATTCAAATCTGGGTCGATTGTTACACGGTAGCCGGAAAACGGAGGTAGATCCCACCGTTTGCGCGGGAGACTTGTAACCTCTCGGGCAAATGACCTCACTGCTGCTCGCTTGTGATCTATTCGTTCTCCTTCCTGATGAACCATGCAGAAGAGTATAGCAACCTCGATTATTGAATTCAAACTATAAGATTTTCTTTTTTTCCTCCCTCTTCCCTCTCTTGACCTTTCGCTCTCCAGAAATTCTCGCCTAGACACTGTCAGCATAACGCTCAACGAAACTCCCGGATATCGAAATAAACTCCAGTCACACAATTTTTCGCAATTGGGAAAAATTGCGTGGATTATTTTTTGAAGCTCCCACGACCCAACGGTCGGGGATTCTCTCCATGCGCTTCGTCGGAGCGAAAAATCCGCCGAAGCGGAAAATGGCTCTGCATCCCCCGATCTTATCCGTCAACTGACGGAGGGATTTTCGCGAAGGCGGATTAAAAAGTTCTTCTGCCTAAAAAATTTCCACACATACAGAAATCCTTACAATCCAAAAAAAGACCTATATGCCTGTTCATCCTCTAACCCATCGACTGTAAGGACATGAACTTCACTCCCAAGTCCTGATAGCTGTCGGATATACTCTATTTCATCTCGGCAAGGATAAGGCGTAAGATAGACACTTCTTTGTAGTTGATAGAAACGCAGTTGCTTTAACATCAAGTGAAAAAACTTTCTCTCTTGCTGCTTCCTGGAGTAAATATCATAAATGACAATGCGCCACTTCCCATCCCACCTCTTTTGATCAAGCTGCATGTCCTCAAGCTTATACCTGAGAATCTTTTTCCTCCCTTTCTCAGCGATCTTAACGATAGGTAGACCTCCCTCTTCGACGATTTCTACGAGTTTCTGCTTATGCATTCTACGCAGTACTTGTTTTAATCGCCACTGATTATACTTTGCCCACTCCTTCTGGTCCTGGCGTTTTTTCTCTTCCAGAAGAGGCTTAAGCAGCATAGCAGCATTGGGCATAAGGAGACTCGCGACAAGGACTGTGCCTGTTGCAAGAAGCAGGAGCACCTCTTTTGTCTTCGGATCTACCAAGTGATTTTTCTTCCCCTCCATCATGACAACCTCTCTTACTCAGTCTAGAACCACCACACAAAATAAGTCAATTGCGAAAATCTGCGCGAAACTGAAACTCCGAGGGCAAACTAAACTCTTCTTGATCCACTAAGACTGCCCGTGTCAACCTGGAGAGGGTCTCTGTCTTTCTCTCACTAGAATTGACACACTCACGAAATAAAAATATACTGTTTGCAAAGCGCTGCCCAGTCCGCTTAGCGGACTGTCGGTCAGCGAAGCTGACTCATGAAAAACCACCTTTCTCTTATTTTCATAACTCTTTGCCTCTTACTCCTTCTTCCGTCGCGTGTGCTTGCCCAGCAAGTGTCCCCCACACCTACGGGCACTGACTTCGGCCTCGGGGTTGCAACGCTTGTCAAAATCACCGATAAAAACGTCAAAGACGGCGACATCATCAGCTTCGCCGGAAGCGGCTACAAACTTGCCGACAGGGCTTATGACCCGCAAATCTTCGGCATCCTCACCAACAACCCTGCCATAACCCTTGAGCGAAAAACCACCACCGACGGCACGGAACACTACGTTGTCAGCTCAGGCAAAGCATATGTCAGAGTTTCGAGCCAGAACGGCAACATTAAAGCTGGCGACCTCATAACGACTTCTCCAAGAAAAGGTGTGGGACAAAAATCAACTCAGGACGGCTATGTCGTGGGCACTGCTCTTGAGGATTATGAAAACTCTAACCAGGAGGCAGTCGGCAAAATTCTCGTCAGCCTGAACTTCGCTTTCCAAAGCAGTGTCACCGGCCTTCGCACCAATCTTCTTGATAACCTCAATATAGCACTCACTGCCCCATTCTTAAGCCCCGGAACAATGCTTCGCTATATTTTGGCAGGGCTTGTTGTCCTCCTTGCCTTCGGACTTGGCATGGGCTATTTCGGGAGAGTAACCCGCTCAGGCGTTGAGGCACTGGGACGAAATCCTCTGGCTGGACGAGTGATCATGGTAAGCGTTATTATTAACTCAGTCCTGACACTCGCAACCATGGCCATAGGACTCGTGGTAGCGTACTTGATACTGATATTATGAAATATCCAATGTCCAATTCTCTCTGTTTTTATTGGATATTTGATATTTGACATTGGTACGTATTTGACATTTTACTATGTTCATAAACCCACTCATCTTCCTTGTTCTGGTTGCTGCCATCTTCGGCCTGGCGCTTGTCATACTGTTTATCATCAATTCTTATAACCACCTGATCCGCAAAATTGAGCAGGCTGAGGAAGAAAAAATCCATCTTCACGATAGCATCAACGCAAAAGCCTCAGAAATGCTGCAAAGTGCCCATGAACAAAACCTCAAAATCATTGAGGATGCCAACAAAGAAGCAGCTGATATTCTAGCATCAGCCCAGGTAAGCAAAACTGAAGCAACGACGCTGCTGAAGGAAAAAATAGATCAAATTGTTGAGCTCCAGAAAAAAACGACGGACTCCATGAACCAGCAGTTCGCCAAGAATTACCAATTAGCACTACAAAAACTCCAAGGAGAAGATATCAAAAGCTTTGAAAAGATATCAAAAGACGTCGAAAATACGGTGAGCACAGAGATGCAGGAATTCACCAAGACTCTCAAAAACGAGACGATGGACGCGCACGCAATTATGCAGGAAAGGATCGAAAGCGAGTATGCCAAAGTCGAAGAAGACATTGAGAAATACAAAGAAGAAGAGCTTAATAAAATCCACGATGCTGTCTACCCTCTTCTCAAAAATGTCATAAGCCTTGTGATCGGCCGCTCTTTATCGGTGCAAGATCACGAAGAGCTCATCATCCAAGCTATCCAGCAGGCAAAAACACAGATGCCCGAACAAGCAGGAATAGTAAAAGATACAGATTTTGGATGACGGAAGACGGAAAACAGAAACTCTCTTTCTGTCTTCTGTTGTATCTGCTATCTGTCCTCTGACATCTGTAGTCTGTACTCAGAGATATTGTTTCGTATTTCGAAATTAGGACTTCGGATTGTAACTAAACTGGCACTGTGACGAATTGCAATTATCGCTAAAGACAAAAACTTACTGATATGGAAAAACAGACATACCCAATCACCCCAATTCTAAGGGCCATCAACACTATCCAGGATGCAAGTGAGTATATCGAGGGTATCGAGGTATTCCTCGCTAACCTCTACAAAACTGAAAGGAGAAACATCCTGACGCTTCTGCAGGATTCCTTTCCGGAAACTATATCCAGAGATATCAAAGAATATCTTTCTGCTAAAAATATCTCCCTCACAAATCAGGAGGAAGTGCGTCAAGGCCTCTCACATCTCCAACAAGGCATTCAGGGAGCTCCCACGCTCACACTCACCCTGGCATTCAGCCCGACACGAAAAACTATTAATACAATTGCCGCTTGGGTAAAAAAAGAGTTTGGCAGCGATGTTCTCCTGGATATCTCCCTCAATCAGGAAATTATTGCAGGCGCTGTGATTATTTTCGAAGGAATCTATACTGACCAATCTACCAAGAAAAAACTTGATATTCTCTTTGAAGCAAGACGAGATGAGATCACAAAACTCCTGCAATAATTTCAAATGTCAAATTTCAAATATCTAATTTGCAATACCGACCATACGGGTGGCTCGAGCGAGGGAGCGGACTTCACCGTAGGTGAAGGAGCTCGCCTGCTTGACAGGCGCGGAACCCATCGAGCCCCCGCACTCGCCTAGGCGAGGAGGAGGTCGGATGGGAAACGCGAGCGACAGGACCCGCAGAACGCATGAATAGTTTTAATGCACTTCTGGAAAAATCTGGTGAAATCGGCTTTACTGTTCGATCACTTGAGTCAATGGCTTACGTCTCTGGTCTGCCTACTCTCAAACCCCGTGAAGTGGTGCAATTTGAGTCCGGAGAATTAGGACAAGTCTCTTACCTTGACGAAAACGAGGCAGAGATTCTCGTTTTTGGCAAGCTGCCCATAAAGATCGGCACACGAGTCACCCGCACCAACAGAGTGACGGAAATTCCGGCAGGCGCTGAATATCTCGGACAAATCATCGATCCTTTCGGAAACCTCCTGGATAAGCTTCGTCCTTTCAAGCTTCCAGAGGAAAAACGCGCTATTGATACAGAGCCTGCGAGTATCGAGGAGCGGCGAAAAATCACAAAGTCTTTGGAGACGGGAGTCTCACTTGTCGATATGCTTGTTCCCTTAGGAGTCGGCCAAAGGGAGCTCATCATAGGAGACCGCAAAACGGGAAAAACAAATTTCCTTCTGCAAACAATCTACACACAGGCCAGACGAGGCGTAATTTGCATCTACGCAGCGATCGGAAAAAAGAAATTCGACGTCAAACAGGCTGAGGAGTACTTCCGCAAAAAAGAAATCATGGACCAAGTCGTGATCATGACCGCACTGGCTGACGATCCCCTGAGTACCATCTACATTGCCCCATTTGCAGCGATGACACTCGCTGAATACTTCAAAGATCGAGGTAACGATGTTTTACTCGTCTTAGATGACCTCAATGCCCATGCATAATTTTACCGAGAAATTTCACTCCTTGGGAAGCGCTTTCCGGGAAGAAACGCATATCCCGCGGATATTTTTTATACTCACGCAAAACTCCTCGAACGGGCAGGAAATTTCGGCCAGAAAAATGGTGAAACTGCAATCACCTGCCTCCCTGTCGTTGAGACTGTCCAGGGGGATATAACGGGATATATCCAAACGAACCTCATGTCAATGACAGACGGGCATATCTACTTTGATATCGACCTTTTCGCCAAGGGAAGAAGGCCTGCTATAAATACCTTTCTCTCAGTGACAAGAGTCGGCCGCCAAACCCAAACCAATCTAAGGCGAACCATCCTTCGCGAGTTAAGCTCCTTCCTCACCCTTCGCGAACGTATCGAAAACTTCGCTCACTTCGGCGCTGAGAATAGCTCAACGATCAAAAATACCCTTCTCACAGGAGACCAAGTCATCGCATTTTTTGATCAAACCTCAGAAGTCGTTTTGGAGATAAACCTGCAAATTTTTCTCTTTGCCCTGATATGGTATGGCTTATGGAGAAATAAAAGCATCGAGCAGTTAAAACAAGACATGACAAATATCATGATCGCTTACGAAACGAAACCTGACTTTCGCAAGGCTGTCTCGCAACTTGCGGAAAAAGAAGAGTCCCTCAACTCTCTGTTGACAGCTATCGGAAAATCAGCCACAAAAATACTGCAGGATGCGGGAGTGAAACTATGAATGTCAAATCCGCCAACTGGCGGACCAATGACAAATATCGAATGTCCAATGTGCATTTGTCATTTGCCATTTGATATTGGACATTTGACATTTCACCTATGATCAATAACCAAGCGATTCAAGCAGAGCTGACACGTCTTACCAACCTGAAGACACTCATTGAAACCTATGAGGAAATCGCGGCAAACCGTATGCGCAAAAACCGAAGCATCGTTCTTGCCAGTCGGCTCTTTAACGAAGGCCTAGGGGACATGTACCAGCAAATTAAGGCATCCTACGGAACACAACTGATAACTATCATGCAGCGGAAAAAAATTCCCAACCAGAAGGTTCTCACCATGATTAAGCGCAACGGAAAAACCGTGAGCCTTCTCATATCCTCAAATGCAGGACTGTATGGTGATATTGTCCCGAAAATTACCGAACAATTTATTGATTTTATAAGTAAAACCCCCTGTGATATTGCAATCATCGGAAGGCTGGGAAAACGACTCTTTGAAGAAAGAAACCTCAACAAGCAATATATCTACTTTGACTTCCCTGATGTCGATACTGATCCTCTCGAGATTGAGAAGCTGGCGAATTTCCTCATTAACTACGAAAAAATCTATATTTTCTTCGGGAAGTTTATATCAGTTGGCGTTCAGCAACCGACAATGCTTGATGTTATTGGCGAGGAAAAAGAAGAGGTTGCTCAAAAAAAGGCTCTTCCCCAAACAAAATACCTTTTCGAGCCATCACTTGAGCAGGTTATGATGTTTTTTGAACAACAGATATTTACCTCACTCATTGAGCAAACTGTCAAGGAGGCAGAACTCGCAAAATTTGCTTCACGAATGGTCACCTTAGATAGTGCCACGGAAAATGTTAAGCAAGCGCTCTGGATGCTTCAGAAAGAGCAGCGCATCAACCAACACAGGATGCAAAATAAAAAGCAGCAGGAACTGTTGACGGGGATAAGTTTGTGGGGGAAAACATAGGTTACCTAAGTGACTTACGTTACCTAAGTAACTTATGATTTAGTTGTTATGGAAAGATTTTCGGGCAAGGTTATCAGTATAAAAGGACAAGTGCTAGATGTACAATTTAGCAACACGCAGCCAACCATTGGTGACGTTTGCTACCTTGAGGGCCAGAAAGATGCCAAGCTCCTGATTTATAGGCCAAGTAGCAGAAATCGATACTACTGCCTCTCACTCTCAGACCCCTCTCCTTTTTTCCGTGGAGCGGTTATTATCAATACCGGTAGGCCTATCACAACCCCTGTAGGCAATGCCGTCCTGGGAAGAATTATCGACTTATTTGGCAACGCCCGGGACGAAAAGGGGCAAATCAAGACTGATACAAAGTGGCCGATTTTTCGTTCTTCCATTCTTTATACTGATCTCCCTTCTCATCAGGAAATTCTCCAAACAGGGATTAAAGTGATTGACCTTTTCTGCCCCCTTCTCAAGGGCGGAAAAATGGGACTTTTTGGAGGCGCAGGAGTCGGAAAAACGGTTCTCCTCACTGAAATCATTCACAATATCGTCCAGGTCACCAAGACGCCTGAGGCGACAAAACATGTCTCGGTATTTGCAGGTATCGGGGAACGCTCACGTGAAGGACAAGAGCTTTTTGAATCTCTTCGTGAGGGAGGGGTTCTTCCCTTTACGAGTTTGGTATTCGGTACCATGGGCCAGAATCCAGCTGTCCGCTTTCTGACAGGATTTACTGCACTCACTATTGCAGAATATTTCCGCGACGTTGCAAAAGAAGACGTCCTATTTTTCGTCGACAATATCTTCCGCTATGCCCAAGCTGGCAACGAGCTCTCACTTCTTATGAACGTCATTCCCTCAGAGGATAGCTACCAGCCTACCCTATCCTCAGAAATGGCAGATTTCCATGAACGGCTCGTCTCAAACAAGCAAAACAATATTACGACGATCGAGGCAATTTACGTACCGAATGACGATATCCTCGACCAAGGGGTCCAATCAGTCCTCCCCTACCTTGATTCAAGCCTCATTCTCTCCCGTAACGTCTACCAGGAAGGGCGAATGCCGGCAGTTGATATTCTCTCCTCAACCTCTTCAGCACTCAGCCTCGATGTCGCTGGTGTTATCCACTACACAACAGCCATCAAAGCGCAGGGGATCCTTAAACAGGCAGTATCCTTAGACCATATCGCATCCCTTGTTGGAGAATCAGAACTTTCCCACGAGGACCAGATCACCTATCGAAGAGCAAAAATACTTCGCAACTACATGTCCCAAAGTTTCTTCGTAACCTACGGCCAGACAGGACGTCCGGGAAAGTATGTTCCTCTTGAGACAACCATAAAAGACGTCAGTGATATTCTCTCAGGCAAATACGACAGCCTGACTGAAGAAAAGTTTCTGTATATAGGCGAAGCCAAAGAAGCCACTCAACAATAAACTCCTTTCAATATGGCAAATCAAACTCAACCACAACCTGCTTCCAATCGCCTGCTCAATGTCATGATTCGCAATCGCGAAAAAGTTATTTACGAAGGGACTGCTACAGCAGTCACTTCGATAAATGATAAAGGTATTTTTGACATTCTCCCCGAACATATCAACTTTATCTCGATGATTAAAGAGGTTCTAAAGATCCAAAAGCCTGATAAGATAATCCAGGAATATAAAATTCGCACAGGAATAATCCGTGTCAATAACAACAATGTTGAAGTGTACGTCGGCCTCACACCGCAGGTATCTACATAATCGTCAATCGGTTAACGGTAACGAAGCCGGTATCGTTTACCCCGATTGAATCGGGGTTTAGCGTCTCACGTTTTACGTAACCGAATTTCGATACGGGCTTCTTAACCGAATAACGCTCAACAATTTCTCTTTTCCTTCTTGACAAATCATGTTCTATTTTGTTACTTTATATACAGTTCTTAGCTAAAAAGAATAATATTAATACACTCATATGGCTGGCAATAATCAAACACTATCAATCAACAATCTTCCCGATCTTCTCACTGTCCGCGAAGTAGCCCAAGTTCTCAGAGTATCTCCACTCACGATTAAACGCTGGGGCAAACGAGGAAAATTACCGGCAATCCGCATCAACTCGCGGGGAGATCGAAGATACCGCAAAGAAGCAGTATTATGGTTATTAGGAATGCAGCAGAAAGGTGAAGTTTAATTTAATTGGAATGTTGAGCGAAGCGAAATCCTGAGCTTGTCGAAGGACAGCAAAAAGGCGATATATAATATTTACACGCTCCTGTGGTACTCCGCCTTCTGGTCTTTCAGGATTTTCTCCAGATTCGGCTCCTTCAGGTGTTCTCGAATAAACGACATCGTCTCCTCTGGGCTTTGGGTATTGACAAAGATACCAGTCGCGAGCTCAAAACCTCCTATGCTTTTTATACGCGGAATGAGTCGCAAATACCAATGCTCTCCCGGGTAAATGTAAAAATTAAAAGGAAAATCTTTGTTATACCTATGGTCATAGATATAGACGAGTTGCTTGACGAGATATGCTAACTCCCTCCTCTGCACATCAGTAATCTGGCCAAATGTTTTCCCTTTCTCCTTAGGCGCGATCCACACCTCATCAGGCCACTGGCTCACATCAGGAGTCATCAGCACAAACGACTCAGTCTCTTCTCGCAGCTCCCCAGTTTGAGGAACAACTGACCGAAGCTCAGGAGCATCAATGCGAACCTTAAACGGCACAACAGCAATCTGGGTGTGTGGATGGGGTAGCGACTCACCTGCTGAAATACCGTGATTATTGAAGATAATGACCTGGCCTTTATGGCTATGCTCGTTGTAGCGGTGCTGGTATGCCTGAAAAATGGCATCAACATGCTCAAGAGGCAACTCTGCGAAACTTGCCAGATGGTCAGGCGAGTGAATAACCACCTCATGAATAGGCGAGAAAGGAAAGGTGTTGTAGACCACGAGAACCGACCAGTCTGAGGACAGATGACGGACGACTGAGGACGGATCTCGGAATACGGAAGACTGAGACTTCTGGCTTCCGTCCTTCTGCTCTCTGTCCTCTGTCATCTGTGTTCTGTCTTCCGTGGTCTGTTTTCCGTCTTCAGATAACTTGTTAAGGATTTCGGATTTACTTATTCTATAGACTTCCTGTGCCTCCGCCGCTCCGCCAGAACAAAAAGGGCACGTCGTGAGGTGTCTCTCTGCCTCATTTGGGCGCTTTGCTCGCCTAGGAGCCGAGATCACCCAAATGTGTGAAATGGGATTATGGAGAAAGGTGAAGTCAGCCACAATAGGAATGTCAAATACTACCAATGTCAAATATCAAATGCCGAATGAAGAATCCTATTGGACATTAGACACTTGAAATTGGATATTTGACATTTTCTATACCGGCTGGGCTTGCAGCAAAATAAATACTGCTTTTAGACTCTTTCGTATTTTTTGTAAAAACTTTGTCATAATCACCTCCTTTAGACTCTCTTGCTTTTCGGAACGAAAAGCTTAGAGAAGTCTTAATTCCGCCGATCAAACGCTCTTTACGCCGTGTACGAATAGTACTGAAAAGGCGTAAAGTAAGTTTAGGCGGACCATACTCCTTTGCTATCTGCGCAAATCAGTGCAAATTTTTATTCTGCAGCTATTGCCGAATATGCCCCAAAGGTGAGAAAATCGACATAGTCAACATATCCTTCTTGCAGTTTCGTGAAAACTGCTTCTTGAGAGAACGTTTTTTCTCCGAGCACAGTACTGGCATAAGCCCTTTGCCCTCCGACCATTCCTGCAAGACCTTGCGTCGCGGAAACCATGTCAAATGAAACGAAACTTTCAGCTGTGGCAACAACGCTTTGTGAGTGCGCTGTGATGCCGTCAAGCATTGCAACGACTCCGTTTAGCTTGGCTGAAACGATAGTAATGCCGTCATTACAGGAATTTTGTGTAAAACACGCACTCTCCCAGAGAACAACGAACTGATACATAGCAGTATCAGCTAGCATGCCCGAGGCACCAAGCATCCCTTCTACTGTCTCACGCGCTTGCATAAACAGATTTCTTGCAACTGATGCTTCAATGCTTCCTTCTGGTAAAAAGGAGAACCGAATGTCCCTATGCTGCATAATAGATGAGAAGACACCTATCCAGAGGGAGGTAATAAAGATACTTGCAAATCCTATGAGGAGTAACTCCAATCGCTTGTAGCTTGTCTCAAGAGGTGAGCCAGAAGAAAGATCTTCGCGAGGAGTCGATTGGGTATTTTTTGTAATCACAGAGGAGTTAGTTGTCATAGTTTTGTAGTACATTTATTCCAACACAACTAGCCTCTCCTGTCAAGAACGAAAATGTTACTTATCATATTCTTATCATACGAATCTAATTTAGCTTCATATTTTTACATAAATCTATTAAATCAGTATGATACTTAATGACTTATAGTCTATAGATCTTTCACAGACTAATTGTAAAACTTTTCACAAAGAAACCATCTCTTACCCCGCCTTCTGACCCCATTTTTCCAAATGAAGACTTTGCTCTCTACCCTACAGTACAGACGTCTTTTTGTATAAATCATGGTTGACCCCGACTGTATCGCCCGATTTAATCGGGGTATCGGGGTTGACGAAAGGTAGTATAATCTACCTATGATCAACTTCTCCTACACTCTCTCTCCTCTCCTTCAAGAGCATATAAAAGCAATTGAAACGCTCCGTATCCAGCTTGCCCTCGCTCCCCTATCACCCAAAACAGAACTACGTCTCCGGTTTGAAGCGATGATCGGAAGGATCTACTGGTCAGTAAGCCTCTCAGGCAGTCCACTGACCAAAGGAGATATCGAAAACCTTATCGTAAAAGCATTTCCACTCTTCTCGCTTGATGGGAAGGCTAAACGTCTTACTGATGAGGAGCGGGTTGTCATCAGGTACAAAAAAGCGCATGACTATATTACCCACGAGTGGCTCGTCAATCCGCACCCCCTCAGACTTAAAGAGGCGTTAGACCTTGCCCAGATAGTCGAGTCAAAACAAACAAGGAGTGAAAATATTGATTTATCAACACTTTTTGAATATCTCCACCAAAGCAAGGATCACCCGGTAATCCAGGCAGCTATCGTCCAGATGCAGCTAATCTGCATGCGGCCGTTTATCGATGGCAATGGAAGAATAGCACGGCTTTTGGCACTTCTTTACCTTTACAAGAATGGTTATGATTTTCGCGGCCTCTTGGTGCTTGAGGAGTACTGGCGCAAGGACATAGCATCTCTTGAGGTTATCAAAGATACTGTCTTGCAATCTAATTCTCTGAACATCTGGCTTGAGTACTTCTCACAAGGCATGGTTAAGCAACTTGCAAAGTCATTACAACGGATTACATCCCTTGCTTTTCATCTCGAGCGAAACGGCCACTGGCAGCTCACAGACAGACAACGCGGTATCGTGAGTGTACTTGAGTTTCCTC
>JACPGQ010000068.1 GCA_016188975.1 Candidatus Levyibacteriota bacterium | reverse complement strand
CCCCTGCTGACGGGCAAAGCTTTAATGGAGGGGACAACAGAACAATTACCGTGTCAGGAAAAACAACGGACGATGCAAAAGTAACGGTCAATGGCTTCTGGGCAGTTATGCAGCCAGATGGAATGTTTCGCTATCGCCTTACTCTTCAAGACGGCGAAAACCAGATAAAAATCGTCTCTACAGATGAAGCGAACAACAAGACAGAAAAATCCCTCAAGGTTACTTACGCTCCATGACACCAAAGAGACTTACTATCCAAATCAGTATAAACGGATAGAAAAGTGTATTCAGAAATAGTGAGCTTACTAAGACGGCAATGAGTGTTGCGAAAACGATTACAGGTAACCCACTCTTTTCCTGTTTTATGGTAGCGTATGTTCTGCTGAGCAACACGTACCAAAAATAAAGATATGCACTAAATCCTACTATTCCCGTCGTCGCAAGAACAAAAAGAAAACTATTGTCTGTCCCCGCATCTGCATGACTCGTCTCCCACACGCCATCTAGCCTGAAACCGTACCGGTGCTGGGCATAGCGGTATGCATTAAACCCGACGCCAAAGATGGGATTTTTCTCAAAAATTCCGAATGCAATTTTTATTGATTCAATTCTTGCGACAGAGGAAGCAGTGCGAAATGGATTTAGCCCTTCTACCTTTAGATCAGCGGTAAATGCAAGAAAGAGCACAAAAACTCCAAGACAAACTAGCAGCAACCTCTTATAGCCCTTCAGAAAAAAAAGGACAATCGTTCCGATCACAAGCGCAATCATTCCAGTTCTGGAGTATGTCAAGAATACTGCGAGAGCTGTAAGCACGCTTAACCCTGCCAAACCAACGGCCTTCATCCTACCAATTCTTATAAACTCAACCGTGAGTCCTACTAAGACGATAAAGAGACACGAAAATAATACACTCGCGAAATTTGGGTCAAGAAAGACAGAAAATAGCCTGTACAGATGATCATCCCACCCCAAGTAAAAAAGGTTCCGCAAATTAGGATAGTAGACGAATTGCACAAAGCCGACACCGACAGTAACCAAAACACTCACAATGAGTACTCGAACAAGCCATAGCTTCTGATTTTTTGAAAAAAAGGGTAGAAAAAAAAGCGGAAGTGTATAAGCACAAAAACGCAACAAGTAGAGACTTGCAACAGCAATCTCTGATGTCCTCAGAACGAGACTATTAGCAAGAAGTGAAATAACAGCAGCGACACAGAATAAAAGCCACGGTACAAAAAGGGGGGATTTTACGAACTTTCCTTTCTTTTGTATGAGATACGAAACGGTGAAGAACAACGAAAATGTCACAACAGTAACATCTATAAGCGTCAGATACACTCCATTCGATAACGGCAATCTGGCAAATTGTCCGAAAACAAATGATAAAAATATCAGTGCAAAAAATAAATAACTTACCATAACGTTATTTGTTTCCTAGAAGCAGTTTTGCCTGCAAGAACCATAAAAGAATAGTACCAAATAATACGTGTGACTGGAAAAGAACTGGTAGACTCTGTGGATTTGGAAAGTTTATAGCCACCAACAAATACGAGGAACTTAGAAGAATATAGTTATTTATATGAGATTGCCGCGTCCCCCTCACCTTGGTGGTGAGGGGTCCTCGCAATGACAAGCTTGTTGGAACGAACTTATAAAATGTCACGATAAACGGCAAAATAAGCCACACAAAATGGTGCTGCCAGGAGAACGGATTCACGATCAAGCTGAGCGTTATGATAAAGGAAAAAGATATATTCTCAAGGTTCTTCTTTTTTCTTGACCAGAAAAGGAGGATAAGTGAAAGAACAATAAAAAGGATACTTGTGATGTTTTTAAGAAACATCCCCGTTGTTTTTTCAATTGGAAGTCTTGCAAAAAAACCGGAGAGCGCCTGATTATAATAATCTTTTTGGTACGATGTACTTATTCCTGGCAACACGTTTTCAAAATATGTTTTTTGTATATCAACTCCACTGAAAAGAACACTGACGACGTAAAAAATAATAAAAACCCCAATAGATAAAATCACAGTTATCCACTTCTTTTGTAACAGAAAATAATAGAGTAGCGCTATGGGAAATAACTTAATAGCGTATGCTAAACCCAGAAAAAATCCGACAGTATATCTTTTGTTCTTATGAAGCAGATAAAAAACAACTGAGATGAGAAAAAAAATAACAAGATTTACTTGTCCCATACCGAGAGTAAACTTCGTCGGAAACGCGAGAGCGCTGAGAAGAAGGGTAAATGCATATGAATAAACCGACAGTTTTCCAAGCGCCTTTAGGCAAAAATAAATTCCAAAAGGCAAGCTCATGATCGATATGCTCAAAAAAACCTGTGCTGCAAATGGTACTGGTACAAAGATAAAGGGCAGGAAAATAAGCAAAACGAACGGAGGATACACGTAATTTGCAAATGCTCCCGGACTTGTATTGTAAGGATTTTTACCTTGTAAAAAAGCTTCTGATCCTGCGAAGTAGACGGTAAAATCCGGATACGTTCCGAGAAAAAAAGTTCGCAAGAGTATAACTGTACTGATAAAAAAAGCCGAAATAATGACAGTCTTCCTTAGTATTCCCATAGCCCTCTTCCATTATAGACGGATACGCCGGTCAGCTTATTTTCATATATTTTTTCCATGGTAGAAAATCTCTCAGGTAAGGAAGCATGCTGCACAGCTACATAATTAAATTTATCCCCTCGTCTCACCCAACTCTGATCTATGAACTGAAAATCAACGTAATAAAGATTATGGAAGCCGATGAGAAGTACGACGTCATCTCTCTTTATGTTTTTGGAAAAGAATCCATCGGTGTCGTAAAAATCACCAAACGCAAAGTTAAGATTATTTCTCAAAAACTGCTCTTTCGACTGAATACCTACAATAACTGGAATATATTTACTGTTTGCAATACCACGATACACAATTGAAATACCCATAATAAAAACGGTAGCGAATACAATCGATCGATAAAGATATACTTGCTTTGTTAATTCTAATTTCCCAAGGATCACGGCAACAATAGCAGAAAATAAAGGCAAATATGCGATAATAAATCTCCCTCCTCCACTCTTCGGAGTCAAAAACCAAACAAAAAGCGCTACACCACCAAGGAGAAAAAGAATCCTCTCAGATGAAGACAATTTCTTAAAAACGAGTAGTACCAATGGAAGACAAATTATATAGATAGGAGATAAGGGGTCTGGGGAAACGAAAAAAATTGCGACAGAATCCATAAGATTAGAGATTGAAAATATTGGGAGCGATGTAGGATACAGAGGAGTAAAAAAAGGATAGAGGGGATTGCCAGTATGAGTAAAAGAAAAGAGAAGCCATGGAAGAGGGATAAACAATGATGCTATTGATACGAGCAAAAAGTCTCTCCACTGTAGCTGAGGAAAACTGCGAGCATGAAGCTTTGTATATAGCATTGCACACAGCAAGACAAACAACGATCCAAAAGCTAAGATCTTTACGCTTGTTGCAAGTCCAATAAATACTGCTGATAAACAGAGAATCGTTTTCTTTTTTTTATTGAGAAAAAGCAAAAATAAATAGATACTTCCAGTCTCGAAAAACACACGTACCAGATCTACATAAGCGGTAGTTGATTCCCATGCAATAACTAAATTTGCATAAAAGACTAGGCTCGCAAAGAGAGATAACTTCTGAGATACAAAAAGTCTTGCTGTTTTATATATGAGTAGAACTGTGAGAACGCCAAACAAAAAATGAATTAGCTTAGCATAGATTTCCGAACCAAACGAAAGTGCTCCCATATATACCATCTCTGCAAGCTGTGGCATGGCTGAATAGTAAAGGAGCCCACCTGGAATGAATCGAATACTGTGAGTGGAAAGGTACATTTTAGGGAGGGTTAGGTGATACCACAATGCATCAAAAGATAATTCCGGTCCAAATGCGGCAACAAGATTTACTGCACTGAGAAGCAACAGAAGAATTAAGAAGAGTGACGATGGAAAATGCCGGTTCGCAATAATGTGTTGTATCCTTTGTAACACTGAAAGAATATGAGAAAAATATCTCACAAGAATAACTGCTAAAAAAAATAAAGACGTCAGCTTTACTAAACCTTCTGAAAGCAAGCCTACTAACCCGAGAAAAAAAAGAGCATTTGCATATATTCCCACCAGTAATCCAAAAAGTATCATAGTATTTTAAAGATGTAGTCGTCACCAAATCTGTTCATTCTTTTTACTGCACGTTCCTGCTGCAAGGAGTCAAGTATACTGTTTCCACTGCGAATATTCGTACCAGAAACCATGAACTTGTCTTTGTTGAGTCTGTCATATTCCGCTGCATGTAAAACGATGTACCTAATTTCCAACCTTTTCAGCCTCACGATACTCTTGCGTGACGGGAACGTACGCAGAAGTTCTGTCACATCTTCTTGCCACGGAGGCGGAGAAAATCCACTTGCCCCGTTGAGCATCTTCTTTCCGTGATATGTTGAAAAATAGACTCTTTCCAGTTCTCTTGTTGAATATGGCGCCATATTCCAATTATAAATTGGCATTTCGACTATCGTTGCTTCTGAAGGAAGGCTTCGAATGTAAGAATATACTGGAGGAAATGATGAGACTTGAGGCACACTGACGAACTGAATTGGATAGTTAAACTCCGCAATCACGAAAACAGAAAGCAAAAGCGGAATAATCAGTTGCATATTCTTCTGTAACCTTTTCAAAAGTTTTTGGAGAACCATGATACTGCTTACTGACATACAAAGCACAAACAACATCTCCCACCGGTATGCAGAACGAATTCCTTGAAATCCTGGAACTACGTAGTACAGAATTGCGTAGGGAAGCGGAATCAATGATGGCCAATGTACCGTTTTTCGTCCCAAATGGAGCGCTGGGCCAAAGCTTAATACAAGTCCGATAATCGCAATGATGAAAAGCGCCAGGAGTTCAGCGGGGACTTTTTTGATGTGTTTCAAAACATACCAAAAAGTAATAACTGAGAGAAGTGAGAACACCAGGCCGATATACCCGACCTTAAACGATGCTTCCTGGGTCTCGACTGTCTGATTTGAGAGGAAAAGTAATAACGGTTGTAACCTAGTGAGGTCGTTTGGGTACAAGAGGTCTTCTGGTTGCAGGCTTAGATGAACGACTTCTCGGATATCACGAACATACGAAAATTGTCTGGATACCTTGTAGTAAGGAAATGCAACAAGTCCAATAATGCACAAAGATAGAAAAAACGCGACCACGTGCTTTCTTTGAAAGTAATAGCTCACCTTTTTCCTTCTCTCCATTACAAAAATACTGGCGATAACAATATAAGAAACGACTATAAAGTAACCAGGGAGAAAACTATTCAACGTTTGGAGAAGAAAAAAAAGTAACGAAAGTAAAAAATAACTAAACGATTTTTTTTGCAGTGACAAAAGAAAGAAAAGAATTGAAAAGAGAACCCATTCGATTGCAAGAATTTGCACATGGACATTCTTGTCAAGTGTTGCGGGGGAAAATTGAATGAGAAGGCCTGAAAGGATCGATAGAGAAAAATTCCTTGTCAGATGGTAACTGAGTATGAATGCAGCAAAACCGAGCAGTACAAGTGATGAAAAAAATGTCATATTTATTGCAGTGATAGCCTGACCCGTAAGAAATGCAGGCACGAAAGAAAGCAAGGCTGAGGTCAGATGGAGATCCGAATATGCAAGAACATTTGTGTATGGATAAAATATATTTCCTGAGAAAAGTTGAAGCGGATTTGCAAAAAGATTTTCTACAACAGTAACCTGAATCCACGAAATTAGTAATTCGTCCCGTAAACTTGTTGCAATTGATCCAAGATGCAAGATGAGAGGATATGTAATGTAGACTGCTGCGAGAAAATAGATTATTCCAGCAAAAAGATAAATCAACTTCTTATCCATACTACAACGAAATACATATTTCTACCCTGCAGAACAAGTGCATAATATATACGATGAATATAACTATAATCCACAAAACAAATAGTAACCTGATAAGCTTCTTCCTTCTCATAATTGCGGTACTTTCACATATGTCATTAACACTCTGTAGGCTTTTGCAAAAAGAGAGTTAGATTCTTTCGGGAGAGATACAGGAATCTCTTTCAAACCTGTCAGCCGTCCATCAGCATTCTCCTTAAATATCCACATCTCAACGCCCCCCCCAACTAATTTGAGTCCTCCATACTGCTCTCGTAAATGCTTAATCTGCGAATCATCGTCATTGCATGGAGAAAAACAAGAAAAAACAAAACCGGCTGTGTCTTTGATTTGGAAAACATCCTGGTTTACCTCAAGAATTTGCGTCGGGAGATGAAAAGAATACTGAAAAATATCTGGATCAATGACGCCATTTCTATTGACTCCAATAGTTTGGTACGCAGAGAAATACGACGAGGCAACTGATGCGAGTTCATATCGAAAGACGTTTCCTTCTACTTCCTTGGTTTTCCAGTAGACTAACCCCACAGCGTAACACAGGGAAAAAACCAATCCTAACGCAATAATTGTTTTATGCTTTGGAAGCAAACGCTTTATGACAGCACTTGAAGCAAAGACTACGAAAGGCAGCAGATAGTACGTCCAGTAAGGATGGCCAAACGATCCTTCCGTGTAGAGAATGATATGAGCCAATCCAAAGAACAAAAAACAAAGTGCAATAGTAACAACATCTCTTGAAGCAAATCTTTTACGATTCAATAGGAAATATACAGAAAGGATAAGAAAAATTGGATTAAAATAGAGAAAAAACCTTGTCAGTATTGCAAGTGCCCATGTGAGTACCCAGTTACTACTTTGCGTTACTGCACCAGCGCTTCTATTGAGAAAACCTGCGAAGAGAAAACTGATGTCTTGAGTAATGAATTGAATAAAGAGTATATACGCAAGGGACGCAAATATACTCACCGAAATAAACAGCAACGCAAATCGTTTCTCACGCCACTGTATGAGATAGTATGCTAGCGCAAACGAAAAGTAGACACTAGCCCAGTCAGTCAGTGCCCCCAATATTAGTGAAACTGCCGCAAGCCACACCCACTTAATATCCCTTGATTTCTCAAACAGTAATACTGAGTAGAATGACAGGAGTGCAAACAGCAATAGCAGAGATTCTTGTCCGATCATCCGTCCGAAAATGCTGGTTGCAGGAAGCAATGAAGACACAAACAAAACAATGGTGGCGTATGTCTTCCCTCTTATCTGCCGTGCAATACCAAACAGTATG
Source organism: Candidatus Levyibacteriota bacterium (assembly GCA_016188975.1). Classification (GTDB taxonomy): domain Bacteria; phylum Patescibacteriota; class Microgenomatia; order Levybacterales; family UBA12049; genus JACPGQ01. The sequence goes on along the minus strand of JACPGQ010000068.1, from coordinate 30,308 downwards.
AGCGTCGAAAAAAACGAGGCAACAATGTTAACCAACCTTCCTGTAAAGAAAGACTCTCCAAATACCCGAAAGACGAGTCCTATAAGCACGGAAAGAAGCGGAGGATGGTTGAGATAGTATTCTGGTTGCCCTGGAAGTGTCTTGGCAACAGAAATAATAGGAACAAAATGTGTCTCAAAGAAGCCAAGACTATTGTAATTGTGGGCGATGAGGGCGTATGTATTAAAATTCCACGCATTATACCCTACGTATGGAAGGGCACTTTCCCAAAACAGAAGTACGAGAAGGAAAATGGCAGGAAACCCTAGGAAGAGAAGTAAATATATTTTATGGTTTGTTAACAGTTTCATGCCACAGTAACCACAGTTTTGCTCGGACTAAAAACGTATAAAAGCTCATCGCGATAGCATTTATTAATCCCGCGGTTCCGTCAAGAATACCCAGCTTAACAATGTAATTTTGAAAAAATTTTCCCATTGGAAGAAAAAGGATTGTGAAAAAAGATACCTGCTTCTTCTGAAAATAAAGTTCGTCTGCTCTGATCGAACTATACATATTTATCTTTTTCAGTAGCTTTTCTATTCCGCCTTCTTGAAAGTGAAGAAGTGGTGCATGAAGCTTGCCTACTCTTCCTTTTATTTCCCACTGTTCATGAACCTTTCCAGACCACTTCCCTGCCGTTCTCTTTCCTAAGCGAATGAGAGAAAAATTGAAAAACTCTCCAAAGCGTAAAGTCCTTCCCCGCCACACTGTTGTTCGAGGGATAGAGTATCCAACACATGTACTATCTGTAATATTCTTTCTTATCTCGTCTGCTAACTGAGCACTGACTATTTCATCTGCGTCAACGAAAAGTACCCAATCATTCTTAACATGCTGGAGTGAGAAATTACGCTGGTACGCAAAATTCTCCTGCAGCTTTCCCTGGAAGATTCGTACTCCCGCTTGGGCTGCAATGTTTAATGTTCCATCTGTCGAATAATCGTCGATGACACAGATATCATCGCTCCACGAAAGAGACTGTAAAGTAGTCTCTATGCTTGCCTCATTGTTATGAGAAAGTACTACGGCAGATACAGGAAACTTCATAGTCAGTCATTGCGAGAAGTACCTAAAAACGAGCTATTTTTCAGTATAGCATAGCTACAATATGCGATGGACAAAATTGCTAAAGGGGCAAGTTGTAACAACAGCCGGTCTAACGACCCGACGATATGATCTACTGGATCAAGTGGCGTGACCATGTAAATGAAAAAATAACCAATGAACTGAAGCAGCATGAGCTGAAACGGAATAAACGTTACAATTTTTTTAGGAAGTAAGAAAATAGACAAAAATAAACCCAGCCAAAGAAAATTCCACCTGTCAACCCGAAAAAATTCAAAAAACATCTGCTTAATAACTAAATCCCATCGTTCAATAACGAAGTAACTTTGCTCATAGTAGGAGGGGTGCAAAGGATAAAAATACTTAAAGAGAAGCCACGATGCAAATGTTATAATTCCCGGAATAGTATACCAAATGTACCACCTTCTCAACCGAATCTGCGCGAACAACGAGACAAGCAAAAAAACAAGAAAAAAAGCAGATCCTTCATTTTTTACGAAAGACGCGATCCCGGCAAAAAGTGTTGCAATCAAAAAAAAGAGTGATCGTTTCGTTCTGTAGAAGTTCAGAAGAAAAGCTGCTGAAGAAAGGAAAAAATAAGATAGCGGAAGGTCCGCGTAACCGGCCTCGAATCGTCCAGCTTGACGGATTGCTAGCTGGAGCGTTGCAAAAAAAAGCGTAAACAGTAACGCTGTTCTCGCGTTTGTGTAGCTTTTTATTGATCCGTAGAGCAGAAAAAGGATTACTGGATAAATTGAGCCGAAAAAGAGAAGGACTGCGTGATCATCTCCTCTCCCCAGGAGCGTATAAAAAAACATAAGGATCAGTCCTATCCCCGGGGGTGAATCAATCTGTGCATAGCGATAAATGTCAGTGCTAAGCCCTCCTGAATAATAAAAGCCTTTTCCTTGCAGCATCCATGTCGCAACAGCGTCCCACCCTATCGGCTCACGCAGTATCCCTTCCATCCCAACAAAGATGACGAGGCTTGAGAGAAGAATGATGCCAAGTTTCTCCAAAATACCATTAGGAAAAGTAATAGAGGGAATCAATATCTTCCGTCTTCTAAAAAAAATGAAGTAACTAATAACTAAAATGCTCCATGGGAAAAGGATGGTCATCCTGGTTATTCCCAGATTGAGAAGTGACATAAGAAACATTTGGGCAATCACTAAGAAAAGTGCAAGGGCATACCCACCTCCTATAAGAAACTGAAGGTTCGCTAACTTCTTCGGAAGAATACTATTGAGAATCGCGTACCCAAGACAGGATAAAACCAAAATGATAATGACGACAGCAAGATACGTCATAACGTAATCAGAATCCCTAACTGCTTCTTCGATAGAGAGTCGACGACCGGCGTCACAGCTCTCACATCATTCTGATCCCTTAGCTTTGTCTCGTACGGCCGAAAAACATACTTCCATGACCTCTCTTTCTCTTCTTCCAGTGAGATATTATTTACCCAATACACTTTTTGCGGATAGAGAAGGTAGCGAAGATAGAAATACAAACCTCCGTCATTTCCTGTAAGAAGTATGGATTCACCACTGGTAATCTTCAGTATCTCACTCGCCATAACGTAAATGTCCCCGTACACTTCTCGTCGTCTTTCATAATTACTCAAGGTAAATAAATAACGGTCCTGCGTGAATAGCTTTGAATCATTGTAGAGCCCACGCAAGATTGAGATAAGCAACCATATCAGAAGAACGAATGATAACAAAATTTTCTTAGTAGCGTACCTCTTCATGACAAAAGTTTTATGGTATGGTAACCAAACTTAAAAAATCGGTTGTTCTTAACTGGAATATTCGTGATACATGTATTCTGCGGAAAGTGAATCTTGGTTGCGCCTTGAGGCGACCAGAGACACGAATCCGTGTCAAGTAAAATGAGCGTACGTGTTCCTTTTGGGATTGTCATTTGCAGAGATGGAACTGTGTAGGCAATTCTTTTCCATTCATGCCCATACCTCACGAGGGAAGCGTACCGTTTGTCGCTGCTGAAGAAACCGTCAAGGGAATAGACTGCATACTTTGGCAAATGATACATGTATTGCTTCCAGAAAGGTGTGCTGGAGAAAATTATTGCATCTCTTGGTGAGTAATGTAAGGTTATATATTTGATTTTCGTTGAAAGTTCATAGTCATTTCTTCTGATATCAGAGTAATGGAGTGATGTTTGACGGTATGGACGTTCTCGCTGTGGATCTCGATCATAGAAAAATATGAGCAGGTTTGTTAGCACGAGTGTAGCTACGATGCACTGGATGAGAATAGGATGATTTCTGAAGTATCGCGCTAGAAATAATGAAACAAAAAACATGAAATAAATCAGGTAATCAAACTGATATCCTGCGTGTTCCGTCCGTACAAACAAGTTAAAAAGCAAGGGTGGCAAAAACCAAACTATGGAAAAGACGATAAACCTTATTTGACGAGTAGTTAAGGACTGGCTCTTCAAATACTGGGATGCCACGCTCAGAAAACCTATAAAAAGAACCATGCCGCTTAATCCGAGTGTAAGAAAGAATCCGCTTCCCAATTCGAATTTCTTCCGAAGGAAATAGGTTACAGAAGGACTTGAAAGTGCAGATCTTGATGCAAGAGCCATCGCTTCAAAAAGGTGCGGGATTCCTCCGGTAAGAAGAGAGAAGGGTAAAAACCACAGGAAAAAAACAGCTATAAACGCAATAGCTGCTCGTATGATTTCGGTGCTCTTGAGATAGAATATCCCAAATAAAAAGAGCGGAAGTGTAAGCATCGCTTCTTGGGGACGAACTCCGAGAGAGATCGCATACATTGCCCCGAGAAGCAATCCAAACTGCTTCTTATGAAACGAAATCTCAAAAACGATCCAGGCAAGAAGTGTGGTCATAACGAGGACGACAATGTAACCGTATGGGGTCAAACCGAAGAAGAATATTGCCGGTGAACTAAGAAAAAATACTGACGAAATAATGCCTGATATCCTTGAGTACATTGCTCTACCAACCAGATAAAACAACACAGCTCCAATTCCACTAAACAGAACGCTCACAAGAAGCAGTGCTACATGTGGATCCCCTGTAAAAGAAAGAAGCACCTTTCCCAAACCGATGTAGAGTGGATACCCAGGGGCAGTAGGATTATCTTGTTCAAATGAGTAGTTGACTAAGGCGATTGAGTAGGTTGGCCCATCCATATGGGATTGCATTTTTTCAATAAGCGGCAGTCGAGACAAGATTCCGAGAGCAAAAAGGAATAAACAAAGAAAAAAATCCCGTCTTTTCATGAAAAACGCTATAATTATAGCATTAAGGAAATGAGAGCAACGAAAAAGCACCTCACAATAGTCCCCTGCCCCCTGTGTAGAGAGAATTCCTACAAGATACTCTTCCCATCAACGCTTTCGGAAAAAGACTTTGATCCTGGGGTCATCAAGCAAAACCTAAAAAATTCACTGGATGATTATACGAAACACGGACAAATCGTAAGGTGCCGCAATTGTAGTCTTGTCTATGTCAATCCCCGTGAGAATCTCAAAAATCTGCTGAAAGGTTATGAGGATGTCGAAGATCCTGAATATATCGAGACGGAAAAATACCGAAAGATCATTCTCTCTGAACATTTACGAGAGCTCGAGAGGTGGAAACACAAAGGCAAACTTCTTGATGTTGGTTGCTTCGCCGGTTATTTCCTCACCCTCGCAAAAGATCATGGATGGAGTCCCTTCGGCATCGAACCCTCCTCCTGGGCTGTAAGGATAGCAAAAAAGAATGGGGCAAGGCTACTAGGCAAAGACATTGAAACAACCACGTTGCCAAAGAATTACTTTGACGTAATCACTCTCTGGGATGTTATTGAGCATCTTGCCAACCCGTCGGACATACTCGAAAAATTAAGTCATTCGATGAAGCGGGGAGGGGTGATCGCATTAGGAACACCAAATGTTGATAGTCTTTTCGCAAAAGTACTTGGTGAAAAATGTCCTTTTTTTATCAGGATGCATTTGATTCTGTTTTCACCAAAAACGCTTCGCAGATTATTGGAGAAGCATGGATTCTCTGTACTTTCCTGTACGGCATACGGGAGAGTGTTCCCATTATCATATATCCTTGAAAGAATGCAGATAAAACACAATGTTCTCACTTCACTGAAAAAAATCATTCTCTCAATTCCACTTATCGGTGATATTCCCATCCGAATTGATTTCCGGGATTCATTTCTCATGATTGCAAAAAAGATGTAGCATCTCTTGCGTGATGCTATAATGACCAAACGCTGCTTAGTGATCAAATGGGGAGACAGAAACCAACGGTTGACATTGTCATTCCTGCCTTCAATGAAGAAACAATTATCTCTGCAACAATTTCTGAATGTTTGAGGTTGCCCAGATACACTGTGAGAGTACTCGTTGTCGTAGATGGAAAAACAGTTGACAAAACAGCATCTAAGGCAAAAAAAGCTGGAGCAACTGTCATCAGGACGAGGGAGAAAGGCGGAAAAGGTGCTATATTTCGCCATTCCTTTTCGTATTTAAGGAGCGACTACGTTATACAAATTGACGCAGACCATCAGTTTCAGCCAAAAGAAATCACAAAGCTCGTCGAACCTTTACGCCATGGAATCGACGTGACGCTGGGAACAAGATACCAACAAGGATCAATGGTTGAGATGTACTCAGTGTCCTTCCTCAAACTATTCGGGAGTTTTTTCTTATCGTTTATGACCTCTCTTTTTGCCTCACAGAAAATAACAGATGTTATGGCTGGATTTAAAGGCTTCAGGAAGGATGTTCTCCTCTCCCTTTCTCCGAGAACAAATCACTTCGGATATGAAGCTGAATTAGTCATTACTGCAGCGAAAAGAAAGTATAAAATACTCAATGTCCCGATCACATATACTGCTAGACCAACTGGATCATCAAGTGTTAGCTCAATGAAACATGGTTTTCTCGTCTTGTCCACGATTATAAAAACCGGACTCAAGCGGAGATAGGCGAAGCTTCACAATGAAAAGGATACACCCTACCATAACTAAAACGACAACTGAAAAAAGCTGTATTTTCATAGGAGGACGGCAAATAGGGGTGAATTGTTTACGAGAACTTTTAGATGCTGGAATCAGACCAAAGCTTGTTATTGCCAATCTTGACGACACTGGAAAAGATACATGGCACGAATCATTGGTAAAAGTAGTTAAGCAAAAAAAGCTCCCTCTAGTACAAAATAGAAAGCTAAAAAACGCTCACGTCATAAAACGAATAAGGGCGATTCATCCGGAAATAATCTTCTGCATTGGTGCATTCCAAATCATCCCACCAGATGTCCTAAAAATCCCTCAAAAAGGGTGTCTCAACATTCACCCAGCACTCTTGCCTAAATACCGGGGAAGATACTCTACCGCGTGGGCAATCTTCAACGGAGAAAAAGAAACAGGCGTTACGGTACATTGGATGGATGAGGGTGTTGATTCTGGCCCAATTATTATGCAAAAAAAGTTCAGTATAACAAATACTGACACAGCTAAAACAGTTTATGACAAATTTACGAAAACGGGTACAGAGCTGTTTGGCATATTTCTCAAGAAATGGCTACAAGGAAGAAAGACAGACGCGATGACTCAGAATGAACACGATGCGACATACTACAAAAAAGGACTGCCCAATAATGGCCAGATAGACTGGTCCTGGGATGGAAAAAAACTGTATAATTTTATTAGAGCTATGACGTTTGAGCCCTTTCCTCCCCCATCGTTTACAATCGGTAAAAAGAAAATGGTCATTGTAGATAATAATTCTGTAAAGAGTAAAAAATGAAAAAAATACCATGGTGGCAGCCGCAGTTCGGAAAAAAAGAGGTAACGCTCCTCAAATCTGTTCTGCAAAGCGCTTTCCCAAACGAAGGAAAGCTTACGACAGAATTCGAAAATAACATTGGAGAGCATCTTGGCGTGAAACACGTCCTCGCTGTGACGAGCGCTACTGCTGCCATGTTTTTATCGTTAAAGTCGGCGGGAATCGGATATGGTGATGAAGTAATCGTTCCTGACATCACGTTTATCGCCACTGCAAATGCTGTTGAGATGACTGGTGCGAAAGCAATACTTGTAGATGTTGATCCCCTTACACTCACAATCGATATAAACTGCTTTGAACGGGCGATTACCGACAAAACAAAAGCTGTCATTCCTGTCCACATTAGCGGAAGGGCTGCAGATATGCACGAAGTGTCAAAAATTGCAAAACGAAAAAAACTCCTCGTGGTAGAAGACGCGGCGGAAGCATTCATGTCAAAATACAAAGGAAAGTACCTGGGAACATTCGGTGATATGGGTTGTTTTTCGCTCTCACCCGCAAAAACAATCAGCACAGGACAAGGAGGGCTGATTGTTACGAATGATGACAATCTCTATCTAAAACTCAAGATGCTCAAAGACCAGGGAAGACCAGTGAGAGGAACCGGAGGGAATGATATCCACCCTGCACTCGGATTCAATTTCAAATTTACTGACCTGCAAGCAGCAGTCGGCCTCGGTCAGCTCGTCTATCTCGAAAAAAGAATTCAGAGGATGAGAAAAAACCATCGTATCTATAAAAAACTCCTCTCCCAGCTCAAAGAAGTTTCAGTACTTCCGTTCAAGGTAGATGCGGGTGAGCTTCCTCAGTGGACAGATGTCCTCACAGAACGGAGGGATGATCTAGTGGCGTTTTTGAAAAAAAAGAATATAGGTAGTCGAAACTTCTGGTACCCGATTCATTCTCAGGCTTATTACAAACTATCAGATGAGCATTTTCCGATAAGTTCTGCTTTGTCACCAAAAGCACTCTGGCTTCCTTCTGCTTTTACTCTCAGTGATAACGATATCGTGAATGTTTGTAAGCTTATTAAAACATTTTTTTCTGATGAAACGTCCTAACTCCAAGCTCACCCTTTCAATACTCCTACCGGTAAGAAACGAGGGAATAAACATCCATCTTATGCTCAAAATCCTCGAGGCTGTCCTAGAAATTCCTCATGAAATCCTCATCATTTACGATGATAAAGCTGACGATACAATCCCCGCTATTAGAGAGATTCGAAAGAAAAATCAGGATATTCGGCTCGTCTACAACCACTTTGGCAAAGGAGTTATTAATGCAATCAAAGCAGGAATTGATAGTGCAAACGGAAAATATATTCTCATACTTGCTGTCGACGATGTAGGACCAACACTCGCTATCGAAGACATGATTTATCTGATGGATCATGGCTGTGAATTTGTCAGCTGCACGAGATATAGGCATGGAGGAAGACGGTTGGGAGGATCACTTTTAGAGTCATTCCTTTCGCAAATAGCGAACAGGCTGTTTAGACTTCTCTGCGGCTCGATCTTTTCCGATGCTACAACGGGCTTCAAAATGTTTCGTAAAGACATCACCAAAAAAATTATTCTTGAATCAAAGCCAGTTGGGTGGGCAGTCGTTTTTGAGATGGCGATGAAGGCGCAGATTGCTGGGCTTCACTTAGGCGAAGTGCCTATCATCTCAATTGACCGATTGTACGGCGGAAAATCGACTTTCCGGATTGGTCCGTGGATGAAAGAATATTTTCGATGGTTCGTTTACGGAGCAAAACACTTCCGCGAGCTACACTCTAATAGAGAACTTGCCGTAAGAGTACCAAAAGCGACAATCGCGAAATAATACACACTTAGAAATAGTCACTTAGCGAAAAAATAATTTTACCCGTTCCAAAAACATTCCAGACATCACAGACGATACAATTTTTTTTCACAATTTTTCTAACTCTCTTCATATCAAGATGCTTATACTCTTTATGATTTGTTCCGACAAAAATAACATTTGCTCCGTCTAGCGCTTGATAAATATCTTTCTCGATGCGATGTTCTGAATGGTTTTTTAGATATGGATCATGAAGTGCGACTTCCATTCGTTCCCTGAGGAGTGCTTTGCGCGCTTTAAAGCTTAACGATGCTCTGACATCATCTATCTCTGCCTTAAATGCAAGACCCAGAATAGTGACTTTCTTGTTCGCAAGAACCATTGTATCCCTCAGTTTTTTTACGAGGAAATGCGGAATTGATTCATTTATTTTCCAGCTTGTTAAAAAAAGATCAGCAAAGGGTAGATCAGAGATCATGAAGAATCCGTCCTTAAAAAGACACGGTCCTGCCGTAAGGCCCGGCAAACTCACCCCGCCTCTTGTGTAGCCGAAGTTTACAAGGTCTACTATCTCATGGATGTCTTTATGGTAATTGTCAGCCAAAATCATAAACTCGTTTGCCATTGCGAAATTAATGTATCTGTACATATTTGTAAAAAGTTTGGCAAGTTCTGCCGAGACATCATCCGTCAGCATGGTCGCAACGCCTATTTTTTTGAAAAGCTCTTCTGCTTTTTTTCCGCTTTTCGCATCAACGCCACCAATCATCTGTGGAACAGTTTCTATCTCCTCTATCGCCTTCCCTTCGGCAATTCTCTCCGGGCAAAAGGCGAGAAAAAAATTGATGCCAACTTTTAGTGATTTATCCGCTTCTAGCATTGACCGAACGTATTTTGTCGTGCCAGGAGTTACAGTACTTCGCAAGATGAGTGTCTGACCTGGTCTGAGAAATTGCTTCATTGATGCAACAGCATCGTGAATCTGCGAGAAAACGGGGTTCATATTTTCATCAATAGGAGTTCCAAGAGTAAGGATGATAAAGTCGCATTTTACGACGTGTGAATAATCAACTGTTGCAAAAAACGTTTTCCCTTTTACTCGTCGGAGTATCGATGGGGCGCCTTTCTCCATAAACGGCATAATTCCTTCATTTACCTGTTCGGTCTTTTTCTCATTTCTTCCTATACCGTAAACGGTAAATCCCTTTTCAGCCAAAATGAGTGCCAATGGAAGCCCCACCCTCCCTACCCCAATGACGGCGACGGTAGAGTTTTTCTTAGAGGTATTTTTTTTCATGTCGTGTCCAGAAAAGAATAGTGAGATCTTAAATGATACTCTTTCGAAAAGCAAGACAATACTTTCCATTTACAACTCAGAGATATAAACTTATAATAAATCTCCTTCTATGAAACGGTATCTCATAACAGGCGGCACAGGCTTTATCGGTAGAAATATAACAGAGGCACTTCTAAAAAGACATGTGCTTATCAGAATCTTAGATAATGAATTCCGAAATCCTTCACAGGTACCCAAAAATACAAACGTAGAATTTATAAAAGGAGATATAAGAGACACAAAAACCGTTCTGAACGCATGTAGAGGAGTAGAATCCATCATCCACCTCGCCTTTATAAATGGAACGAAAAACTTTTATGAGAAGCCAGATCTTGTTTTATCTGTGGGGGTGAAAGGAATACTGAATGTATTGGACGGAGCAAAAATGCATAACGTAACAGAACTCTTTCTCGCTTCAAGTTCTGAGGTATATCAGACACCCCAAATTATTCCTACGCCAGAGGACGTTCCTTTTTCCATTCCCTCCCTTAAAAACCCAAGATACTCATACGCTGGAGGAAAGATAATCAGTGAATTACTGTCCTATCATGTAGGAAGAACGTTTCTCAAAAAAGTAGTGATCTTCAGACCGCATAATGTCTACGGTCCGAATATGGGTAAAGAGCACGTCATACCAGAGCTCATTACAAAAATTCTCACACAAAAACAGAAACGCATAAAGCTTCAAATTCAAGGATCAGGCAGGGAAACACGTTCGTTTATCTATATTGACGACTTTACAAATGCCTTACTGCTCATCCTAAAAAAAGGAAAAAGTGGTGAAGTATACAATGTCGGCACCGATGAGGAAATAAGTATTGCCAGGATTGTAAAAATGCTTGAAAAAATTGCTGATAAAAAAATTAATTTAGTGAAATCCCCCTCTCCTCCCGGGAGTGTCATACGTCGGTGTCCTGATATACGTAAAATAATAGCTCTTGGATTTACACCGACGAAGTCGCTTGAAGAAGGCTTAAAACAAACGTATTTATGGTACAATACTCATAAAAATGCCGGAGACAATAGGAAAAAATAAACTCCCTTTAGCGTTTGGGAGCGGGTCTTGTGTTGCAGTCACAACCTGCCAATCGTGTCTGAATGACAAACTTGAATCTATTCTTTTCCTAGGCTACCTTCCTCCGGTAAATAAGCTTCTTCCAATCGGGAGTATTCCGCAAGAACAGCCCAGTTACCCCGCTCAGTTACTCTATTGTCCGAAGTGCCACTTGGTACAGCTTGGACTTATAGTTGATCCGAATATCATCTTTCCCCCAGAATATCCGTATACGAGCGGCACGACCAAAATCCTGCGCGATAATTTTGCTAACTTATATAAAGAATCGTCAAGATTGCTTCGTCTTGGAAAAAATGACCTTATCGTTGATATCGGTTCAAATGATGGAACGCTTCTTGAGAATTTTATGAAGAATCATCGTGTCCTTGGTGTAACTCCTGAAGATATTGGTAAAGTGGCGATACAAAAAGGAATCCCAACGATACTCGATTACTTTACAAAACGTGTAGCGAAAGAAATTATAGAAACGCATGGAAAAGCAACGGTCATTACAGCGGCGAACGTCTTTGCGCATATGGAAGATATTCATACTGTTATCGACGCGATACGTCCTATTCTCAAACCAAAGGGTGTATTTATCTCCGAATCTCACTACCTTCTTCCGCTCATTAAAAAGATTCAGTATGACACGATTTACCATGAGCATATGCGCTACTACTCTTTGACAAGTCTTAAGAATCTTCTTGCAATGCACGGGCTCGAAATCTTTCACACAAAGGAAATTCCCTCTCATGGGGGATCAATCCGTGTCTATTCGGCAAAAAAAGGCGCGTTTCCTATACGATCTTCTGTTGAAAAACAGCTAAAGAAAGAGAGGGGAACGACAACCAACAAAAAAGCATTTGAGGGTTTTGCACAAAAAACAGTCATCTCAAAGTTGGCACTTCATTCATTGCTTCTGAATATAAAAAAGAGAAAAAAGAAAATATATGGAATCAGTGCCCCTTCACGCGCCTCAACATTGATAAACTACGCAGGATTGGATGAAGGTATAATCGAGTACGTTCTCGAAATAAAGGGATCGTACAAAATCGGAAATTATGTTCCGGGGACACTTATTCCGATTATTGACGAAGAAAAACTATTTAAAGATCAGCCGGCGTATGCGCTTCTTTTTTCATGGCATATTGCTGAAGAATTGATGCCTAAACTAAGAAAAAAAGGGTATCAAGGAGATTTTATTATCCCTCTCCCATATCCCAAAATTATCCGTGGAAAAGAAGTGAAACGTTAGTTTTTCCGAGAGTAGATAATGTAGCTGCCCAGGGTTCTTTCCTCATAAGATGAACGAATATACTTCATTACCTCAGGAAGCCGCTGCATATTGCTGACGCCATCAACGTCCCATGATTTCGTGTCATAAATAATGTACTCCGTTTTATCTTTTTGTAGAGCATTGAGCAGCTCTAACCTTTTCTCCAGTGTATTTGCAACTTCTGGAAGATCAAACCTGCTTGGATTATCTCTATTAACCAAGAGGTACATCATCGGCTCATTCCCGAGAAAAAATATTGTGTCTGTAGGTTTTGTATTCGTCCATACAAAGTTCTGCATAGTCTGTATATCCTTCTTTTGCGATGAGGAAATAAAAACATTACCTATATAAGATGGATTATTTTTCTTTGAAAGGACTGCTTGAGGAACATCAAGCAGCTTGATAAAATGTGGTCGGTAAATCAGGAGAATACGAAGTGAAAAGAGAAGAATTAACGTAACTAAAACAGTAGAAGTTATTTTTTCTCCATAACTTTGAGTCTTTTTCCATTTTTTGACCAACAGATCAAGAAAGTAGGCAAAAAGAATAAACAAAGGAGAGAGGGTAAAAGGAAAATGGCCCGATCTCCCGACAAGTATCATGGAGAGAAGAAATCCGAATAAAGAAATTGCAAAGATGAGAGGCGTATTTTTTTGTTTTCGCCTAAGAATAATTGCCGCGAGGAGGTAAAAAAAGAAAATAATATAAAAGAGAAATAACCAGTATAAAAGCATCTCCTTGGAGACAAGAAACTTCACCCAAGGAAGAAAAAAGAATGATCGAGGATACAGAACTAAGGGGTTTGGGAAATTCATCCCATTTGGAAGATCTATACTTGAATATGTCCTTAAATCATCACTAATCGTCGAAATATATGGCCAAAACCATCCCTCGCTTGCTGACCACCAATAAAATAAGAAAAAAACTATACTAAGTCCAATAAACATTACCAATGACCGTTTGAAGACATCAAAAATATTCTTTGCAACAACAAATTGATAGAAAACAAACAATAAAATAATAATGGATGTAAAAATACCAATTTCGGTACTAATAAGATAGGAGATGGCAAGTGTCATCCCTGGGAGAAAATTCCAACCTACAGCTCTCTTTTCCAATGCATAAACGTATAGTAAAATTGTGAGAAGACCCGTTCCTTGCCGCATGGTATATCCAGGAACAATAAGAAGCATGGCGAGTGTGAAAAGCTGAAAGTACCAGGCGAGCCTTAACTTACGGATAATCCCCCATGCTATAAAAACTGCCAAGAACACATTAAAAACAATAAGGACAATTCTGATGAGAAAAACCGAAGGGCCAAAAAGTTTCGACAGCAGATAGAAAGGATAAATATACAGAGGGCCGTAAGCCGCATATATGTCTTCGTAAAGATGCTCTCCTTTAAGCATGTGCGCAATCCATCCACCGAATTGTCCTTCGTCAATGAAATTAATCTCTCCATAAAATGGACTGATAATCACCCCTGACCCGAAGAAGGATAGGAACGCTATGATAAGAAAACCAGTAATAGTATGTGTTAATGCTTTCTTTTTATCCATAACCAGAGAATCCAAAGACTGCTCGTCACCACTGCTACATAAACAAAACCTGTATAGAAGTAGAAGTAATCTTGTTGCCTTGGATATCCGTGAACCGTATACCAGTTAATAGCAGTTGTTTCTGGCATAGCAAATGAGATCTGAAGGATTTTTACCATTACAACATAGGTGGTGAGAGAAACAAAAATCCCTACTAGAAATACAATGGCATGCTGCCAGAGCGGAATTTTCTTTCGGGGAGCAAATGATTTATTCAAGTAACCAAGGAGTTTGCTGAAAACATTACTCTGTACTAGCACTCGCAAAGAGAGTACTACCAAAAAGAGGAAAGAAACAATGCTAAGGAGAACCCCACTGGTAAAACTAAGCGGTCGATAAACGACAGTAATGATATGCTCACTCGGTGGAACAACAAACTCCAGAAATACATGAGATTTGCTTGATTCCGTCAAATGCCCGTCAATCAAAATATCCCAGCCGGGATACTGTGGAATTCTTATCAGCATTTTGGCAGGGTTTCCGTTTTCAGTCCTCAGTACCAGTTTCTGCGGTGACTCGGTGAGTATCCTAAACTTTCCAGAGTACGTGATTCTCTCTCCTTGAGGGTATTCAAAAAGATATGTGCTCTTTCCTCGTGAAAGCAAGCGAAAGACTGATGATTCGCTTGCTTTGTAATACAATTGTACGAATGGATCCCTCCCCCCCCACAGAGCGATAGCATTTGTTTCATCTGCATCGCTTTGAATTCCAATTTGGTATTGCTGATTTGGAATAAGATGAATATCCGGAATCGGGATGTAGAAGTACATCTTATCACGCACATCAAGACAAGAATGTTTCGTCGTAAATACCTCGTTCTCTTTCTGAATGACTGATACGCTAAAGGTGCATGTGTTTTTCCTGTTGAAATTTGCTGTCAATAATCGGATACCGCTGAGTATTTCCTGCTGAGGAATAAAGGAAACACGGTATCCTCTCTCCTTGGTAAGCTCAGGAAGAATCATGGAAACGTTCTTTTGAAGTGCGAATGGATGAAGACGAAGGTCATAATCAGAAAGGATGTAGCGAATTCCAAAACGTTTGAGGGATTCCACGCTAACTTGATCGATATTGTCCCAATGGTTTTTAATTGGAAATGAACTATCATAGAGAACTTTATATTCTTTAATACCAAGTGCATCGTAGTTTTCGACAGATCGTAAATTGTACAAAATATTTGCATCCACTTTTACTGAAGGGTTTCCAACTTCCACGTATGTCCCTTTTGGTAACGATTGGAGCTTCTTGACTACGTTAGGTGAAGGATAGTATTCATTTCTTGGGGTAAAAGGCACATAATTCCAAAAGAGAAATCCTGTCTGCAAAAAAAAGAAAGTTAAAAGGAGAAAAAATTGTAGAAGTCTTGACCTTTGTAAAAAAAGAAGGCTAAGAAAAAAACCTGCTGTACTGAGTAGTTGCAGGAGTATGTGCATCTGCAGTAAAGACATAAACTGCTGCGGAGGGTTTAGTCCAATCCCCGAAACAAGCAAAGGAAGAAGGAGCACTGCAAGAGATGCTATCCCTCCAATGATTAGGATTAACAGGAAACGCGTATGCGAATATAATGCTTTCCTTCGAAGTAGTGAGTGGAGTATTACAGAAGCGCTAACAACTGCTGAGAACCCTAGGATTCCCACAAAACGGTGGTTTGCGGAATTTTCAAAAATTGGAAGAAACGTAATCCACGAAATTGGTGGGATCGCATAAGAAATTCCAAACGCAATTATCCCAACTACCGACCAAAATACGACGAGTTTGTTTTTTCGCAAAGCAACTATCGCAATAAAAGCAAGTATCAGTGGGATTATGCCAACGTATCCTCCAGCGGATTCCTGAAAATTTGTTCCAGGAAATGCTTTATAATACTGCAGATGAGGAGCACCCAGAGTAAATGGAAAAAAATACTGTATAACTGAAGCTAAAGGAAGAAAGTGTATGACAAAGTTGGACCTCCTAACCCATTCTGCGCTGTTGAACAAGTACTCAACAAATGGAAGTAACTGAATTCCAGCCAAGGATAATCCAATGAATCCAAAAAAAACTATGTTCAGTAGTATTCTCCATGACTTATAGAATCGGAAGAGTGTGTAGGCGATGACGATAAGCCCGACTTGGAAAAACGTCTCCGGATGCCCACCGAAAAAAGCAAATGCAGTACATACTGAAAAAGCGACATATAATAATACCCTGTTATGCGCATTCCTCATCTTCTCAACTAAAAAAAGAAGCAACGGAAGAAAAAGGGAAACATTCGTATGCGGCCACAAGAGCCACGTCATAAAAAACGCCGAGGACGAAGTTGCCAATACCCCGAAAAACGAAGAACGAACTCCGAGTTTTATCACTCGCAAATACAGGAAAGTAAAAAAACCAAATAAGAATACCTTTGCGAGATGGATAAACAATAGCCCCGAACCCAACGGAAGAAGTAAGTATGCAATCGTAAGAGGAAAGAGTAACGCAGTTTGTGGATTCGCAAGAAATGGCACCCCTAACCCGTTTCTGTCATTCCAAAGCGGGAAAATACCTGAGGACAGTTGGTCTTTTATGTACCATCTCCACGGTTCAAACTGAAACACCGGGTCAGCCAACAGGGAGTTATGTGGTGGACGCCAACTATTTTCCGAAAACAGCGGAAAATAGTTGAGAATATCAGATGGAAAAAAAATACCGTTAATACATGATGAAGTCAGCAGGATGGCACATAGCCCTGCAAAAAAGATTAATAAACTCCAATTAGTTTTTCGTAACATAAACAAATGAATTCGTGTAAAGCATCTTTGCATCTCTTGGCACTTCTTCTCTTTCTTGATATAGCGTGTAAATTCTAGCTGACCCTTCATCTACTACTCCTCCCTTTTGCCAAAGTAGGTATTTGTAGTTATCAACAGAAGATTCGAATTCCCGAAGGAATCCACCACCTCTTATCTGCATTGGCTCACCCTTTACATCACCGAGAATAAAATCTACTGTTTTTTGTCTCTCGACGAATGCTTCCCCTAAGCCATAGTCCCAACCATATGCATCAGACCCATGAAATGTCTTCGTATCGAGGAAGTACTGATTTTTTACCGTATAAAAAGCATTTGCGGCAACAATTGCAAAAAAAACTATGTACATGAGACTTGATCTCTTCCCGACTTCATAAAAAGCAGAACCTACAATAAGTGAAAAAGGGACGAAAATCAGAGGAAAATAAGCAGTCCCGGGTGCAGCATGAATGATAAACCCAACTAGTGCAAGGCAGAGCCAAACGACGCAAAGAAGCAATCCATTCGAAAACCGTTCATAATAACCAATTCGTTTCACAAGGACAAGTGAAACGACGAGGATAAGCACAACGATAACAGTCCATATGTCCTGTGGGTAAACAAACCTTCTTATTTCATTCCAAACAGTTAAAAGCGCAGCAGGAATGTTTGCCGTAGTAGATGCCCCGGAGAGAGTAAGTCCAAAAAAGAGGCGAATTCTATTAGCAATCCATAAGAAAAAACCACCTGTTTGTACAAAGTTGTGCGTGATGTCATAAAGAATAAAAGCTGCGATTCCAAATCCGAAGCCAGCAATTCCCCAAACGACTTCACGTCTTGTCAGGCTTGGCCTATACAAGACGTAGAGGGCCCCGAGTACAAAAAACAGCACTGCATTGGAGAGTTCTAACAGAAGCAATAATCCAAGCGATAAGCCTAGGAAGAAGATAAACTTTCTTTTTTTGATGAACACCCAAAGGAAAAGTAAAAAGATTGCGCTGAAAAGAGGAATAGGAGAAGTATGGTAAGGAATCCTTGCGTTAACGAGTACAAGTGGCGATGTCGTAAAAAATAGCGCTGCCAGTAGTCCAGCTGTTTTAGTAAACATAAGCCCTCCGAGTCTATAGATAGCGTACGTTGTGATAACACTGAAAAATCCATATAAATACACAGGGGCCAAAGGATTAAAGTCAGTCCCCAAAAAACTCAGCGCAATAAACCATACTGACAATGGGCCCTGATGGAGCCATGTCACAGATGAGGTAATTCCGACGAGAGGAATGTTTGAGTGTAGAATTGCATCTCGAGCTGTCAAATAATCTCTCCCAAAATCACCAAAAAACATCATCAGCTCATCTAGCCGATAAAATATCAGAAATGAGGAGAGAGAAAGCAAGAGCAACAAACTTATACTCGCAAAAGTAAATGAACGTAAAAAAAGCTCTGTCAGAATCGCTTTGGAAAACCCATGATATTTATTGAAGAAGAGGTATCTACTTCTTTCAAATACTCTCTGAATCCAAGCAGAATCACTCGAACTTCTCCCGACAAAATGAGTAACTTTGGCTTGCGGAAAATACACATTCCGCAGTCCCAGTTTTTGAACTCTGAGAGATAAATCCGCCTCCTCAAAGTACATAAAAAACCTTTTATCAAAACCTTCAGCCCTCTCAAACACATCTTTTCTCAGAAACATACAAGCGCCCCCGATTACCGGAACAAAGTGCTCCCTATCCCGATCAAGATTTCGCAAATGGTAGTTCTCTTCAATTGACCGAAACGGCCAGAGGTGCTTCAACAATGAAAAAATTACTAATGCGGAAGGTAAATATGGCGGATTACTGATAGTGTCCAGCACATTTCCGTTTTTATCAAGAACCTTTGGACCGATTATTCCTAGACGTTTATCTCTCTTAATACGCTTATACATTTTGGTTACTGCTTGCGGAAAGCATACGGTATCTGGATTAAGCAAAAGGAGATACTCCCCCCTACTCTTCTTCACTGCTTGGTTTATAGCAGCTCCGAAACCAATGTTCTCTCTATTGCTTAGTACCCGTACTTTAGAAAATGAAGAGACTTTTTTAGGGAGTGGTAGAGGAGAATTGTTGTCGACAATTATTATTTCATAGGTACATCCCTTTACTGCAGATGCAATTGATGCAAGAGAATCGAGTATTTCATGGGGAGTGTTGTAGTAAATAGAGATTATTGAAATCAATGGTCTCATTGTTGGTGCTTGAAACTGCGCAGCAGTGCATCAAGAGACTGCACGCTTTTCTTCCATGTCCACTCTTTTTTTACATGGCGCACTCCTTCCTCTCCAATCTTTGTTGCGAGTTTCGGTGATGCAAGAAGCATCGTGAGTCTCCCCGCAATCTCTTTAGGGTGAAACTCGACAAGAAATCCTGTCTTTCCATGCACGACGGTTTCTCTATGTCCGCTCACATTCGTGGCAATGACAGGTACCCCACATGCCATTGCCTCAAGAGGGACAAGTCCAAATGTCTCCAGCCGGCTCACGCACATAGCAGCAATCGATTCGTTATACATGTCCACGAGCTCATTGTCAGTAAGCCGTTCATTATTCTGTTTTTTCCATTTCACAATATGAACTGTAGGCCGTATTTTCTTCGGAATACGCGTGAACGCATCTTTAAGCAAATCATACCCGTCTGTCACGACTTCCTCCCCTCCTATAAACAAGACTTGGTTTTTCTTTTTTCGATGTTTTGGCCGAAATACAGTGGTATCAATTCCTGGATAGTTGATGTCAGGATAGACATCATACGATTCAATCATGCGCTCCCTGACGTGAAGGCAGCTTGCCAGAGTGAATTGAGCACTTCTGACATTTATCCGGTCGTTTCGTTTCCGAAGATATCTGCTGACTTCTTCATAGCTTTTTTTTACTGGTGAGACTTGCTCCCTGAGCCGCAAACTATACTCATATGCAATTCTCAGCGGCTCCTGACAGTAGTATACCGTAGGAGTCTTAAGAAAACGGATAAGAAATGGGGCTTGGGTGTACTTATCGGGATGCACAAGGACAAGATCGTATCCCCTTTTATCAATATCTGATGCTATCTTCGCGTGGAGATTTTGTAAGGTAATAATTGTCTTTATGTCGTACTCAAGTCTTCTTAAGCCTGCAGTCGAGTCAAAGTAGAATGGAACATCATATTCGTATGAATTACGAGCGTAGGCAAGAGGATCAAAAATGTCTTCATCGCGATTGGTTTTGTAGACGTCGACGACGTGGTCTTTGGATAGACCTTTTACCTGCTCGAAAACGACACGCTTCGCGCCCCCAAAATTCAGATTGTGGAAGACTGCGATTTTCATTATCCTACCTTGGGACAGAGGCTGAGGTATTATACATGTTTCCCATCTAATGGTTAAGAACTACCCTTTGTTTTTGCGATGAAAAAATCTCAGAAAGTAATAAACCGTTATCGGGATAACCATGAGGATGCTCAAAAGCAATCCCCATGCAGTTCCTGTGATGCCGTAGAGATACGTGGCAGCACCAACGATTGGAATTGTCAGTAAAAACCGAATAAATGCAATTCTCGCTAAAATTACCTGCGCAGAAAGTGAAAGAAATAGCGATCCGGTTGTTCCCCATAGTGACATAAGAAATCCATATGCCAGAAGAACTGGAAAAAAACTTGAGATCCCGCTCCAAGATGGTCCAAGAAACCGAATAAGATATGATGAGGCTGTAAATAGGAAAACAACACCTATGAATCCGATGATCAGTACGGACAAAACAATTCTCATATATGCGTTCAGTAACCTTACTCTATCTTCAGCAAACTTCGTGTAGATAGGAAAAGTAACTTTGCCAAATATATCTGACAATTCAATTAGAGGAACACTTGAAAATTTTTGACCTAATTGGTAGATGCCTACCATACTCGGACCGGAAAATCGTCCGACAAATAACACATCGTACTGGTTGACTGCGAAATTCAAGATATTCATCGGGATAATTGATCTCATAAATTGACTAATCTCTCTCAAGTATTTTTTTTTGAACTTCCAGCTTGGACGATCTTTTATTACGATCCATGACACTCCTACCCCAAAGGTCACACATATGGATTTTCAAACGCCTTTACAAGAGGAATGAAAGCAGCTACTAACAAAAGATGAAAAAGAGGAGCCGCATGGAAAAAAAGTGACGCAGGAAACGAAAAAAGCAGAACTGCGCAAAAGAGTATAACTCCCCGAAAAAGGATCACCCTCCAGACGCTTGAGATGACCTTCTCAAGATCATGTTTTTTCTGGATAAGAAACGTCTGAAGACTCGCATCGGTAAAAACCTCTGCCAGAGAAAGTATTGTCGTAACGAGTGCGAAGATACCAAATTCGTAGGGAGATACAATTTTGGCGACAATGATGATCTTGGCTAGAGAAATAATTCTCGTACCGACCTGAAGCAGGCTAATCCAGCCAATACCATAAATCGTTGCAACTTTGTACCCCATCTGATCATTTTCTCTTCTTCCTGGATGTAAAATACTGGTGAAAAATATGAATAATTGTATCGAGGTTTTTTTTGGTCAATCCCGGATGGCAACCGACATAGAATCCCGAATGAGAAAGATGCGTTGCGACTGGATACTTGCTCTCAAGGTCACCAAATATGCTCCTGTAGACCGGTTGGCTTAAAAGTGGCAAAAGAAACCGTGTTTCAATCTTTCGTTCCTCAAGAAAATAAACGAGATCCTCCCTGCTCACACCGTCTCGAACAATAATCGGGAAAAACATATACGTATGGATCGCTTCTTTCCTCTCTTTGGGAAACTGCAGGAATTCCTGTAGATCTGATAAGCCTTTGAATAAATATGCAGCATTTTCTCTCCTTTTCTTGACATTTTCTTTTAACTCCCTGATTTGAGCCAACCCCAACGCAGCTTCAAACTCTGTTGCCCGATAGCTATATCCGACATCAACAAAGTTAAATCGCTTATCCACAATTGAGAATAATTTTTTCTTGCTTGAAACATTATCGTCGTCAATTGAAATATAGATTCCGTCTCTTCCATGGTTAACCAAACTCTTGGCTAAGGTTGCGAGTTTCGGATCATTTGTGCAGATAAACCCTCCAACTCCTGTTACTAATGTGTGGGCTGCATACGTGGAGAAACAACCAAAATCGCCAAACGATCCGACGGACTTTCCTTTATAGCGAGCGAGAATCGTTTCACATGAATCCTCTATTATCCGCAATGAATGTTTTCTTGCAAGACTGATTATCGGATCCATATCACACGGCAAACCACCTATATGTACAGGGATAATAGCACGAGTTCTTTTCGTTATCTTCTTCTCAATCATTGTTGGATCAATATCGAAAAAGTCAGGGTCGACATCAATAAATATAGGAGTCAGGTTGTTTTGAATGATAATATTGACTGTCGCGACAAAGGTGAGTGCCGGAACAAGTACTTCGTCCCCATCATTCCATTTATATTCCCGCTTAAGCGCGTGAAGAGCCACCTGTAAAGCACTTGTTCCACTATTGCAAAAAATTGCATACTTGAGGTCATGAAGTTTTGCAAATTCTTTTTCAAACGAATCTGCAAAAGGGCCATACGTAATTCTGCGTGACGAAAGGACTTGGTTAACATATTTTTTTGCAAGTTGTGAAACGGCGATGTCTCCAACCCCGATATACTTATCTTTCGTCTTCATGACTCGATTTGCTTTTTATTGTAACATATTTGATTGTTACACCTGAAAAAATGTACGTTCATTCTTGCTGAACAAAAGTATTAGTAATCCTATACAGGTACCCGACAGAACAGCAATATCAGACGTTATCTGAAGAAGAGGAAGAAAATAGATTGCCTCCCATCTTTTTACATACTTATAGTTTTTTGCAATAGCCCAAAGCAAGTACAAGATTAAAAGGACGAAAAAAAGAAATGCCAAGGTACTATCTCTTTGAGAGACTATGATAGAAAACAGTATCAAAGCGAAAACGTATCTTGCAATAATCAATACCACTTTTGGACGTAAAATTCCTGCCTCTGCATCTCCTACAGCAAAGCGGAAAAACATGATAAAAGCACCCTTCAGCGTTTTCACTGGGATCCAGTACACAATTGCTTTTTTCGCGAAGCCTATTCGAACACTCTCTTTCTGTAAGTATTTCGCGAAGACGTAGTCTTCGTTATGCGAATACTCTTTGGGAAACCATCCCATTTGCTTCAATACTGATTTCTTTATTGCCATGGAACGCGTTGAGGGAAGAAATGCGTCCTCTTTCAATTTATCAGGCATAACAAGAACGTATGGAATAAGACACTTTTGGAAGACAGTTTCAGACTTACCTCTGTAGTATCCAGATACCACATCAACGCGGGAATTTAGAAACGGTTTTGAGATCTCGTGTACCCATTTCGCAGAAAGCAAACACCCCGCATCACTGAGGAGAATGATATCGTGATTAGCTTTTCTTATTGCGAAGTTACGCCCAACTGCCCTGTTGCCTCTCTTCCTGAAAAGTTTTACATGAAGGGTTTTATGTGTTTCTTGAAAATTCAGGATTTTCCGTATCGTACCATCCCTAGAACCGCCGTCGACAATCACTATTTCATCAGGTTTTCTTGTCTGTCTGGAAAATGATAGGAGGAAGCTCTCGATTGCTTCTTCCTCGTTTAATACTGTGCAAATAAATGACGTCTTCAAAGCGTTTTCTGAATTGCCTTCCCAAATTAATTACTGTATTATAACACCTATGATCGAGCCTTATAGAATGGTTGTTATTAATATAGCGGCCTTATCGATCATCTGCCTTGGGATTCTTTTTTATCGGTTCATCTACCCGAAAAGACCCATTGGATACTTCCCTCTTCTCCTTATCTTCTCACTGCTTCCAATCATAAGTATTCTCCGGAAGGGCGTTTACGAAAGTGGAGATTTTAACATGCACATTTACCGTGCGATGGTTTTTTATGACAATCTAAAGGAAGGCAACCTCATGCCCTCGTGGGGCGGAGACCTCAATGCAACCTACGGGTACCCTGTCTTTATTTTCAACTATATTCTTCACTACTACCTCATATCATTTTTTCACTTTCTCGGGTTTTCTTTCGTTGCTGGAATGAAAATCTTCCTCATCCTCAGTCTCTTCGGATCCGGCATAACGATGTATCTATGGACAAAAAAAATCTTCCATAATAACCTCGCAAGATTCACAGCCGCAATCTTTTATGTCTTCGCTCCGTATCACCTCATTACGCTACATTTCAGAGTAAATGGGGAGAATTTTGCGTATGCACTTACTCCACTTCTATTTTATCAACTTCATAACCTCATCGAAAAACAGAATCTAAGGAATATACTCTTGTTTGGATTGCTTGTAGGATTGCTCTTCTTTGCTCACTCTGCGAATGCAGCCTTCACATCAATTTTTTTAGTCATGTATTGTGGTCTGCTTTACGTAACAAAAGTAATTCGCTCACCGATGACGTTTCTAACAATCTGCCTCGGGTTTATGGTAGGTGCACTCTTAGCTTCACCTGTCTTTTACGCACACCTTGTTCTCTCTCAGGTTACATATGGATATGTGCTTGCCGGGAATCCTAGCTTCACTCCGTTCTGGCAATTGATTTTTTCTCCTTGGAGATTTGGCCTACTGCTTCAAGGGCCTAGGGGCGAATTTGCTTTTATTATCGGCTACACGCAGATACTAGCACTTGTACTCGTGAGTTATGCTCTGCTCAAAAAAAAGATCGCTCTAAAAATTCGTGTCCCGATTATTTTTTGGATTCTAGCCTTTTTGTTTTTATCATTTCTCATTACTCCCCAATCTTCATTATTCTGGAAAATTATTCCAGTTCTCTCCATGGCACAATTCTCGTATCGCCTACTCTTTTTTGTCAATATTGCATCTGCGATACTAGCCGGATATTTGATTTTGATGATTCCTAAAAGGAAAACAGTAATCTACGCTCTTATATTTGCAACAATCGGATACACCATTATTAATTGGGGTAACCGGAGGACAATCCCAGAGATAGCAGATGACACACTACGTAAAAATATTCCACAAAGCACGAGGAACTACGAAGGAATGGCTGTCATGGCGAGTCCTAGATGGCTTGATTTGAATGACCTTTGGGAGAAAAAAGTTCCGGAAAAACACCTCGACGTACTCTCAGGGAGAGGAGCAGTAAGAGAAGTTAAGAGACAACAAGAATACCACGCGTATATCGTTAGCGCTGATAACAACCTTACTCTCCGAGAAAACACTCTCTACTTTCCAGGATGGAGTATTATGGTAGATACTCTTTCCACGCCTATTCAATACACGCAAAATAACTCTCTTGGTAAAATGGTATTTCTTGTTCCTAAAGGATTGCATCTGGTAGAAGCAGTCTATAAAGACTCTCCATACTACTTTGCAACAAAAGCCGTAAGCCTCTTGGGCTTCTTCTCAATTATTCTTTTTTTTGTTATAAGAGAAGTTACTCATATATTGAAATATGCGAAAAAATCTCTACAGTGACCTGTATGCTCTTGAAGAGACACATTGGTGGCACCGTGCAAAAAGAGACCTCTGCGAAATATACTTAAGGAAAATTCAGAAAAAGAAGAGGCACATGAGACTCCTTGACATCGGGTGTGGTA
Organism: Candidatus Levyibacteriota bacterium; assembly: GCA_016188975.1. GTDB lineage: Bacteria > Patescibacteriota > Microgenomatia > Levybacterales > UBA12049 > JACPGQ01. Next base: position 4,894 of record JACPGQ010000068.1, on the reverse strand, counting down.
CCGGTGGCAATATGCAATCTTTTGCAAAATTCGGGAAGACGTACGGAGTTGATATTTCCAAAGAAGCCATAAGATTTTGCAAGCAAAGGAAGTTAACACGAGTCAGACTTGGTTCCGCTCATAAAACAAGATATGCATCGTCCTCGTTTGACGTTATCACAATGCTTGACGTTCTTGAGCATGTTGATGATAAAAAAACGCTTCGTGAAGTAAGACGCCTCTTGCGCCCCGGCGGCCTGCTAATTCTTACCGTCCCTGCCCACAAAATGCTCTGGAGCCGATGGGACGAAGCGTTACACCACAAGCGGCGATACGAGAAAAAAGAACTATATAATCTTCTCGCATCATCTCAGTTTAGGGTTCTGAAAATTACACATGTCTATAGCTTCCTTTTTTTCCCTGTACTGTTTATCAGGTCGTTGAAAGCACGTAATTCAAAAGCAGAGTATCCATCAGATTTCTCAATGAACAACGGCTTTCTAAACGGCATTCTCCTTTTTGTCAGCCATATTGAACAGTCTTTACTGAGGTACATACATATCCCGTTTGGGACAAGTATCTTTTGTGTGGCAGAAGTACAATGAAAAGCGATTCCCCTTACCTCTCAGTAATCGTACCAGTTTATAATGAGATAAAACGTTTGCGAAACCTCGAAAGGATCAATGCTTATTTACAAAAAAAGAAATATACGGTTGAGCTGATCATTGTCGATGATGGAAGTAATAAAAAAACACGAGATCTCCTTTATAGATCAAAAAAACGTTTACGGTTCAAACTCATCCACTATAAAAAAAACCAAGGCAAAGGATTCGCTATTAGAGAAGGAATGCTCGAGGCGAGTGGCAAGTATCGTATATTCACCGACATTGACCTCTCTACGCCAATTGAATCGCTTGAAAGATTCCTTTCTGCTCTTAAAAAATACGATGTCGTCATTGCAACACGCAAAGGAAAAACATCGGAGGTACTTGTCCACCAATCATTTCTCAGGGAATCAATGGGGAAATTTTTCACATTCCTTTCTCGACAGACTACGGGTGTGGACGTGTCTGATTTTACCTGTGGATTTAAGGGGTTTTCAAGGAATGCAGCAATCCGTATTTTCTCTCAACTAAGGACTAAGAGGTGGTCTTTCGATACAGAGTCATTGTTCCTGGCAAATAAATATGGATATAGTATCCATGAAATCCCTGTTCTCTGGACAAACGATTCGGAGACAAAAGTTGCTTTTCCGAGAGACATAGTCACTTCGCTCAAAGACATAGTTCTCATAAAAATATATTCTTTTTCCGGGAAATATCAATCTGACCACGAAAAAAATAACTGCCTATACTAAAACTACATTTTTTTGGAAATAACCTTAGCAGGGTTTCCAACTACCACGCTGCCTGAAGGAACATTCTTGGTTACAACAGCTCCTGCACCGACCATCGCATTCTCTCCGATGATGATTCCTGGAAGAATTGTTGCATTTGAACCGATTGATGCTCCATTTTTTACGACTGTTTTAAGTAATGGCCAGTCTGTTTCTGTTTTGAGAACACCGCGCTTGCTTGTTGCACGCGGATATTTATCATTGGTGAAGACGACATGATGGCCGATGAAAACATTGTCTTCTACTATGACTCCTTCGCAGAGGAAACTATGCGATGAAATCTTAACATGATTACCTATGTTGACATTTTTTTGTACTTCGACAAACGAGCCAATCACGCAATCATCTCCAATCCTACAATGATAGAGATTAACGAAGTTGTATATTTTTGTTCCGTTTCCTATTGTGCAGGAGACTATCTGCTGTAAAGGAGTTTGTTTTGTTAGATCTTCCATAAAGAAAGGTAGAGCTTTGTCACTTTGTCCCACGTTTGCTGTCTCACCCATGAATACGCATGAGCAATCTCATCGTCTTTTATGTGCGGATGTTGTATCAGTAGTGTTATTTCCTTAACCATTTGAGAAATATCACCTGTCAAACTTATCCATGAATGAAAGGGCGAGAGTAAAAAACAATCTCTATGGATATCATTATTATAGAGACAAAAAACATATTTTTGGTAAGCAAATGACTCAAGAGTGCTCAGATAACGGGATGTAAACGCACAATCAGCACGAGAAAGAAAGGGAGAGATATCCCGGACTGCACCATAAAATGTCACGTTGAGCCTGTGCTTACGGACAAACGTTCTTGCTACCTCAGCCAACCTACCCTCACCTAAGACACTCAGGTGTGGCAGAACTCCGTCTTGTTTTAACATGTTCAGTAATTCCAGATAACGCATGATTCCTGCCTCTGGGTCAAGTCTACCAATAAAGACAATTTCACGTATCCTTTTTGGATACAACTCTTCTTTTCTCTCAGGAAGCGAGACAGCTCCATACGTAATGAATTTGGTTTTCGTTCCGTACCATTTCTTTAAGTATTCCCCAACGCAGATGACTTCCCGCGAAAGAATTTCAGCGATTTTATGTATAACAATCGCCTTTCTTGTTGGAAGAGAATCACCCTCATACCCATGAAATGTCGTATAAACATGTTTCAACGGATACATAAAACGGAATGGCAGAAACCAATAAAATACATCGTGGCAATGGATAACTTTGGCCGATTTTATAAGTGATCGGTGAACAAAAAGCCACTTCCATATGCGGTATTTTTTTCCTTTTGAAGTTTCTGCTACAGGAATCCTGTAAATACTGATTTGGTCATACGTTTCTTTCAGTTTTAACGAGGAGTCGTGTTGTTCGGTAATAACAATCACTTTCCACCCTTTTTTCTGAAGACGTTTACTTAATTCATACACATGACGCTCAACCCCACCAATATGTGGATAGAAAAAACGACAAAAAAATACTACTGTCATATCAATGAGGCAGGAGAAGTGGTAACGCTTATTCTTGTGGACTCTAGAAGACTCGAACTTCCGACCTCTTCAATGTGAATGAAGCGCTCTAACCAACTGAGCTAAGAGTCCGTAGCTCTCAACTCCATGCACTCTGGAATAAGCTGTGCATGAGTTACATGAGCTTGTAATCTTAGCCATCTTAGCAAAAAGCGCTCTCATTGACAACGAGAACCGATTTCGAAATAATAGAACCTATGTTTTTGGAAATACTCAAGAGAGTCTACACCTTCCTTTTCGACACAATCCAAACTATCCTTCTTGCTGCATCGGTTTTTCTTGTTATATACCTTTTTCTCTTTCGGCCATTCGAGGTAAGTGGCGAATCTATGTTTCCGACGTTTAAAAACGGTGAATTTATTCTCACAAATCTCGTAACGCTCAGATTTAACGATCTCAAAAAGGGAGATGTCGTCGTTTTTCAGGCACCTACTGATCACGATAAAGACTACATCAAACGTGTCATCGGAGTCCCTGGCGATACTGTGGAGGTAAGAAGCGGCCTTGTGTATGTCAACGGCCAACAACTTGACGAAAGCCAATATTTAGGAAACGATGTCCGTACTTCAGCTGGAGCATTTCTTCGGGATGGACAACCTGTGAGAGTGCCTGATGACTCGTATATCGTCATGGGGGACAATAGACCACACAGTTCTGATTCGCGGGAATGGGGGTTTCTCAAAAAAGACGAGCTCATCGGAAAATCGTTTTTCGTTTACTGGCCGCCTACACAAATGAGGCTAGTTGAGAATCCATAACAAATGGATTAAGAGAGGCTAGCGTCGGAGAGTATTTTGTGGAGGTTTTTCATTTTTTGCGTTGTCGTCTCTACGTCCCCTTTTACAATGATAGTCATTCTTGCCAGCTTACTCGACTGATAAATTTTAACATCGTCAAAGTTGTACTTCTTCCTTAACTGGTCAGCCATCTCATCCTGCTCAGGAACATAGAGCTGCGAAACTTCAGTTTTCGGCTCTTTCTGTTGAACGTCACCTTTAATTTTTCTTGACAAGTCCTCCGTTTGGCGAACCGTCAAATTGTCTTTTAGGATCTTTTTGAAAACCTCAAGCATCAATTTTGGATCACCTAGGGAAATGAGTGGACGAACATGCCCCTCGGTTATGACGCCTGCAACAAGTGCGTCTTTAATCGCGTCGGGGAGAGAGAGTAATCGAATGGTGTTTGATACTGTCGGAGCACTTTTTCCGACTCTTTTTGCTACTTCATTTGTTCCCAACCCAAATTCGTCAATTAGCCGCTTGTATGCCAGTGCTCTCTCAATTGGATTAAGGTCTTCACGCTGGACATTCTCAACAATTGACATCTCAAGCATTCCTTGAGGTGTCGTTTCCTTTACGACAACAGGCACTTTCGGAAGGCCAAGTATTTTCGCCGCTCTCCATCGTCTTTCACCAGCAATGATTTGGAAACCTGCTGGTGTTTTTGCAACGACAATAGGCTCAAGAATGCCCTGTTCTCTAATCGACTCGACGAGATCCGTCAATGATTCTTGAAGAACCACGCCACGAGGCTGGAGAGGATTTGATTGAAGCTGGTTCGTTTCGAGAAAATGAATTGACTGTGATTCGTTATCCATTTATTACCTCGACAAGTTTTCTCCCTTTGTGTAGTTTGAAGTTAACTTTTCCAGATTGTACCGCAAAAAGCGTGTAATCTTTCCCCATCGAAACTCCATTTCCAGCATGAAATCGAGTTCCTTTTTGTCTCACGATAATATTTCCTGCGATGACACTATCGCCACCATAGATTTTTACTCCAAGCCGTTTCGCGATAGAGTCTCTATTGCCTTTTACCGCTCCTTGTGCTTTTGTATGTGCCATATTTTCCTTACTATATTCTCTGTGAAAACATGAGTATCATATCGAGACTTTTCACAGATGTCAATACCCCGATTTAACTCACATAATTTCCTCCTGAAAGCCATTCGTTGACTCACGAGAAATTCCTCACCAAAATTATCTCGATCTTTCTGT
>JACPGQ010000008.1 GCA_016188975.1 Candidatus Levyibacteriota bacterium | reverse complement strand
ACTGTCGCACACTACCAGGTCGCCAAGAAGTTAGGGCTTGTGATGATCCCGGTTATCAATAAAATCGATCTTCCGAATGCCCAGACGGAGATCGTTGCCAAAGAGCTCGTGGAAACGTTTGGGTTTGGCGAAGACGAGATTTTCTTCATTTCAGCAAAAACCGGAGAGGGAGTTAAGAAGCTTTTACAAAGAGTCGTTGAGAAAATTCCCCCACCCACAGGCACACAAAGCGAAGCTTTGCGTGCGCTCATTTTCGATGCTGTCTATGATGAGTATCGTGGAGTCGTCGCATATGTTCGTATCGTGGACGGACAGGTAAAAAAAGGAGATAAAGTCCGTTTTTTTGCAAGTGATGTAAAAGCAGATGTTACAGAAGTGGGATACTTTTCTCCCTATCTACAGCAATCCGATCTTTTGAATACCGGTGAAATCGGCTATATTCTCGCTGGCGTCAAAGATATAAGGCAGGCGAGGGTGGGAGATACTATAACAAATGAAAAATTACCTGCCCGCAATGCTTCGCAACGCGATGCAGGCGGGAAAATTAAAAATGAAAAATTGAATGGAGAAGAAGGTGTTGCGCCGTTGCCTGGGTATACGACGCCGCAACCGATGGTATTTTTTGGGATGTACCCAAAATCCGCTGATGATTTCGGCCTGTTAAAAGAATCCCTCGGAAAGCTGATGCTTAACGATACTGCGCTGACATACTCGGAAGAGTATTCGGCGTATCTTGGGAGCGGATTTCGTGTAGGTTTTTTGGGACTTCTCCACGCAGAGATTGTCAAAGAACGGCTGCAGCAGGAATTTGGCTTGGAAATTTTACTCACCATGCCCCAAGTACTGTATAAGAGAAAAGATGATGGTGCAATTTTTGAGCCATACATGCTTCTCTCAGTCTATACGCCGACAGGCTATGTAGGCGGCATTATGACGCTTTGTCAAAAACGTAAAGGAACGCTTATCGATATGCAGTATCACGAAGGATATGCAGTCTTAGTCTACGAAATGCCATACAGTATGTTTATTAGGGGTTTAGCAAACGACATAAGGGCAAGTTCGTCTGGTTTTGCGAGTCTTGATTATGAAGTCACAGAGTATAAGCCGGCAGATTTATTAGACCTTGAAATTCGCATCAATGACAACCCGATTGATGTTCTCTCAGAACTTGTCTACAAAGAGGAAGCGATGTATATGGCCCGGGAAAAAGCAGGCAGACTCAAAGAAGTGCTTCCCCGTCAGCAAATTCGACAAGTGATCCAGGCAGTCGTGAGCGGGACTATCGTAGCACGCGAAGAAATCCCACCCTTCCGCAAGGACGTCCTTGCAAAAATGTCTGGAGGGGATAGAACGCGTAAAGATAAGCTCCTTGAAGCGCAGAAAAAAGGAAAGAGCAGGATGACTGCGCATGCTAAGATCGATCTCCCTCAGGAAGCGCTATTTTCGATGATTGAGAGAAAGTAGTCCTTCGTACTTTTTCCAAAGGTGATAAAGATAAGTCCGGTCACTCTCTATAGATAGATTGATGAAAAATCCTCAGAGGGCAAAGAAGAGAACTGCGCCTATTGCAGTAAGGACACCGATGATGCCGCCTATTGCGAGGATTGTATCTCCAGGACCAGTGTCAGGAAGTGTTGCAATGGTAGTTGGCTCGGCAGTTGATGTCCCGCCACTTGAATCTCCACCTGCGACGGCGGTGTTGACAGTGATCGTTTGTGTGCATGTGCCGCTACTCACTCCGCCATTATTATCAGTGATGACAGCTGATGCGGTATAACTACCTGCGTTTTGATAGGTATGGGATACGCCAGCGTTGACTGTGCTTGTACCGATGCCACCTCCTTGTGTGACGTTGTCGACTTGTCCATCCCCGAAGCTAAAGGTCACTTTGGTGATTGTTCCATCACTATCCGTACCATTTGCTGTAAAGGTGATGGAGAACGGAGCAGTACCTGTTGTTGAACGGTCAACGCTAAGAGCTGAGCAGACTGGAGCGCTGTTTGTGGAACCAGTGCCACTGGTTGTTGGCGTTGGGGTTCCCGTTGTTGTGCCTGGCGTTGTACTAATTGTTGGTGTAGGCGTGCCTGTCGTTTCTGCAACACTTGTTGGGGTTGGCGTACCAGTTGTTCCTGTTTGTGCGGTAGTTGGCGTGACAGTAGGTATAGTTGGCTCTCCGGCTATGGCGATAAACGCATTTTGTGTGCCAGCAAGGACATTTTCGTTTGCTTGATCATTTACTCCAGCTGAGAGCACCTGCGTCTCAGGACCAAAGCTTATCTGAGTAGGTGTACTTCCGGTACCGTCAAGCGCAGTAAAAGTAAGAGTAGCAATTTTTGTTTTTGTTTGGATAACTTTGGTCGGGTCGACTCCCACAGAGAGCGTCGCAAGGATTTTTCCGTCAGTGAATGCAGGTCCCTCAAGAAGTTCCATAACTGTGGATTCTTCGGCAAATGGTTTTTCCTGTGGTGTTGCTCCACCCGTAGCAAGCTTGGAAGGGTCATATAGGATTTCCAGCTTGACGAACGAAACGAGGTTTTGGTTCGTCCCTGGGTCAACCATGATGTCAAGATTTATCGTATCATCGATGTTTTTTTGCAGGGGTGTTTGAGCCGTTGAAGCAGGTTCAAGAGAGAGGGTTGTCGCTTTTTCAGCTCGAGAGCGGAGATCTTGCTGTTGTTTGATAAGAAAAATCGTTATCGGGATCGCGATGAGGATAATGATGATAAATCCAATGATGAGCAGTTTTTTTCTTGACATGCACGATATACCCGACCATCTGGTGGGTACATAGATCCATCGTATAAGGTATGTGATGATGGTGTCAAGTTTTTCGTTTACGATAAAGGTTTATCGGTAACGATGCCCGCCCCGTACAAACTTTGGCTTGCAATCAGTAGTTGTTTGCAAGTTGCTGAATACTTTATAAACCATTTCTGACGATACAACACAGTTTATACGGGGCCCGTTTCGATAATCGGTAACGTTGTTTGGAACGGAAAAGATAGACGAATTACGATACGGGTTTCGTAACCGCATAACCCCTAACGTAATTTGCTATAGGGTATTGACAAGAAAATCGGCGTATTGTATAAATTAGCAGTGATTACTGCCGAGTGATTAAATATGGCAAAAAGTACTGATAAGACAGGCAAAACAAATATTAAACCACTTTTTGACAATGTTCTTGTCAGGCCGCTTGAGGCCGAAGCAAAAACGGCAAGCGGGATTATCCTACCCGATACAGCAAAAGAAAAACCTCAAATCGGTATTATTATGGCAATTGGCACTGGACACATGACTCCAGAGGGAAAGACGTTGCCTATGGTCGTTAAAGTAGGGCAAAAAGTCATGTACAAGAAATGGGGCGGCAACGAAGTAAAGGTAAACAATGAAGAATGGATGCTCGTTGAGCAGAAGGATATTTTGGCGGTAGTAGATTAACATAGATGATAGCGGATATCCACGGATCCGCGAAATCAGTTATAATCCGTGATAATCAAAGTATGGCAAAGAAAATTATTTATAAAGAAGAGGTTCGAGAAAAGCTTCAGAAAGGCGTGGCAAAGCTTGCGGATGCAGTTGCAACGACGCTTGGTCCAAAAGGACGAAATGTAGCGATTGATAAGAAGTGGGGCGCTCCAAGCGTTATTCATGATGGTGTTTCCGTTGCAAAAGAGATTGAGCTTGAGGATCCATTTGAGAACATGGGTGCACAGCTTGTCAAAGAAGCAGCAAGTAAGACAGCCGATGTCGCCGGAGATGGCACCACAACTTCTACTGTCCTCGCTCGGGCAATAGTCGATGAGGGGATTAAGATGATCACTGCTGGCTCCAATCCTATGGTAATGCGTCGTGGCCTTGAGAAAGCAGGAGAATATGTAGTGAACGAGTTGAAAAAGATGGGGAAGGATATTAAGCAATCTGACATTGCCAATGTTGCCACAATTTCAGCTGGAGATCCTCAGCTAGGGCAACTTATCGCAGAAGCGCTAAAGAAGGTTGGTAAAGACGGAGTAGTGACTGTTGAAGAGGGAAGAGGTCTCTCCACAGAGATCGAATATAAAGAAGGAATGGAGTTTGATAAAGGCTATGCCTCTGCTTATTTCGTCACCAATGCAGACAAAATGGAAGCTGATATTGATGATCCATATATCCTTATTACCGACAAAAAAATCGCTGCGCTCAATGAGTTGCTTCCATTTCTCGAGAGCTTGGTAAAAGTCTCAAAAAACCTCGTTATCATCGCAGACGATATCGAAGGTGAAGCGCTCGCGACACTCGTCGTCAATAAACTCAGAGGAACGTTTAATACGCTTGCTATCAAAGCGCCTGGGTTTGGTGATAGGAGAAAAGAGATGCTTGAGGATATTGCAATCCTCACTGGTGGCACTGTCATCTCGGAGGACACGGGTCGCAAACTCGAAAGCGTTACACTTGAAGATTGTGGTCGGGCTGATAAGGTGTGGGCAGATAAAGAAAATGCCCGAATAATAGGTGGTAAAGGTGACCCAAGTAAGCTTAAAGCACGGATTGCACAGATCAGACGGGCAATTGATGAAACGACATCTGATTTTGACCGCGAGAAATTGCAGGAGCGGCTTGCAAAGCTCTCAGGCGGAGTCGCAATCATAAACGTAGGTGCAGCAACAGAAGTTGAGTTGAAGGATAAGAAGGAGCGGGTAAATGATGCAGTTGCGGCGACCAAGGCGGCACTTGAAGAGGGTATTGTTCCTGGTGGATCAGTAGCACTTCTTGATATTGCAACAAGGATGAATATTAAAGACTTGCAAGATGCCAAGGCAAGTAGAGATGAGCAATTTGGATTTGAAATTGTTCAGAGGTCTCTTGAGGCACCATTTGTGAAACTCATCCAAAACGCTGGGATTGACGCAGGGCAACTTATCGCAAAGGCTAGGGCAGCGAGTGCAACAGGGCAAGGTTTTAACGTCCTAAAGCTTGAGTCAGTGGAGAGCGCGGAGCCTGTCGATATGATCAAAGAGGGTATTATTGATCCACTTAAAGTAGTTCGTACAGCAGTCCAAAATGCTATTTCCGTTGCTACAATGATCCTTACTACCGAAGCGCTCGTCGTAGAGATTCCAGAGAAGAAGGAATCGCCAGCAGCTGGTGGCATGCCAGGAGGTATGGGAGGGATGGATTATTAGTTAGCATAGAGCGGATTTTTATGGATTGATCCGTGTCGCCTCGATAACCTCCTCGTTCTTGTACAAAATCTCTCTCCAGTTTCCGACTTTTTTGAGGAGCATGAGGTAAGTATTTGCTTCTCTGATACTGAGAAGCCAGGTGCAGAAAAAATAGAGACTTATTCCGGCTGCGCTCGAAATACCAGTTAACATAAGAAGATTTACCGTTCGGGTCGTATCGAAGACAAGTTGATCCAAAAGTTTGATTGGTACGTACAGGGCAAAAGCCATAATAATTGTTGCAAAAAACAACTTGCTCAAAGAGAGGATGACGTTCTTGCGATTAAACTTCCCCGTCTTTTTGTCTAAAATAACAAACAGGACAAGAAGCTGCAAGATATTTGCCAACGTAAATGCAAAAGCGATACTTTCTATTCCCATCTGTTTTCCGTTGACAAAAAAGTATGCGAGGAAGATGAGAGAGAGTGTGCCGATGATACTGGTAAGAAGAGGAATCTTGGTGTTGTGAAGCGCATAAAATGCTCTATAAAAAAGGCCGATGAGAGCTTGGGCGAAGATGGAGAATGAGAAGAAAGCAAGTGTCCTCCCGGTCAAAACTGTTGCGTCCCAGTCGAAAAGATCAGCTCCATAAATGAGGCGAACAATAGGGATACGTAGCACTAAGAGGAGGGCCGAGATGGGGAGAATGAGGTAGAGCATTTGATATGCGCTATTGAGGAACGTAGACTTAAATTCCTCCATGTTGCTGTTTTCCCGAGAAAGAATGGGAAACGCTGCTTGCGCAATACTAAACCCGACAAGGGACACTGGTGCAAACATCAATACTTTTGCATAGTCAAAAAGCAGAAACATACGCCCAGGATCAGTGAGGAAGGCAATGATGATTCCTAGCGCAACTGTGCCAAATTGCTGTACGCCATTTTGTAATGCCCGAGGCCACATGAGGTGGATAATTTTTTTTACCCCTGCGTCCAAAAGCTGTGAGAAAACAGGTCGTAACCGAAAGCCGAATTTAAAAGCAAGAGGAAGTTGGAATACAATATAGAGGAGTCCTCCCAAGATTCCACCGAGTGGTGCCGAGTATATGCCGAAGCTTGAGTGAAGGAGAAATATCCCGCTGATTGTTCCAAGATTATACAGTGCTGCAGCAAAGCCCGGGATAAAGAAATGGTTATAGGACTGTAAAATAGCAGTAAGTAAGCTCGCGATAATAAAGAGAAGTTGGCCAATTATGACAAGACGCATGAGACTTGCCATAAGTGTAATTTGGTCAGCTGTAAAGTTTGAGCCAAGGTTAAAAAGACTAAGGATGAATGGTGCAAACAGTGCGAGGATTGCTGAGAGGATTCCAAAAATACCAAGTCCAAGAATCAGGAGATTTGAAGCCATCTTGTAGCCCTCTTTTTCTTTGTTTGATTTAATGTAGTCAACAAACACTGGAATAAAGGCTGACGCGAGCGCCGATGCTACGACGAGTTGGAAGATCGTATCAGGAAGGATGAGTGAATAATTGTAGATGCCAAGAGTATTTGAAGCGCCAAAAATCGAGACAAGGAGGCGGTTTCTAACAAGCCCTAAGAGCTGAGAGAAGATGACGGTTGCCATGATGATGTAGGCAGCAGAGAGGATATTGGTTTGCTGTCTTAGGAGTACGGAGAAGCTTTTTTTGAGGAAGTCGTTCATAGCTTTGAATTAGTTGTATTTTCAAGTATAGCATGCTAAAATACATCTATGCCAGTTCTGAAACATGCAAAAAAGAAGCTTCGACAGGACAAGAAGCGGACACTTGCCAACAGAAAGGTAAAAGACGCCTACAAGAAGCTTTTTAAGGCTGCTGTGAAGACTAAAACCCCACAGGCCTTAGCAAAAGCCTATCAAGCGATTGATAAAGCAGCAAAGCAAAATATTATCCATCAAAACAAAGCCGCACGACTCAAGTCATCTCTTGCGAAGTTAGTACCGTCAACAACGAAGAAAGAAGCAAAACCAGCAACAAAAAAAGCAGCTCCTAAGAAGTCTGCTGCAAAGACCACCAAAAAAGCCTCGAAATAAGTTTCTCTTATCGAATTATCCCAAGCCCCAGAAGTCCATTGATGATGAGGTAGATTGCTATTAAGTAGTTAAGGAATTTTGGGAAGATGAAGATGAGGATACCAAACACGAGTGAGACTAAAGGACTGAGCGATGTAAAAGAAAAGACCATGTATTCAGTAGAGAAGTTTGAAGTAAGGACTGTGAATGAAGAAGCGAAGAGAAGTGTGAGAAGTGCTTAACTGATTTTCATCCTTGTTGGGGTAGCAAATATGTATCATATATTAACTTATGATACATAAGAATTTTTTCTGCGTTGTTCAGCGGAAAATTGACCTAGAAGTTCAGCTTGGTTCTGTGTCCTGAATAGGAAGCAGATTTTGGCGAGGAAGACATACATTGATTTTGGCAAGGAGACTTGCTATACTATCGGTCAATATGACAAGAAATAAGATTGAAGAAGAAGTAGTGAAAGGTGGGTATCTTGATATCTCTGATTCTGAACTTGAGTCATTGAGACGAGACTTACATTTATCTCTTTCTCCAGAGCAACTTAAGAAAGTGGGAAAACCCAGTTTTGTTATCGGGTTTAGAATTCAAAGTACTTTATCCTGGATTCAGCCAATGAAAGGGGAACAGGAGTCTCCTGTTTATTCTGCTGTTGCTGATGCTGTTTATGAGCTCTATCCTTATGAAGATGCTGATAAGATGAGTGGGGATTCTATTTCAGCACTACAAGGTGTCGCAGCAGTGATGTTAGCTTTTGATAGTACCATTAGTAAGGTTCTTTTGGAGTCATTAGTAGGCGATGATCTAGACGCATTTAGTGAAGGGTTATTGCGAAATGCCCAGTTTCCCGAAAATGCAAACATAGCCAAGCTTATTAACGAAATGGCTCCACAATTATCTCCAAGTGGATTGCTTTCTACAGACGCATTTAAAAAAGGTGCGGTAGCAATGTGGAGTGGTTTGAATGAAGTTAAGGATCAATTGAGAAGATCCACTGCACAACCAACTCAGACTTATTCTGCAAGTTAAAAGTGGAAGTTTTTGAAGAATTCGCGGATCATGTGGGTGATTTCTTCAAATAAATCATTGCGCTCTTTGATTTTTTCTTTCGCAGCTTTGACTTCTTTTTTTATTTCCTCTTTTTTCTCTGCAATTTTTTTCTTGGCTTCTTCAATCGTCGGGTTTGGTGAGGTCGTTGCTGATGACGTATTGTTACTGATCTTTACTTCGCTTTTGACAGTTCCTGTAGTGCTGTCATCGCAATTGAGTGTCACATTCTCTGCTTTGTCTGAATGGTATTCTTTTTTGACGCCGTTGCATTCGATGACGATATCGGTTCTGCCAGTCGTGGTCGTGGTCGTCGTTGTATTTGATGAAGAAGTATCGTTCTCCACGCGTACATTGGACGAGCCGTCCGTAGACTCAACTTTGACAACTGACTTCGTCATTGGAGAAACAGCTATCAGAGGTAAAAAAGATAGGATGAGAGGAAAGAGCCAGATGATGCCTTTTCTGCCTGAAAGAATCATGCATATATTTTATCATGCCAATGCAAGATCTAGCGTTTAGCGAAAAGCGTATAACGTTTAGGAGCACCTATTCAGTTTTCTCCGACAGGTTGTCATCGCGAAGCTATTGATGTAGCTGTGGCGATCTCATGAGATTGCTTCGCCATGTACCGTACGGTACGTGGCTTCGCCCCGATTCAATCGGGGCTCGCAATGACAAGTTCATTGGAAAGAACTGAATAGTTACGTTGTGGCAAAGGGCTAAGAGCGTGGAGCAGAGAGTAGATAGAAAATTGCTTCCCCTGCGAATTCGCAGTATAATCACCTAAGATTGTCATTGTGATTCGCCAGTTGGCGGAGAGCAATCTCTTAGAAACAATTCTCTACAAGACGAAAGTTTTGTATTAGATTGCTTCGTCGTTTCAGCGCAGCCCTGCATGGCTCCTCGCAATGACAGAGAAGTATGATCGATATAAAGTATATCCGCGAGAACCCATCGCTTGTCTCAAAGTCTGCGAAAGACAAGAATTATCCTGTTGATATCAACCACCTTTTAGAGATAGAGAGGGCGTATTTTGGCGTTTTGCAAAAAGTGCAGGGTCTTCGTGAAGAGCGAAATGCATTTACGAAAGCCGCGTCAAACGCGGTTGAAGAGGAAAGAAATTCATATAGAGAAAAAGGAAGAGAGTTAAAAGACAAGCTTGAGAAAGAAGAACATGTATTGGCTGCTCTCAAAGAAGAGTTGGATATGCTGCTTCGCCAAGTGGCCAATCCCGCAAAGCCCGATGTAAAGGTTGGGAAAAACGATAAAGAAAACGAAGTTGTCCGCAAACATAAAGAGCCAACAAAACTTTCATTTACTCCAAAAGACCATGTTGAGCTCGGACAGATACTAGACATTATTGATATCGACCGAGCCGCAAAAGTCTCAGGGGCCCGGTTTGCATATCTCAAAAACGAAGCAGCGCTCCTGGAATTTGCGCTTGTACAATTTGCATTCGAAACGCTGATAAAAGAAGGATTTATTCCGGTTGTGCCGCCAGTCCTCATCAAGACAGATTCGATGCGTGCAATGGGATATATGGAACACGGAGGAGATGAAGATATGTTTCAGATTCCCAAAGATGACCTCGTGTTGGTCGGGACAGCAGAGCATAGCATTGTACCCATGCATAAGAATGAAGTTTTTCTCAAAAAAGATTTGCCCCGTCGTTATGTCGGATTCTCAACAGCATTTCGTCGTGAAGCGGGAAGTTATGGAAAAGACACAAAAGGCATTATCAGAGTCCATCAGTTTGACAAAGTAGAGATGGTATCCTATGTCCCACAAGGAGAGGATGACAAAGAGCATGAGTATTTTGTTTCTTTGGAAGAAAAATTTTTCCAGTCGTTGGATATTCCGTACCAGGTTGTCAAAATGTGTATCTGCATCAACAATTACAGATTTTCAATCGCGGAGGTTGAATATCAAGTATCAAGACGGCAATGAAAAAAAAATTGTGAATATTTTAAACGGCACTGCATTTGCCATTGGACGTACACTTGTTGCTATTGTAGAAAATTACCAACAGAAAGATGGTAGCGTTATTATTCCTGAAGTTTTAAGAAAATATATTGGAAAAGATATCATTACTTCTAAAAAATAATCCTCTTGTTTCACTGTTCCATTGCTGGACACGCTATATTTTCAGAAAATGTTTATTGAAGATTTCTTTATGTTTTTAGTTTAACAATGAAACAATGGTAACAATGTAACAATTTTTATCGATTTTTCATTAAAAAATCGTAATATTTTCCTTCATATTTTATCCCTTCAAGTCAATAAAATCGCAGTGTTTTGAAGCTACGAAATTTCCTTGACAAACCATAGTAAATATCTCAATAATTTATTCATCATTTACTTTGTGATTCCTTGCGGAAATGACAAAGGAAAAAAGAGGAGGTGAATCCACCATGGCAAAGAAGAAAAAGAAGAAGAAGAAATAATTGGTATCTGTCCGCAAGAGCGGACTTGATTACCAATTGATCAGTTGGTAAAACCCCCTGCCCTTCGCCAGTTGGCGAATTTGTAGGGGGTTTTTTTCGGACAATGTTTCAGCACTCGGAGCGTAAATGTGATAAAATACTCCCACTATGCTTCAGATTCTTCAACGATTCTTCAGTACAAACGAGGGCGAAATCAGGCGGTTTACACCGATCATTGATCAAATCAATGTACTTGAGGAGCAAGCGAAAAAACTAAAAGACAAAGATTTTGCAAAAAAGACAGAAGAATTTCGCACACGGATAAAAAAAAGTGAAAAAATAGAATTACTGTTGCCCGAAGCGTTTGCACTCGTCCGCGAAGCATCCCGACGGGTCACTGGACTTCGTCACTATGACGTACAACTGATGGCTGCAATTGCTCTTTCAGAAGGAAAAAATGCAGAGCAGAAAACAGGTGAAGGAAAAACGCTCTCCGCAGTCCCTGCACTGTACCTGAATAGTCTGACGGGACGAAGTGTTCATCTTGTTACTGTCAATGATTACCTTGCACGCCGTGATGCTGGATGGATGGGTCCTATTTTTCACCTCCTTGGAGTTTCTGTTGCATCGATGATTAGCGAGCGGTCATTTTTGTATGACCCATCATTTGTCGACACAGAAGCAACAGATTACAGACTTGCTCATTTGAAACCTATTACGAGAAAAGAGGCATATCAGGCGGATGTCGTCTATGGTATCAATTCAGAATATGGATTTGATTACCTCAGAGATAATATGGCAGGAAATATTGCAAATGTCGTCCAGCGCGACTTTTATTTTGCGATTGTTGATGAAGTTGATTCAGTCCTCATCGATGAAGCCCGTACACCGCACATTATTTCTCAGCCAGATGAATCACCATCGGAACGGTACTATGAATATGCAAAACTTGTCAATAAATTATCTTCCGAAACAGACTATAAAATTGATGAGAAGTTGCGTACTGCACATCTTACTGATCATGGCATAGGAAAAATTGAAAAACTCTACGGTATCGCAAATATCTACGAGAAAGATTTTGATACAGTGTATCACTTAGAAGCAGCGCTCAAAGCGCGGACGCTTTTTCATAGAGAGAAAGAGTATATCGTTCGGGACGAAGAAGTGATTCTTGTTGATGAATTTACGGGAAGACTTCTTCCTGGACGTCGTCTTTCAGATGGGATTCACCAAGCGATTGAAGCAAAAGAAAATGTTCCCATCCAGCGGGAATCAAAAACACTTGCAACAGTTTCCCTCCAAAATTACTTCAGGATGTATGAGAAGCTCGCAGGGATGACAGGGACTGCGCTGACAGAAGCTGAAGAATTTAAGAAAATTTACAAACTCGATGTCATTGCAATTCCTACAAATAACCCTGTCGTTAGGCAGGATTTTCCTGATGCAGTTTACAAGACAGCCCGTGCAAAACTCACTGCTGTTGCTAAGTCAATAGAAGAAGCGTATAAAAAAGGGCAACCGGTACTCGTCGGCACGACCTCAATTGATAAAAATGAAATTATTTCCCAACTTTTGACGAGGAAGGGGATAAGGCATGCAGTTCTCAATGCAAAAAACCACCTGCGGGAAGCAGAAATTATTGCTGAGGCTGGCAAGAAAGGTGCAGTAACTGTGGCAACAAATATGGCAGGTCGTGGTGTTGATATTATCCTTGGTGGCGAGACGCCAAAGCTTGAAGACGGCAGACCAAAACTCGGGACTGCCGAATGGAAAGCGTGGCAGAAAGCACATGATGAAGTGGTAAAACTTGGGGGATTATATGTCATAGGTACTGAGAGACATGAATCACGACGTATTGATAATCAGCTTCGTGGACGATCGGGCAGGCAGGGAGATCCTGGAGCATCGAGGTTTTTTGTTGGGCTTGATGATGATATTATGCGTATTTTTGGCGGTGACAAAATCGCCGGTATTATGACGAGATTTAATATGCCGGAAGACGTACCGCTTGAACATTCGCTTGTCTCACGAGCAATAGAGAACGCACAAGTAAAGGTAGAGAAGTTCAATTTTGACAGCAGAAAGCATCTAGTCGAGTACGATGATGTCCTCAATAAGCAACGGGAGATTATCTATAGGTTGCGAAGAGAAATTTTAGAAACTGGTTCGGTGGGAGAAGTATCTGAGGTATCTCGTCCAAAGGCCGATCAGCCTATGGCTGAAAGGGGAGAGAAAAACAAAAAAAGCACAGCAGAAAATGAAAAGAGTGATCATAAGGAGATAGCGCTTCGTGAGCAGGTTCTTGAACGTGTCGATAAGAGTATTAGTATGCTTGTTGCAATGGAGGCAAATGTTCAAAATGCAACAGGCGAGATAGGTGAAAGTAATGTGAAAATTGTTCAGAGCTTTGCGACAATCATTCCTTTCGATGATGCATCTCAGAGACAGCTTGTCAATCAGTTAGAACAACACAAAACCCCTGATGAAAAAACTGATTTTCTCGTAAGGCTCGCGCATGACATTTATAGCAAGCGTGAAGAATCGATGGGCAAGGAAACTATGCGACAAATTGAGAGGTTTGTTATGTTGTCTGTTATTGATAATGTCTGGATGAATCATCTGGATGCAATCGATCACCTTCGAGAGGGAATACGATTGCAAGCGTACGCGCAGAAAGATCCGCTCGTTGAGTATAAAAATGAAGCATACCGCATGTTTGAGCGATTGTTAGCGGCAATAGATGATGAAGCAGCGCATCAGATTTATAGAATTCACGTCCACGATAATTCGCAACCATCTGGAAACCAGAATGCTGTTGAAAATACACCTGAAAGTGAAGTGAGCGAAGACGCAAAAGGAGTTGGCCGTCCATCTACGCCAAAGGCTTCGGCGGACTCCCTCGTTTCTTCAAAGAAGAAACTCGGTCGAAATGATCCCTGTTGGTGTGGATCAGGAAAAAAGTGGAAGCGGTGCCATTATCCAAACTAACAGCGAAATTTGACAAATCACTTTGCATGTGCCTTACTTTATTTAATAGGCAAGAGACATGAAAAATTTTCCTTCCCCACCAAAGTTTTGGCAGGCAGGCATCTGTTCTTCAATAATTGCTATTGTTTTATTTCTATTTCCGTTGACCGTCTTGGCGCAACCCACTCATGATAGCTGCACATACAAGGCCTATAAAGAGTGTGGGAAAATTAACCAAGCATGTAGTGATTCCTGCCCGCCACTTAAAGGAGCGGGCTATGCAGCAGGGGCTGCGTGTCAGGATGGTTGTTATGAAAAAGCGAAAAATTGTAATGATGAAGAATATGAAAGGTGTATGAAAGGAGAGGGAGCTGTCCCAGAAAATAAGGAACCTTCTCCAGAAACTAATGTTTCTCCAGCTCCAGAAGAAAAAGAACAGGATCAAAATCTGACTACCGGAGGTAATTCAATGAGATATTTGCCTATGCGGGCTTTGACAACAATTGGTAAAACAGCAACAACACTCATATACGGCGAAAGTGCACTTTTAGATAAGCCTCCTTCTGATAACGATTTACAACCAGATTCTCCTCCGCAAGAACCATCCAGCGAACCCTTGACAGGTGTGGTTAGAAAACTTAATGGCCCTGCAGACATGCGGCTTGCTGACGGAACATGGGTTGAGTTAAAGGTTGGAGATATTATCCCAGCCGGTGCGAAAGCTTTCACAGGATTTGACGTGCGAATGGAGGTTTGGATAAGTGGCATTCCGATTATTTTGGATTCTCTTGAGGAATTCAGTGTGGAAGTTTTTCAAACAAACCCGGGAGCGTATAGGAAAGAACTAAAGCTAGATAATGGTGCTTTGAGATTTAAGGTTTTAGAAACTCCTATTAAAACAGACATGAAAGTACATACTCTAAACACTACCGCCTCAATTGTGGGAACAGATTTTGGAGTCTCTTATGATAAAGACAGTGGAACCTCAATTTGGGAAATCTATGATGGTTCGATTGAAATCGAAAGTACAAGCACCGGCGAAAAGAAAACTATTGCAACAGTTTATGGTTCAGAAATTAAGCGTCTAACGATTGGCAAAGATGGCTCAATGATTGAAAAAACAGTAATACCTAAATCTCAAGCGAATATAAGCTTACCAATATGGATTTTTATTGTCGGAATAGGAGCTCTGGCTGTAGTTGTCTTCTTCTTTCTCAAAAGAAAAAAGGCTAAATCCTATCGCAGGAAATGAACAAATTATTGACCTCATATATTCTTGGAATAGCATCATTTGTTCTCGCAATAACAGGGATTTTTAGTTTGTTCTTGTCAATTCCCGGACTAGTTTTGAGTGTTTTGTCACTTAAAATGCCGGAGAAAAAAGTTACTATTCCTCTTGGTTATCAAGGAAAAGTTGGAAGGAAAAATTTTACAGCTGTACCATTTATGACTACTCGCTACCTATCATTTATTGCCATTGGCCTAAATGTTTTTAGTATTGCAGTTTCACTATTTGCCACATTTACAATTCTTGTACTCTTTAGTGCAGGGAAATAAAAATGGAAACTGCCTTTTTTTGGGTTGCTTGGGGGCTTATTTCATTTTGGGCGCTTAAGACATTTTATTATTCTTTCTCAAAAGAAAAACTGGAAAGACTTCGAAAAACCGCGCTTGGGCTAACTATTTCTGTTTTGACACTAACGCTTCTTCCCTGGACATCTTTAAAATTTGGCGGAATAACTGGTTTAAATCTTGCGCTAGAAGGAAATTTGCTTGTTTTATTATTTCTTATTCTTCTTATTGTCTCGACAGTTTTATTTTTTGCAAAAGATGCAGAAGCGCTAAAACTTGCCTCTATTGCAACTATCGCGAACACAATTCTTCTTTTTGTCACTGCGTATACTCTTCGACCCGGAGCTTTTATGCTAACTCTTTACGATATTGCGCCGATTATTGCCTCTTTGATTTTACTTATTGCTGATGTCGTGGTTTTGCTTCTCTGGCAGCAGCTTCAGCTAAGGGATAGAGGACAGAAAAATAAAGCTATTCAGCTGAATAAAGTTCTTATTTTTACCGGAATTACTATACTTATCATTTCTGTCTTATTTCTTTTAAGACCTCAGAAAAACAACGGGCAAGAGGGCGTGAGTTTAGTTTCTGGACTCTCTGAAGTTACGGAGTTTAAAAAAGCAGTTGAAGAAAGTGGAAGATCAAAGTTTGGAATTACAGTTGATCATAAGGAAGATGTATATTCAATTGTTAAAGTTTTTGAGTCCTTTCCAGACCATATGACAACCTTTAACTGGTATAAGGTTGAAAATAAAACTGGAAAAGTATATCGGCAGGATACCGCAACTGATACATGGGAAGAGGTTAAATAGTGAATTGTATGAGGCGCCCTATTATGATAGCATTTCAAAAAATGCCATTATCCACAATTGGCTTAATGGAATTTGATAGACGAATGGTCCTGAGCAAATCGCAGGGCCATTATCCTGCATTAGCATAGCGCAGCGGTATAACAATGATCCCGAACAAGGTGCGGGGCCATTATTACCCTAACCTTTAAGATTGATTTATCAATCAAACATCCATTTTTGCTACCGCATGCATAAAATTAAATCTTAAGAAATCCTGGAATTTTTATGGTACAATTAACGCACATTCCTTCGGGGCAAGGTGGAAATCCTAATCGGTGGTATAGGAACGTAAAAAGCTTCGCTTTAACGTTCTAAACCCACGAGTCTGACCTAAGTGTTGGACACGAGTCTGGTATATCCCAGCGTCGACCGTATAGTCGGGATGAAAGAAGGGAAAGTCTGCAGATTGTTTATGTGGAGTTTTGCACCCCGAGAAATCGGGGTTTTTTAATGCTTATGTTTACAGGAATTATTACACATTTAGGAAAAGTAGTTGATAAATCAGAAAATAGTCTGATAATCAAAGCGGATAAGGGATTAATCAATAGCTTGTCTAAAGGTGCAAGCATTGCAGTAAATGGAATTTGTTTAACAGTAGTCAATGTAACAGAAGCTAGTTTTCGTGTAGATTTTATGCCTGAAACTGAAAAGAAAACAATGATTAAGTATCTTCAAACTAACAGCTTGGTTAATTTAGAGCTGCCTGCAACGGTAAATTCTTTGTTATCAGGTCATATTGTGCAAGGTCATATTGACGGAGTAGCAAAGTTAGCAACTATTACTCAAAAAGGTAATAGTACTATTCTAAAATTTTTAATACCGAAAGAGTTGTCTAAATATATTGTTGAAAAAGGATCTATCGCTATTAATGGTATCTCCTTAACCGTTATAGAAGTTCAAAAAAACTTTTTTACCGTTGGAATAATCCCTCATACTTGGGACAAAACTATGTTATGCACAATCAAACCGGGTGATTATTTCAATATTGAAGTTGATATTTTAGCAAAATATATAGAAAAACTGATAAAAGCATGAAACAAACTAAGGATATTAGAATTGCCATAGTTAGCAGCTCTTTTAGAAGAGAAGTAGCTGATAACTTAGAAAAACATTGTATTCAGACTCTTAAAAGTAGAGACGTAAAGATAAGTCAGATAGAGATTTTTAGAGTGCCAGGTTCTTTGGAAATTCCGCTTGTGGTAAAAAAGTTGGCTAAGAAAGGTATTTATGATGCAATTATTACTTTTGGAGCTATCCTTAAGGGAAAAACGTATCATTTTGAACAAATTGCCGATGAGTGTATCAGAGGCTGTATGGATGCTTCTTGGCAATATGAAGTTCCAGTAATCTTTGAGGTTTTGGCTGTATATGACATTAAAGATGCAATAGAGCGAGCTACAAGAGATGAAGAAAATAAAGGAGTTGAGGCAGCCTTAACAGCCTTAGCGATGATTAAAATTTTATCAAAGATATGAATTATTTTGCCACCATTACGGAAGCAATAGAAGATATAAAACAAGGCAAGATGCTTATCATCGTTGATAGCCCTCGTAGGGAGAACGAAGGAGACTTTTATGTCCCTGTAGATAAAACAACTCCTGAATATATTCTAACAATGATTAAATTTGGAGGGGGTTTACTTTGTGCAGCGATCACTAGACAGCAAGCAGTCAATTTACAGCTTCCATTAATGGTTGCTCCTTTTGAAAACAGTGAAAAAACTAAAGTTAATTTTACTGTCTCAGTTAATGCCAAAATTGGTATTACGACTGGAGTATCTGCCTTTGATCGGTTTAAAACCATTAATATATTAGCAGATTCTAAATCTACTCCTTCTGATCTTTCTCGTCCAGGCCACGTCTTTGGGTTGGTGGCAAAAAATGGTGGTGTTTTAGAAAGAGATGGTCATACTGAGGCTGCAGTTGATCTTGCGAGGCTGGCATATTTTACACCAGCAGGGGTTTTGTGTGAAATTGTTGGCAGTGATGGAAATATGGCTAAATTGCCAGAACTTATTACACTATCTCAAAAACTAAAGATAAAAATAATCTCAATTAAGGATTTGATTAAATACATGAAGAAGAATCCTTTAGGCAAACTTGAAGAGGGTAAGGAAATAATTAAAACTGCTACTTCTATACTTCCGACTAACTATGGGAATTTTCAGTTAATAGTTTATAAATCAGTAATTGATAATAGAGAGCATATAGCTTTAGTAAAAGGTGAACTCAAAGATACTATGCTCTTAAGAATTCATTCCCAGTGTTTAACCGGAGATACACTTTCCTCTTTACGGTGTGATTGTGGAGAGCAATTGCGCCAAAGTACGAAATTGATAAATAAAAAAGGTAGCGGCGTTATTCTGTATCTTAGTCAAGAAGGAAGAGGGATTGGTTTGACTAATAAAATCAGAGCGTATGCCCTGCAGGATAAAGGCCATGATACAGTTAAGGCCAATGAATCACTAGGCTTTCCTGTTGATGCACGCCAATATAAAATTGCAGTAGATATTTTAAACGATTTAGGGATTACGAAGATAAATCTGTTAACCAATAATCCAGATAAAGAGAAACAGCTTACTAGCTTTGGTATAGAGATTATAAAAACTATCCCTCTGGAGATAAGACCAAACAAAATTAATAAGAGATACCTTTCTACTAAAAAGCAAAAGTTATCTCACCGCCTAAAATTTGTTTAAATCAAAATGAATCAGACTCAGGATCATTTTTTCCTGAAAGAAACGCTCAAACTTGCCAAAAAAGGAATAGGATGGACAAATCCAAATCCTATGGTAGGAGCGGTGATTGTTAGAAACGGCAAGATAATAGGGAAAGGATACCACAAAAAGGTGGGACTTCCTCATGCAGAGATTGAAGCGTTCGGATCTGTCAAAGGAAGTATCCAGGGAACCACCTTATATATTAACTTGGAACCTTGTAGTCATTTTGGAAGAACCCCACCTTGTGTAGATGAAATAATTAAGGCAAAAATATCTCGTGTCGTTTGTTCTACTTTAGATCCTAATCCAAAAGTTTGCGGAAAAGGGGTAGCTAAATTAAAAAAAGCAGGTATTGATGTATCTGTTGGGATTTTGGAAGATCAGGCAAGAATATTAAATGAAGCTTTTTTTACATTTCATGAAAAAAACAGGCCTTTTATTGCAATTAAATTCGCCTCAAGCTTGGATGGAAAAATAGCGACCAAAACAGGCGACTCAAAATGGATTACTAATGAAAAGGCTAGAGAATTTGCAAGAGGCTTAAGAGGTCAATATCAAGCAGTTTTAGTAGGAATTAATACTGTTCTTAAGGACGATCCTCATTTAGGAGTAAGAATTAGAGGAAAAAAGGATCCACTTAGAATAATTCTTGATCCTAACTTAAGATTACCTCCGAATAGTCAAGTGTTACGAGATAGTAATGTTTTAATAGTGACTAACTTAAGGGTTTCTGATAAAAAGCTTGCCTTATTGAAAAAGAAAAATATAACTATTCTCAAATTTTCCGATAATGAAATATCTTTAGATAAACTACAAACCTACTTAAAAGAAAAGGGGATTATTAGTCTTTTGGTGGAAGGCGGAGGTAAAACCTTGGGGTATTTTGTTGATGAAAGGTTATTTGACAAAGTTTATGCATTTTATGCGCCAATTGTTGTTGGTGGAGAAAAAGGAGTTAGTGCTATTGGAGGCAGTGGAGCAAAATATATTAAAGAGGCAGTGCATCTAAAAAATTTTACTCTTAAAAAACTTGATGATAATATGTTAATGATAGGCTACCCAGCTACGTTTTAGTTAATCATGCAGTTCCCTATTTGACTAGCATTTCAAAAAGTGTGGATTAATTAACGCGCCTCACTTGACAAAAATTTTCTTGCGATTTGACCTGTCATCCCTATTCGTGTCACTATAGATGGGATGTCACAAAGAAATTACAAACCTCACTACGAACATCTTAAAAATAAATGGCAAGACCGGCATAGGGAGATACAGAAAGAGATCTTAGAAAAGCATGGAGAAGCGTTTCACTGGCTGACACACCACTTGCGTAATTTCTCAGTTGGTGCTGTTGGAGTACTCCTCCTTTCTGTGCAGCAGCCTTCCATAGGAGCGAGAAATTCCACCACTTCTGTCCAGGAAGAGCGTGAGAAAGGTATTGATAAAACTACGTTTCTTGTACATGATCTTTTCAACACTATCCCTAAGGAGATCCGGCCGCTCACAACTGAAGAAGAGGACCGTATTACAGCCATGCTCTCTGAGCGTTTCGGTTTTCCTGTAAAAGCTGAGATTTATGGTAAACGCCTAAATCTAAGCTACGGCAGAATCGGAGCTGAGCAGCATTTGGCACGATATCCAGGAGATACGATGGCGACACATTTTGCGACTAATGAGGATGCAACAAAATACTACTCGTCTGGTATGGCGCCAGGCCTTGGGGCGTGGCGGTATTTTGCACCTTCTCGTTCGGAAATGACCCAAAAAGAATCTGACAGAGAGAAATATTATATCGCAGTGCAGACGTTTCTTGCTCCAGGGTTTCATGATAGCGTTCGTGAGTACTCAGAGTTTTTTAAATTCAGAAAAATGCTTGTTGTTAACCCGCACAATGGAAAAGCGATGGTTGTGGTGATAGGAGATGCAGGACCTGCCGAATGGACGGGAAAAGGCCTTGGTGGATCGCCTGAGGTGATGAAGTATTTAGAGCGGGTTGACGGGAAGGCTGTTGGGCCTGTTTTGTACTTTTTCATTGATGATCCTAATGATACAATTCCCCTAGGTCCAGTGGAGATGAAGTAGCTATGAAGCAACGATATTTTTTTAGCCACCTTGTCGATATCCAATCAGTCCACCTGAAGCTTCAGGAACTTGATTTGACTGATGAAGAAAAAACTGAACTGGTAAACCTCGCCCATGACAGGTTGCACTACGTCATTATTAATGCTGTTCTTTCTGAGTTATCTGAAGAGGACAAGAAGATATTCTTACGTCAAATGACCATGAACGATCATGCAAGCCTTTGGCGGTTTTTGAATAAGAAAGTTGATAAAGTAGAACAGAAGATAAAGCAAGTTGCACAGGATGTCATTGATGAATTACATGTGGATATTGAGGAGTCAAAAAATAAAAGCAAAAATAAGTATTAGACCTTACCTGTTTGTTTCTTATGCGTCTTCATTAGGCAGAAATTCATAATAACCTCTATGCCATGTGACCTTGCAAGCTCTGCTGCCTCCTCATTGATGACTCCTTCTTGCATCCAGATCATTTTAGCATCCCCTCTTTTGACCGCCTCCTCTACATGTGGCATCACGAGTTCTGATCTTCGGAAAATATCGACAATATCAATCTGTATATCTTTCGGCACTGACAATAAATCCGGATACGCCGTTTCTCCAAGGACATCATGAATGCCAGGGTTTATTGGAATAATACGAAAGCCTTGTGACTGTAAGTATGACGCGACATCATAGCTTGGCCTATCCTTTTTATCAGAAAGACCAACAATTGCGATTGTTTTTGCTTGTTTTAAGATATCAGGTTTCATTTTTTACAAGGCCACGCCTTGCGAGACTGCAAGGCGTGGCCTTAAAGCTACAACTCCATCTCCAAAAAATCTTGTGCAACAGTCACTTCACAGTTTGCTCGTTTTTGTATCGTTGCTACCATCTCTTCTTCGCGTCCCTCACATGCCGGATACATATGTGTCAAAATGACATACTTAAAATTTCCGATTCTCGCGAGTTCTCCAATTTCTTCCGGACAGAGATGCAGTCCTTTATTTTCTGCTTTACTTGGATATGAGCATTCAAGAATTGCAACATCAGCATTTCTGCCAAGTTCTGCAATGGTTTCATCATAACCCATATCTCCTGAATAGACGATAGATTTTCCATCTGTATCGAGCCGATAACACACGCCGTTATAGTGCTTAATCGGCGCACAAGTAACTTTCCAACTTCCAGAATTAGCGACAACTCCCTCCATCGTTTCTTTCTGTTTGAGAATTTCGAAAGCTTTTAATTCGTTTGCCATGTAATCCCACTTTTTTACTTTAGCAAAAAGGTCATCACTTAACTCTCTTAATCCTTCAGGGCCAAAAACCTGAAGCGATGTTTCTTCGCCCGTTTGTTTTCTTTTTAATGCTCGTGCTTTGGTAAGTGTGATGTAGTCGAGGCAATGATCAAGGTGAAAATGGGAGATGAAAAGATGTGTTGGATTTTTTATGACATCAATCCCATGCTGAATCATTTTTGCAACTGTCCCTGGGCCAATATCAAACAGCAAAAAATCACTTACGGTTGTAACTGAAAAAGCTGCATAGGATCGAAACGGTTTGTGGGACGTGGGGGTACTCGAACCAGTGCCGAAAAAAGTTAGTTTCACTCTTGCATTATAACAATTTTGGTGACATAAGATAGGTGTGTCATCTCTCTTTATGTCGCCATCTGAGGCTTAAATTGTCCAAGAACTGTCAAGTTGTGAGGAGTAGAAGACTTATAATTAACCTATAGTCATATGATTACAGAGGCACCTGGTGCTATTATTACTGATATAAGGACGCGTCAGAGAATTATACCGCCTGCGGTAAAACCCTCGATTGGTGGAGTAACACTTCAGAATGAGCGCATACTCTCTCCTGAGCAAGTAGCAAATATTTCTCCTGATGGTCATGCTGTAGCACCTGATCAGTTTTCTCGTTTGGGTAAACGAGAGCAAGAGTTGCTAGTTATAGATAGAATGTTTAGTAAGGGGTTAGTGTATCTTGAAGGCGATGATACCTTGGTTCGGAGCCGTTTTGCAGAAGGGATGCCGTTTTTCCCGGTCTTGGTTGATAACTCAAACCTGATCGATCTTTATGTTGGTATTGAAACGTTTATGGGAACAAGACAGATTCGCGGAATATTTCTGCAGTGTCAACTTGCCTGCGACGAAGATCCGGTAGAACAGACATATTATGATTCTCCTGTCAATTTAGCAAAACGAGCAAATATCTATGTACCGCCGTTACCGCTGTACTATGAACAAATCTACAGTACTTCTAATGGAAAGGGGAAAAGAGACCTGCTAGAACGAAAGGCCGTCCTTGAGCTCGTTTGGGATTCTGAAAAACAAGCTCCTGATGCAATGGAACCGTATATTACAGAGCGGTTCTTAAGTGATATTGACCTTCAATATGCTTTAAATGCTGCGCACCGTTTTAGCTGGAATAAGGATGCTGCTAAAGCGCGTGATGAGCTTATCCAAAAGTACAGAGAGGAAATTGCAAAAACGTTTTGTGCTCCTCTTGAGGAGAGTTCTTTGGCAGCAGATTGAGTTATTTCCTCACAAACACAATCGCGTTGGGGATATTGCGGCCGGGGCCTACTTTGTATCCGCTGTACCAAAGTGCAGTTGAGCCGCCACTGTCAAGATTCAGTGCGTTTTCAAGTCCCATCGCCTTGAGCACATGGGCTGCTTCAGCTACCGTGACATTATGAACGACGCCGATATAAACAGTATTGCCTTTATTGCCCACAAAACTTCTTGAGCCTTTACTTCCCTTCTTCGGATCACCATCACCGCCAAAGGTAATATTGCCTCCTGATAACAGTAACGGTTGGTTGGCAATCATTCCGTCAATTCCGGTATCCCTTCCCCACTCCACACTTTGCCCGACAAAGCGTATAGAGCCGCCTAAAAAGACAACTGCCGGCACTGTACTGAATTTGTTATTGTCTGAGTTGAAGTAGACCTTATTTTTGTTCATGAGAAGCGTGTCAAAAGAGTTCGTTTTCCCGGCACAACTTGGGTATGACTCAGGGCAGAAATATGAACCGTTAATCCCAGCATAACCTCCGCTTCGTGAGACATACGCTCCGAGTGAAAGGACAGGACAGCTATTGGTGCAGGTGCCGTCAGATGCAGTGTCAACAATCACTCGGGTTGAACCAAGATCAGCTGAGACGATATCGACGAGATATGTTCCGATACCTGCATTGACTTGTTGCCTGCTGAACCCGCTGCCAGGTGGAGTATTTTTTTCAGGGACGTTGGCAGGGATTGAGAAGGAGGAGCTCACTTTGTCATTTTCTGCCTGTATCTTCTTCGTAAGATCAGAAAGCTCGGCATCAGCTGATGCGTAGTTTTTATCCGATAAGAGTGTCAGGGATTTTGCAAATTGCGCATCAAATCCTTTGATATTTTTTGATACATCTTTTACTTTCACCAAGCTCTCATACGTCGTCACAGCTTTCTTATACGTTTTCTGGATATTCGCAATTTCTGTTTTGAGGTCTTGATTGATTTTGTACTGATCGTCATCCAGAAGGTCTTGAAGTTGTGCTGATGTTGAGGCGAGTTGTCCTTGAAGCGTTGTTTTTTCAGAAGAGAGCATCGTGATTTGACCCTGCTGTCTCGTTTGCATAGTGAGACTGTAGAAAGCGATGCCACCAGCAACAACAGCAACGATGGCGACAAGAAGCACGAGCGTTTTTAGATTGAGAGCATGGAGATATGGTAGTTTAGGCATTTTCGGCATTGCTATAACTATATGGTAAACTTACCCCATGTATAAAAAAGGATACTATAAACAGATCCATGAAGACAAGATAGCAGCTGATATTCGTCAGGGGGGATTTGATCCGATACAAATTTCCAATAGTGTAGGATACGTCTATCCTAAGCATCAGCATCCAGAAACGAAACTTCTTGTTTTTCTCTGGGATCAATGGATGTTACTGTCGTTGGTAAGATATATCATTGTAAGCCTGGTGACAAAATGATTATCCCCGGAAATACTGTCCATGAAGCAGTCGTTGGGAGTGATGGATGTGTTTTTTATTGGTCAGAAAGGATAGAGGGTCATTAGCTTTCTATTCGATCTTTCTCCAAGTGATATCGCTTTTCAATTTTTTTCAGTTTATCATTAATCGCGCGTTCAATGTCGACGCCCGCGACGCTACCGAGTTGGAAGGTAGTGATAATGACATCGGCAAATTCTTCATAAAAATTCCGCTTGTCAAATTTTGCGAGTTTTGACCTCCGTTGTAGCTTAAGAACAGAAAGAATATCATTGCAGAGTTCTCCAACTTCCTCATTGAGTTTTATCGTTTTTGTTAATATTTCTTTCTCAGTCTGTGAGTAGAGTTTATATTTTGGTCGTGTTTTTTCATTGAATCGTTTTATCTTTTCTTGCAGCGCTTTTATGTTCATAGCCTCTTGAGTATACCATATGTATTGATAGAGCACCTAAATCAAATAATATATACCATTATATTTTCAAATACACCTCACTCTTGAATGCTTCTGTGAGGACCCGTACAATAGAGTAATGAAAAAAAGCCCTACAGGAAAAGAGATTGCAACATACCTTGCCAAAAAAGACCCTATCCTTAAATCGGTTATTGGACAAGTCGGGCCAATTGACCCTCGCAAGGGAGGGAATTATTTCATTGAGCTTGTCGAATCAGTCGTTTCTCAGCAACTCTCAATAAAAGCAGCGGATACTATCTGGAAAAGATTTATTGCCCTTTTTCCGAAAGAGCAAGTTGACCCCGCACTGACGCTTGATATTCCTGATCAGAAGATTAGAGATGTTGGTATCTCTTGGCAGAAAATCTCCTACATCAAGGATCTGGCAAAAAAGACGATGGAGAGTGCAATTCTCTTTGAGCAGTTTGAAATTATGACAGATGAAGAAATTATTCAGGAACTGATTAAGGTTAAAGGAATCGGCAGATGGACAGCAGAGATGTTTTTGATGTTTAGCATGGGGAGACTTGATGTTTTTTCATATGGTGATTTGGGGCTCAAGAGAGCGATGCAAAAACTGTATAGGTTGCGAAAAGAACCATCAGAGAAAACTGCGTTAACTATTGCTAATAAGTGGAAACCCTACCGGACACTTGGGTGCAGATACTTATGGAAAAGCCTGGAGATGTGATATTATCGTACATGTTGTCATCTCGACGAACTGCGTGAGGAGAGATCTCAATCGGAGATTTCTCTCTCGCCTCGCTGAGAATAGATTGGCGAAGTGGGCCAAAGGCGGATCGAAATGACACGTCTCTTCGTGAAGATAGCATTTTTCGAAATCGAAGGTTGGGAAAAGCCACTTATCGAGGAGAAGCTTGGTTCATATACGCTTCTTTTTGAACAGCATGCGCTTTCACCAGAGGTGATTGTTCAATATCGTGATATCGATATCCTCTCATCACGAAGCTATCCAAATCTCACCGAGGAGCTCCTCAAACAGTTTACAAACCTTAAACTCGTTTCGACAAGAACCACAGGATTTGACCACATTGACCTTGCCTACTGCAGGAAAAACAATATTATCGTCTGCAATGTTCCTGATTATGGCTCTTATACTGTTGCCGAGCATACACTAGCCCTCATGTTGGCTATAAGCAGGCAGCTTATTCAATCAGTTGAAAGGACTAAGAAAGGAGATTTTAGGCTCAAAGGGCTTCGGGGGTTTGAGCTTTATGGAAAAACACTAGGCGTTGTTGGGACAGGTAGTATAGGAAGATCCGTCATACGGCTTGCGAGGTGTTTCGGTATGGAAGTACTCGCGTTCTCCCGACACACTGATGCAGCATTAGCAAAGAAATTAGGGTTTACCTATGTAGATTTGGACACACTTCTTGCAAAGTCAGATATTGTCTCACTCCATGTGCCATACAATAAAGAGACACATCACTTAATAAACAAAAACAATATCATGAAATGTAAGAAAGGGAGCATCCTGATAAATACAGCACGTGGTGGCGTCGTGGATACTGAGGCAATTTTGAAGGGTCTTGATACAGGCATTCTCTTTGCAGCCGGTTTGGATGTACTTGAGGAAGAATGTTATATCAGGGATGAGGTACAGCTTCTAACTGAAGAATTTTTAAAGGAGTGTAACTTAAAAACGCAACTTCTTAATCACGTCCTTCTCACCAAACCAAATGTGATTATCACACCCCATAATGCGTTTAATAGCACTGAGGCGCTCCAGCGCATTGTCAATATTACAATCGAAAACATTACGGCATTTCTTTCGCACCGTCCACAAAATACGGTATAATACGTCTCATGCAAACCAATCACCTTGCTCAAAAAGCAACGTTAGTTCGCGCCTGGTCCCTCAAGTCAACAACTGCTGCTGGTTCTGGTCATCCGACAACCTGTATGTCAGCTGCTGATCTAGCAACAGTCCTTTTTGACAAATACTTCCGCTATGACCTCAAAAACCCACTCTTCCCTGGAAATGACCGATTCATTCTCTCAAAGGGTCATGCTGCGCCGCTTCTCTATACCCTTTTTGCTCTCAGCGGTGCGTTTCCGGTTGAGGATCTTCTCACGCTTCGACAATTCAACAGCCCTCTTGAAGGACACCCAACACCAAATTTTGCCTATAGCGATGCAGCGACTGGTTCTTTAGGGCAGGGAGTATCAATTGGTGCAGGGTTAGCGTATGTTGCTAAAAACGAGAAACTTCCGTACAAAACATATGTTTTGACTGGTGATGGAGAACTAGCAGAAGGACAGGTGTGGGAAGCGTTGAATTTTGCATCATATTATAAACTTGATAACCTCATCATTCTTTCAGATATTAATCGTCTCGGCCAGAGTCAGCCGACAATGTTTGAGCATCACATTGATGAGTATGTGGGAAGATTCCGAGCATTCGGAGCAGAGGTTATCGCAATTGATGGGCACGACGTAGTGCAAATAGACAAAGCGCTTTTAGATGCAACGCAGAATACAACAGGAAAGCCATATGTTGTTGTTGCGAAAACGCTCAAAGGAAAAGGAGTGAGTTTTCTAGAAGACACGAATGGATGGCACGGGAAACCTCTGAAAAAAGATGATCTTGAAAAAGCGCTCAAGGAGCTTGGAGAGGTAGATGAATCATTACGATTTCAATTAAAGGAGCCTCAGAGCGTTGTCATCCCGAACTTGATTCGGGATCCAAAGAAGATGCTGAAACCGAGTAGGTTCGCCTTTGGCGAACAAGTTCAGAATGACAGTTCCTATGCCATTGGTGACGAAGTAGCGACGCGTGAGGTGTATGGCAAAATCTTGGCAGACATTGCCAAAGAAGATTCCCGTATCTATGCGCTTGATGCAGAAGTAAAGAATTCAACGTATAGCTTAGACTTTATGAAAGCAATTCCTGATCGGTTCGTCGAGTGCTTTATTGCTGAGCAAAATATGGTTGGTGTTGCGGTTGGCATGTCTCGAATCGGGAAAAAGCCATTCGTCTCAACATTTGCAGCGTTTCTAACTCGGGCGTTTGATCAAATCAGAATGGGAGCGATCGGTCATGCAAATATCACTTTTGTCGGGTCTCATTCGGGCGTTTCGATAGGCGAGGATGGTTCATCGCAAATGGGACTTGAGGATATCGCGATGTTTGGGACGATTCCTGAGGCAGTTGTTCTCCATCCATCAGACGCAGTGTCTACAGCAAAACTTCTCCCGCTTCTTGCAGTGCATAAAGGTATCTCATACCTTCGAACCCTCCGCCCCAAAACTCCGGTTCTCTATAAAAATGACGCTACATTTACCATTGGTGGGTCCAAGATCCTTCGCTTCGCTCAGGATGACATATTAACGATTGTCGCAGCAGGTATCACTGTTCACGAAGCGTTGAAAGCGTATGAGGAGCTAAAGAAAAAAAGAATACATGTCCGTATCGTTGATTGTTACAGCATAAAACCTATCGATAAACCTACGCTCCTTTCATGTCTCGATGAGACTAAGCAAAAAATTATCGTTACCGTTGAAGACCATTATGAGCATGGAGGGTTAGGGGATTTTGTTCTTTCTGCCGTCTCTCAGAGTGATGCAAGAGTAGAGAAGCTTGCCGTCAAAAAGTTTTCCCGGTCTGGAAAACCGGAATTGCTCTTAAAGGACGCAGGCATTGATGCAGAGAATATTGTAAAAACGGTTGAAAAGTTACTTGCGTGATGGATGGAGAACTCACTTCGATAAGAGAGCAAGTTGTCGCTGTCGTTACCGCTGCGGGTGAGCGTATTTATAGCTTTCTCAAACAAGGATTCAAAACACACAGTAAAGGAGGGGTTGATTTCGCAACAGAGGCAGATGATGCCATCGACGCATTTCTTCGGGAGGAACTTTTCCGAAAATTCCCTACAACTGAGTTTTTGACTGAGGAGACCGCACCATCTGAATATACGACTTTTATTGAGAAAGAAAACCTGTGGGTTATTGACCCGATTGATGGGACAACAAATTTTTCGCGAGGAAGCAAGCATTTTGCAATTTCAGTTGGGCTTGTCAGTTTAGGAAAACCTAAAGTAGGAGTTGTATACCTTCCCCTTGAGAAGAAATTGTATTGGGCTCAACAAGACGAGAGCCAAGCCTATCTCAACTATACTCCGATTCATGTTTCGTCAACTGAGACACTCAAGCAAGCACTCCTGTGTTGCGATTGGTCATGGGATATTCAAAAAAGAATGCAGACACTCAGGATCCTTGAAAAAGTCTTGCCGAACGTTCGTGCAATTGAAAGCCGCGGTAGCTATTGGCGCTGCTCTTCTGATTGCAGAAAAAGCCGGTGCAACAATCCAAAGTCTGACTGGTGACTCATGGAACGTCTTTTCCTCTGATTTTCTCCTAACAAACGGAAAGATAACAACGGAGATTTCCCCATACCTCTCGTAGTTTTATTGCAAAACAGCCCCCAATTGCCTACAATAAACTCATGAAAGATGCTGCCCATTCGAAAAAAACTGCAGAGTCCTCTTCATTATCGAAAGGAGTTTTTGCCCTCATAGCGCTTGTTATTGTTCTGGTCCTCGTGCAATTCTCACTTACCAGACAAGGATTTGTGAAAGGAGCACAGACAAAAAAAGAGGTGCAGGGAGAGAGTAACAAGGTAGAAGCTGCGAAAGAGCGCTTACAGGGGACAGTCGAGGAACAGCTCAATGAGATTAAAAAGCAAGTAGTAAGCCTTGATCCGGAAGACGTCGTGCACTCGTCGCCACAAATACAGAAAATTATTGATGATTTAAAAAATCTCCAGGGAGTTCCGAAAGACGAATTGAAGAATGTCTGTGAGAATATTTGTAAACAGCTATAGCTTATAAATCCGAAACTCGAATACTGAAATCCCTGCCCGCCAATAGGGCTACGCCAAAGCATTCGCTTGCGAAGCAGGCGGGCGAAACAAATCCAAAAACTTTTTCCTAATGCTCAAAATGTTTTCGTAATTGGTATTTGGATCATTTGATATTGTTTAGGGTTTCGAATTTAGTATTTCGGATTTGAAAAACATCTCATAAAAACAGATAAGCATACTTATCGTGAATCGCATTAAAAAATTCCTAAAAATATTAGGCCCAGGTTTTATCACAGGCGCCTCTGACGATGACCCCTCGGGAATTGCGACGTATGCACAGACCGGCGCGATTTTTGGCTTCACCCAGCTGTGGACCGCCCTGTTCACCTTTCCTCTTATGACAAGCGTACAGGAGATGTGCGGTCGCATCGGACTTGTCACAGGACACGGGCTTGCTGGCGTTATCAAACGGCACTACTCAAAATCAATGCTCTATACTGCGGTTACGCTGCTTCTCATCGCCAACACCATCAATATCGGCGCAAACCTCGGTGCGATGGCGGCATCGGCGTCGCTTCTTATCGATTTGCCGTTTGTTTTTTGGCTCATCATCATGACTGTTATCATTTTGGTTCTTGAGATATTTATTACCTACAAAACGTACGTCAAATTCCTCAAGTACCTTGCCATGTCGCTTCTGGCCTATATCGCAACTGCTTTTGTTATAAAAGTCGACTGGGTGCAGGCTCTCAGATCAACGCTGATTCCTCATCTCGAGTTTTCTAAGTTATATCTGATGAATATTGTTGCTGTTTTTGGAACGACGATATCTCCGTATTTGTTTTTTTGGCAGGCCAATGAGGAAGTAGAGGAGGAAATAGCGCACCATAAGCTCCGGCGATTTGGAAAAGGCATACCGAAAGTTACACCCAAAGACCTCACGCACCTAAGCTTCGATACTGCGATGGGGATGTTTTTTTCCAATGTAACGATGTGGTTTATCATCCTTATTGAATCAGCACAGCAGGCAGCAGAGGCGCTTCGGCCTCTTGCAGGTGATTTTGCATTTGTTCTTTTTGCTGCAGGTATTATTGGTACTGGTTTTTTGGCAGTTCCCATCCTTTCAGGATCCGCGTCTTACGCGGTTGCCGAATCTTTCAATTGGAGTGCAGGACTTTATCTGAAGCTTCGTAAAGCTCATGGATTTTACGGTGTCATAACAATCGCAACGCTCATCGGCTTACTTATTAATTTCATCGGTCTCAATCCCATTCAGGCACTCTATTACACGGCAATTCTCAACGGCCTTATTGCGCCCCCTTTGCTTATCATGATTCTCCTTATTGCCAATGACAAAATTGTGATGAGAGGAAAGGTTAATGGTTTTCTGCAAAACATCTTCGCTGTCGTCACGATCTTCGTCATGTCTGCCGCAGCACTGGCCCTCTTGGTGGATTTTGTCAGATAAGCTACAATACACTCCTATGGAAAACATAAAGGAAAGAACAAAGAGGCTACTTGAGAAAATTGACCTTGATTCTGTACGAAAACGCATCCACGAGCTTCAGGCAGAGTCGATTAAGCCTGATTTTTGGCAGGATCACAAATCAGCTGGTGAGAAAATGAAAACGCTTTCTGATTTGCAGAAGGAAATAGAAGAGATTGAGTTACTTCAGCTGTATATTGATGAAGGCAATGAAAAAGAGGCAGAGGAGCTCCTGAATAAGCTTGAGCACTTTTTGTTTTTCTCAGGCCAGTACGACGAATCATCTGCTATCCTTTCGATTCATTCCGGCCAAGGGGGAACTGAGGCAATGGATTGGGCAGAGATGCTTTTTCGCATGTATACACGGTATTTTGAAAGAAAGGGTTGGGAGTTTGAGGTCATAGAGCAGACACCGGGCGATGAGGCAGGGCTGAAGAGTGTTGTGATAAGTGTCAATGGGAAGTTTGCGTATGGGTTTCTCAAATTCGAAGCAGGGACACATCGACTCGTTCGGCAATCGCCCTTCAACGCTGACAATTTGAGACAAACATCATTTGCACTAGTCGAGGTACTTCCACAGATCGATCAAGACCCGGATATTGAGATTAAATATGAAGACATCGAGTTTGAAGCGTTCAGAGCAGGAGGGCATGGGGGACAGAATGTCAATAAGGTCTCAACAGCAGTTCGCTTGCGTCATAAACCGACAGGCATTGTTGTAACAGCCTCAACAGAGCGGTATCAGAACCAAAACAGAGAGTATGCCATGAAGCATCTACGGG
This sequence comes from Candidatus Levyibacteriota bacterium, assembly GCA_016188975.1. GTDB lineage: Bacteria > Patescibacteriota > Microgenomatia > Levybacterales > UBA12049 > JACPGQ01. The sequence continues at coordinate 52,272 of JACPGQ010000008.1, read as the reverse complement.
CGAAATTATGGCTACTTCGTGAGGAAGAGCGAAGAAAAGAAGAAGCCAAGCTCAAAGGCGGGTACAAAACACCCGGCTGGGGTAATCAAATTAGATCATACGTGTTGCATCCTTATCAAATGGTCAAAGATCTTCGGACCGACTATGAAACGGGAAATACCCAAGCTGTTTTGGATGGAGACTTGGATGGCTTTATTGAGGAAGAACTCCGCAAGCTCTCATAACTGAAGGTTAAAAGAGACAAATGGTTTCCTTTTCGCATCTCTCCTAACTTCCATCCGGGGTTGCGAAAGAATGGAAAATATGGTTAACTAGAACGGTCCCGTCGCAAGTGGCGAGGCGAGTGATATATTGTGGATAAGAAGACAAATCCAAAAGACACTCAGCCCGAAGAGCAGATAGTACATGAGTTGCAGCCAAAACAGGAAGTCAGTATGAAGAAAACGCTCATTATTCTTGTCATCGTTGCCTTTTTGGGTGTTGGAACAGGGTTTATTTTGGCTCGAACAGGTACTGGATCAGGGATTCTTCCAGGAGGCACATCATCTACAACAGCAGGGGGCATCCAAAAAGGCACGATATACGGTTCAAAAGACACAAAAACATTTAAAGACACTGCAGAAGGAGTGCTCAAAGAAGGCGGCATTGAAGGAGAAGGACAATTTCACTTAGAGCGCCCCGGGGGACCAAGTCAAAACGTCTACCTTACATCCTCAATTGTTGATTTATCAGAGTTTAAAGGAAAAAAAATTAAAGTATGGGGAGAGACAATGGCTGCCCAAAAAGCTGGATGGCTCATGGATGTTGGCCGAGTACAGGTCCTCTAGCAAAGAGTTCTGATTTTTTGAAATGGGAAATGAGATGTTCTTGAACCTGAATTCTTGATTTTCAGAGTTCAAGACGTCAAAGAGTCACGTTCGAAATTATCTCACTTCCCACTTCTAAAATTCAATCTCTGCTCATATGATTCGACTCGAAAACGTCACAAAGACCTTTGGCACCGGAGCATCTGCTCTCATTGATGTAACCGTTGCAATTGAAAAAGGAGAATTCGTCTTTCTTGTTGGTCCGTCTGGTTCAGGAAAGACGACGTTTTTACGCCTTCTTATAAGGGATATGTTACCCTCAAAAGGTACGATTATAGTAGGTGATTGGGACCTTACCAAACTCCCCAACAGTAAAATTCCCCATCTCCGAAAACGCATTGGCGTTGTTTTTCAAGATCTCAAGCTACTCACAGATAGAACAATTCTTGAGAATATCATTCTTCCCCTTGAGATGACCAACATCGATTCGAAAACTGCCTTGAAAAAAGTAGAAGACATTCTCTCCCAGGCTGGGATTTTGGAGCATAAAGACAAATTCCCTGTCCAGCTTTCAGGAGGAGAGTTACAAAGAGTCGCAATTGCGAGGGCTCTTGTTTTTTCCCCGGAAATTCTTCTGGCTGATGAGCCGACTGGCAATTTGGACGCTACAACTTCGTGGGAAATTGTGAAACTCCTTCAGGACATCAATGCGTTGGGAACGACAGTTATCATGGCGACGCATAATACTGACATAGTCAATAACCTTCTCAAACGAGTTGTTACCCTGAGTAAAGGATCGCTGCTGAAAGATGAAAAACCTCGGCCAAAGGCCGATCAGCCTTTGGCTGAGAAATCACATCATGAAAAGAAAGAGTCATCCGAAAAGGCAGAGCAAAAAACAGAAAAATGAAAACATTTCGAACCAGCTGGAATCATATCAGAAGGTCTCCTTATCAGGCGCTTGCCGCAATCACGATCATGACGCTGACGTTTCTGGCTATTTCCATTTTTTCGATAATGACAATTGGCTCGACAAAGATTATCGCGTATTTTGAATCAAAACCCCAAGTTACAGCATTTTTCAAAAATGAAGCAAATCAAGAAGATATAGACACCCTGTCTGAACAGATGGAGCAAAGCCAAGAGGTTGCAAATGTGAGGTTTGTCTCAAAACAAGAAGCGTTAAAAATTTATCGTGAACAAAACAAAAATGACCCATTACTTTTAGACCTCGTAACGTCTGACATTCTCCCGGCATCCTTGGAGGTTTCTGCAAACAGAATCGAAGATCTGTCTCCTATTGCTGACGCACTCAAGAAGTCTCCGATTGTTTCTGAAGTGATTTTCCAGAAAGATGTCGTCCAAACGCTTACATCATGGACGAGTGCACTTCGAAAAATAGGTATTGGGGTCATTGTTCTCTTGTCTGTCGTTTCTGTTTTTATCATGGCGACAATCATTGGCTTTAAAATCTCACAAAAACGTGAGGAAATTGAGATTATGAAACTTCTTTCGGCTACAAATTGGTACATCCGCTGGCCATTTCTGCTGGAGGGGATTTTTTATGGACTTGTGGGAGCGTTTTTTGGCTGGCTTATTGCAGCAGTGGGACTTGTCTATGCAACGCCGTACTTGCAATCATTCCTGGGGTCAATTCCACTTCTTCCTGTACCGATGTTTTTCTTACTTGGCCTTCTCGGAGCTGAGTTTATCGTTGCAATTATTCTTGGTACGTTTTCCTCATTCCTAGCAGTTCTTCGATATCTCAAATAATTGACCTTCACTACTTTGATAACAGTTTGACTCTTGCAAAATTGTTTTTGAATACCTACTCTAAGGAAAGATACGGTAACGAAAGTATTTTTCATTCCTGTTTTCGTATTGGTTTTTCTCTTCAGCAATGCATCGATAGTCACTGCAGGGGATCTTGTTATTAATGAGTTTTATTCAAACGGCTCAAATGATTGGGTGGAGCTCTACAACAATAGCGAGAGCGCATCAATTGATTTATTGCTATATAAACTTCGCGATTCATCCGCGACCAATAAGATAGATTTAACGGGTACGCTTATTCCCCATACATACGTTTCATTCGGTTGGGGTAATAATTTAAATAATGGTGGTGACATTATAAAAATTGTCGCGAAAGACGATGATACTAATGTTATTGACCAGGTTGGGTACGGAGATAAAGGAAGCGATGTCAGTGCGCCATCTGTAAATCAATCGGCTGGAAGACTCCCAAACGGAACAGGTGCTTTTGCAATCCTTTCAACATCCAGTAGAGATGGTGATAACAACGGGTCATCAATCGTTCATCTGCCGACGGAAACTCCTACAGATGTTCCGACTCCAACCAAAACGCCTACTCCGACACGTACTCCAACACCAGTAAAGTCTCCGACGCCGACAAGGACACCGACGCCTATAAAAACTCCGACATCGATAAAATCCTCTGCTGCTCCAACCAAATCTCCTACGCCAAAACCAACTTCCTCATCTGCTCAGGCGTTTCTTGTACGAAACGTCACCTCACTTCCTCAGGTGACCAAACAGTATCCAACTGCTGTCTTAGGTGTAAGTGCAGCTGAATTGACACTCACACCTGTTTCTGAAAAGGACGATCATGAGGAGGAGCAAGAGCAAAGTGACGGATTATCTCCGTTTTTGTTGTTACCTGTAGCCGGAATTACCCTCATTGGAGGGGGAGTATTTTATTTCCTCAAAAAACGAAAAGAAGCCTCAGATACTGTATAATATCATTACAGGCTAACTTCACGAGAAATTTTGTTACGTTAATAAATTAAAAATGAATACAAAAGTTACTCTTTCAGCCAAAGAAACAAAAAAATTAGCAGCTGACCTTCTTACCTTTCTTGAAGGAAGAAATTTACTCTGTCTCTATGGAGATCTAGGAAGTGGAAAAACGACATTCTCTCAAGGAATTGGTGAAGCACTTGGCATACAAAAGCGCATGATTTCCCCGACGTTCGTTATACTTCGAAAGTATGAGGTACAGAGTATGAAGAATAAAAACATTGCAAATTTGTTCCATGTCGATCTCTACAGAATAGGTTTCCCAGATGAAATCATTGACGTAGGTATACTTGATTTCATCAGGAATCCCGAAAATCTTGTGATCATAGAATGGGCTGAGAAGATGGGTGAGTATTTGCCCGAGAAACGGATCGATGTGAGGTTTGAGTATGTAGACGAGGAGAAGAGGAAGATAAGTATTATCCAAGTATAACCTTCCTCTGTCATTGCGAGGAGCTTGCGACTAAGCAATCTCTTAAAATGGATTTATTTATGTGAGATCGCCATACTCATTTCATTCGTTCGCGATGACACAATAAACTATGGAAACACAAATTCAACAAGCGATTGAGATTCTGAAAAAAGGTGGAATAATCGTTTATCCTACAGACACTGCATTCGGTATCGGTTGCGCAATTGATAATGAGAAGGCAATTGAGCGATTATTTCGTATTCGCAAACGTCCGGAATTCCAAGCCACACCTGTGCTTGTCGATACAGTGAAAATGGCACAGGATTATCTGCAGCCGATTCCCAAAGAAGTCATCGATAAGCTTATTGAGCCTTACTGGCCGGGTGCATTGACGATTGTTTTGCCTGCAAAAATTGAGAAAGCCCCTTCACTTGTACGGGGAGGGAGCAGTACATTGGGAGTGAGAATTCCCAACCATCCCATTACCCGTGCCATTATTAGGGAATTTGGCAAGCCGATTCTAGGACCATCGGCAAATTTCCACGGAGACAAAACGCCGTATTCGTTTAGTGACCTCAATCCTGAACTTATCGAGCAGGTAGACTTTGTTATAGAAGGCGAATGTACTCTGCGACGGGCTTCTTCAGTCATTGATTGCTCAGTGTCTCCCTGGAAAATCCTCCGCCAGGGAGCAGTAAATGTGGAAATAAGCAGCAATCAATAATGTAAGAGGAAGGCTTGGTTCTCAAGCCGTAGCTATAAAATTTTCTCCATATCTCCCCAATTTTTTCCAATTTTCACATCAACCTCAACCGGAACTGCGAGTGGATAGATATTGCACATTATTTCTTTTATCTGATCAATGATGGATGTTATCTTCTCTTTATCGTCTTGGACTTCAAAAACCAAATCATCATGTATTTGCAGCAGCAATTTGATGGAGTGATTTTTTTGAAGAAGATCATAATATATTTGCACCATCGCTTTTTTCATAAGATCAGCTGCTGATCCTTGGATTGGGAAGTTCAGAAGTACTCGGCGCATGTTGTTGTCGATAAACTTCTGTCCTGGATACTCAAAAACATACCGTCTTCTCCCTAAAAGCGTTTCGACAAACCCATCAATTTTCCCGCGATTAATATAATTGTCGAAATACGTCTTGATTTTCGGATACGTTTGGTAAAACGTGTCAATAAACATGTGCGCCTCCTCTACCGGAATGTGTAGTCCCTGACTCATCCCGAAGCTACTCATGCCATAAATAATGCCAAAATTTATTGTCTTGGCAATAATCCGTTGCTCCTTTGTGACATCCATATAGTCGACCTTAAACAGCTGACTCGCTGTGGTTCTATGGACGTCTCTACCAGCGCGAAATGCCTCGATTAATTTTTCCTCTCCGGTCAGATGCGCCAGGATGCGCAATTCTTGTTGGGAATAGTCAAACGAGAGAAGTTTTTTTTGAGGTCCTGCAACAAAACAGGATTTGATCTTGAGCCCAAACTCGGAAGTGACAGGGATATTTTGCATGTTTGGATTTGAAGAGGCAAGCCTTCCTGTATTTACCGCTACTTGATGGTACGTCGTATGGACACGCCCCATCCTGTCAACTTTTGTTATCAGGCTATCAACGTAGGTTGAGCGAAGCTTGCTCAGTTCACGGTATGTCAAAAGTTGTTTGATGATGGGAAATTGTTCTGCGTACTGTGCTATCTCGTTTTCATTGGTCGCAAAGCGGCCGGTTTTGGTTCTTGTAAGAGGTACCCCCACTTTTTCTGCCAAAAAATTACCTATTTGCACAGAAGAGTTGAGATTGATGTCAAATCCGACTTCTTTTTTAATCTCATCCGCAACAGACATAATTGCAGCATCCAATCCATGTCCAACTTTTTTCAGGCAGTCACTGTCCAGAAGTATTCCCTCCCGCTCCATCTCCCATAGCACTCGAATAAGTGGCATCTCGATATCAGAAAAAAGACTGTGAAGCTTAGGAAGTGCAGAAAGTTTCCCCCTTTGTTTTTTCTTGAGTTCCTCAAGTGTTTCAACTTTGTACCGATTAAGAACGTCCCATAGCTCAGGAGAGTATTTCCCATATGACAGCAGAAACTCTGCAACCATACAGTCAAATACTTCAGAGTTACGATAGTTCTCGCATTGCGATTTGAGATCCCAGACTGCCTGTTCCACTGAGAGGATTATACTGCTCCTGTTAGGAAAAATACATTGGGAGCTTCTGTGTGGGTACAATCGACAAGCGAATGTCTCTGTTATACTGAAAGTATGAGCTACTGGAGATCATGGAGATATAAAAATCTTTCGTTTTTCTTCCTCTCACTCCTTCTCGCTTTTTTTGTCTTTCGGAATGAGTCGCTCCATTCCTATCTGCTTGGATTAGGAGAGTTAGGCTACATAGGGGCTTTTATCGCAGGCATGCTTTTCGTCTCCACCTTTACTGTCGCGACTGGAGCTATCATTTTACTCATTCTTGCCGAGAGGTTATCACCAGTTGAAATAGGCATTATTGCAGGCCTTGGAGGAGTCGTGGGAGATGTGACGATTTTTCACATCATCAAAAATAACCTCACGCAGGAGATTGCGTCACTTTATGAGCATATTGATGGAGACCACCATTTTAGGCGTATTCTTCATTCAAAATATTTTAGTTGGACGCTTCCTGTTATTGGCGCACTTATTATCGCGTCTCCTTTTCCCGATGAAATTGGAATAAGCCTCATGGGAATTTCGAAGATGAAAACATACCAGTTTATCCTCATCTCATTTCTTCTCAACGCGACTGGAATATTTCTGGTCGTCTCAGCATCGAGGTTTATCCGACCATAGCAGGGTTTGGATGAGTATCAACGCATTGATCAAATGGAGTACTTTAAGAAACTGATAAAAATTTTGTACAATACCTCCATGCCTGGTGTCGAAGAAAAAATAGAGCTTTTTTTTGGTCAATTTAAATTGCAGCGATATAGCAAGGGAGAGATTTTTATTAGGGCAGATGATGATCCGCAGGGGATTTACTTCCTGAGAGAGGGAATAGTAAAAGTCTACGCGATCTCCAAAAAGGGTGATGAACTGGTGATAAATATTTTTAAACCGCAGTCATTTTTTCCAATGTCATGGGCTCTCAACAGTACGACGAACCCATATTACTACGAAGCTGTAACTGATCTTGTAGTATTCCGAGCTCCAAAGGCTGAAACAGTAGCATTTATCAGGGGAAATCCTGACGTGCTTTTTGACTTGATGAGCAGAGTTTACAAGGGGGTGGATGGACTCCTTACCAGGATGACGTATCTCATGGCTGGTAGCGCCTTTAGTCGTCTTGCGACAGAAATTCTCATCCAGGCAAAACGTTTTGGAAAAAAAGAAGGGCCACACGTCTCGCTGAGTATTTCAGAGACAGAACTTGCATCGCAGTCAGGTATGACGCGAGAAACCGTAAGCCGTGAAATGAAGATTCTCAAAGAGAGGGGTCTTGTGGATCTGAATAAGAGCACACTTATTATTAAGGATATGACAAAATTAGAAGAAGAGTTGATGGGTGGAGTTTAGCTCCACAGGTCATTCGTACAACAATCTGGTCCCGACTGGAGATAGAGAATATACGATTGAAGTTTCGGAAGAGGTAGATCAGGAACATAGACCTGCACGGTATACAGGTAGCAAGTAAGAGGGCTATGAAAAACCAAAAGCTTTACTTCTCCCTTTGCCACCAATACAATATCCTGTATGGTAGTCCTATCCATTGATACAGCAAGAAGCGATGAGATTATCGTTGGGATTACGATTGAAGGAAGAAAGTACGCAGCAAGGGGAAATAGAGGAAAAGAAAATCCACAAGAGGTGTTATCGCTTGTGGATCAGCTTCTGCGGAAACACACATTGCAGCTGAAGGATATTGCAGCTATACATGTAAGCGAAGGTCCGGGTTCATTTACTGGACTTCGTGTGGGCGCTTCGGTCGCGAACGCTTTAGGTTTTCTCCTCAATGTCCCGATAAACGGGAAACCCCTTGGCGAGTTGATTGAACCAGTGTATAGTTAATATACTTACAGAAATACAACCCTGTTAAGCGGTATTGGGTAACGATGCCCGTTTCGTTGGTCGGTTACGAAAAACGAAAGACGAATATCGATACGGGCCTCATAACCGTTTACCGACTAACGTTTCACTTGAATTTATTTCAGATACAATGAGAGACTTCCTGCATCATCTCTTTTTTCCCCGTGAGTCCAATAATCACCGTGCACGACTTCTCCATCATTCAAGCCTTCTTGTCGTCATCGTCTTGTTATTCGTTTTGGAGTTTTCTTTCTCGGTTCTTCATACAAAGCGGGGAGATATCCTAGGCGTCCGTACAAGTATTACCGTTGCGGAATTACTGGAGATGACGAACAAGAAACGGGTAGAAAATGGATTGACACCTCTGAAGTTTAATGATGCTCTTTCAAATGCCGCTGCCCAGAAAGCGGCTGATATGTTTACGAAAAATTATTGGGCACACAATAGCCCTATTGGTTCTACTCCTTGGGTATTTATCAAATCAGCCGGTTATGATTACCTTTACGCAGGAGAAAATTTGGCACGAGGCTTCACAACATCACCTGATGTTATTCAAGCCTGGATGGACAGCCCGGGCCACAGAGAGAATATGCTCTCAACAAATTATCAAGATATTGGCTTTGCAGTTGTTCCAGGCACGCTTACGGGTGATGAAACAGTTCTTGTTGTCGAGATGTTTGGACAACGACGTGAAACCCCATCTGAAATTGCCGATTCGAGATCCGAAGCCGTGCAGCAAGCAGGCGTACCTCAGGTGCAACCGCAAAAGGCAGAAACGGCTGGGGAGCTTGCTTCAGTTGCATCCTTTACCACGCAGCCTCTTTTGGACATGAAACAAGTGACAAAAGGCATCTCTCTCACCATTCTCTTGGTGCTTTTTTCAACGCTTCTCATCGATCTGGTTATTTTTCAGAGGAGAAAAATTGTACGTATTGTTGCACATAATATTGATACAATGTTATTTGTTTTCGTTATTATTACAACCATAATCATGATTGGGAATGGTGTCATAATATGATGGATTATAAGACAAAGAGGCATCTTGGCTACTACCTCGGGCTTGTTATCGTTTTGCTTGCGGGTGTATTGCTCATTTCACAAACGCTCCACGATCTGAATCTCGTGATGGGAGTTACAATTTTTATGTCGGCATTTTATGTCGGATGGGCGCTTTTGCATCACTTCATCCACCATGACATTCACGCGAAAATTGTGGTAGAATATGTCCTAATCGGAATGCTTGGAATAAGTGCTGTTTATTTCACGCTTTTTCTTCTTAAATAGCGTATGAAGGGAACAATATTGGCGGGTGGACTCGCAACAAGATTACGTCCTCTTACATCAGTAACCAACAAACATCTCCTCCCTGTTTATAATAAGCCGATGATCTTTTATGTACTTGAAGCAATGCAGCGTGCTGGTATTAAACAGGTATTATTGACCTCATCGCCAGATCATAACGGTGATTTCGCGAATCTGCTGAAAACTGGTGATGAGTTTGGTCTCCGTCTTTACTATGCGGTTCAACAGAATCCAACAGGTGGGATTGCCGATGGCATTGCGCTCGCTGAGGAGTTTGCCGGAGGTGAGAAGCTCCTCGTTCTTCTTGGAGATAATATTTTTAACTTCAACCTCCGCAACACAGTGTCTGAGTTTGAGAAGAAAGAAAAGGGAGCAGTAGTTTTTGGTATAGAGATGGATACCGATTCTAAACAGTATGGAGTTGTCGAAATAAATGATGATGGAAAAGTGCTGTCGATTGAGGAAAAACCTGAGAAGCCGAAATCCCGGATCGCACAGACAGGAATATATATGTATGATCATCGCGTATTTGACTTTATTAGAAAGCTAAAGCCCTCAGCAAGAAAGCAGTTAGAGGTTACGGATTTAAATAATTTTTATTTACAGGAAGGGACATTGGAGTGTAAGATCATTGATTGGTGGATCGATGCAGGTACATCATATGATGAGTTACTTAGGGCAAATATGATGGTTGCCAAAAAAGTCCAGGAAGGAGAGCTGAAATGAATAATGTTTTTGTAGAACCCGTGAAAAAAGTACAAACATTTGACCATGGTAAGAAAGAAAACGGTTGGCTTTTGGAGATGTTTAAGGACAAGGATACAAATCAAAAGACAGAAGTGTATATGTCTGTTGCCTATAAAGGAGCATTTAAAGGGTATCATTTACACCGAGTGAGAGCGGCACGATATGTATGCCTCAGGGGAAAGATGAAGATTATTACGTACGAACGTGAAGGAGATCGATGGGTCAGAACAGAGCATATACTTGACGCACAAGAGCCGTCTCGGCTTTTTATCCCAAAAAACGTTGCAACAGGGCTTGAAAACATCAGTGCAGAAGAGGGATGGCTCGTCAATTATCCTGATCCCCCGTACGATCCTAAGCTTAAGGATGAGCAGGTAGAGTATTCTCAAGAAGAACTTGAGAGTGGTATCGTCAAATGATCCCAACAAAAATTCTCTCCCAACGGCCTATTCTACATGCTGATTTGTTCACAGTCGTTGAGACGCAACTTGACATAAAAGGGACGAAGCGTACTCATCTGAATGTCTATCGTCCCTCAATAGCATCCGTTTTTCCCATAGCAGACGACGGAGAAATATATCTTATTAAGCAGTATCGGTATCTCCATGGCCAGACGTTTCTGGAAGAAGTTGCTGGACATGTCGAAAAGGATGAATCACCCCTCTTTGAAGCAAAACGAGAGTTGCGGGAAGAGGTTGGGATAACAGCAGGTAAATGGACAGAGTTTGCTGCGTTTTCGGGGACCAGTAGTGTTATTAAGACGAAAATCTACCTTTTTCTCGCAACTGATTTGAGAGTAGGAGGAGCAGCGTCTCCTGAAGAGGATGAGGAAATAACACTCGTCAAAATGCCGTTAGAAGAAGCTGTCAAGCGTGTACTTCGTGGGCAGATAAAAAATTCGATTGCATCTCTTGGTATACTAATGCTGCATGCCTTAAGGCAGAAAGGTGGGCTATGAAGTTGTTTGTTACGGGCGGCGCCGGGTTTATCGGATCAAATTTTATTTTGTACTGGATAAAAAACCATCCAGAGGACCACATTATCAACTTTGATAAACTCACGTATGCTGGAAATTTAGAAAACCTGAAAGACATTGAGGATTCTTCCTCGTATACATTTATTCGCGGAGATATCCGTGATCCAAAAACGGTTGAGCAATCCCTTAAAGGTGTCGACACTGTTGTTCATTTTGCCGCTGAGAGCCATGTTGACCGTTCCATCATGGAGCCTGCCGCATTTGTTGAAACGAATGTCAGCGGGACTCAGGTGCTTCTTGATGCAGCGCTGAAAGAAGGAGTGGGGAGATTTCACCATATATCGACAGATGAAGTGTTTGGCTCGCTAACTCTTGAAGATACAAGCAAATTCACTGAAATGACAGCATATAATCCACGAAGTCCATACGCGGCAAGCAAAGCAGGGTCAGACCATCTGGTGAGAGCTTACTACACAACATACGGGCTTCCCATTACGATCACGAACTGCTCAAACAATTTCGGTCCCTACCAGTTTCCAGAAAAATTTATTCCCTTAGCGATTACGAATCTTCTTGAAGGAAAAAAGGTTCCTGTGTATGGAGATGGCCTATACGTTCGTGACTGGCTCTATGTGGAAGACCATTGTCGGGCAATAGACCTCGTTTTGCAAAAAGGAAAAAGTGGTGAAACGTATTGCGTGGGAGGCATGGGAGGCGACGTAAACAATCTATCTGTGGTGAAAAAGATCCTGGATATACTTGGAGAAGACGAATCAATGATTGAGTTTGTCAAAGATCGTCCTGGTCATGACCGCCGCTATGCGGTTGATTGGAGCAAGACACGAGAAGAATTAGATTGGGAACCAGAGCATGATTTTGATGAGTGGCTCTCAAAAACGGTTGCGTGGTATCAGGATCACAAAGACTGGTGGAAAGACGTAAAGTCAGGAGCATACCAGGACTATTACAACAAACAGTATGGGAACGGCTAGGGAAAAACTTGTCATGCTTGGTGGGTCTGGGCTTGTTGGTTCACGGCTCAAAGAATTACTTTCAGTAACCTACGACGTCACTAGTTTCAGCTTGGAAACAGGGGTTGATATCACAAGACCTGAAACACTTTCGCCACTCCGTGAGAATTCGGGGGCAACTCTGCTGCATCTTGCGGCAAAAGCAGATGTTGATGCGTGTGAGAAAGATCAATCAATGGGAGAGAATGGCGACGCATGGAGGATAAATGTACTCGGCACAGAAAATGTCGCTCGTGCATGCTCAGATGCAGGGCATAGGATGATCTACGTTTCGACAGATTTTGTTTTCGATGGTGCAAATACGCCTTCAGGCGGATATGGTGAGGAGGATGCCCCCAACCCGACAAATTGGTATGCAACTACAAAATACGAGGGAGAGAAACGAACGCAATCTGCGTCAGCCTCGAATGTTATTATGCGAATTTCGTATCCATACCGGGCAAAGTTTGATGCAAAATCGGATTTTGTTCGTGCTCTTCTTTCTCGGCTTAGGGCTGGGCAAGAAGTGAAAGCAGTCACTGACCATCTCATGACGCCAACATATATTGATGATATTGCAAAAGGAATTGACGCAATCATACGAAAGCGATTTGAGGGAATAATCCATGTCGTTGGGAGCTCGTCACTCTCACCATTTGATGCGTGTATTGCTATAGCAAGAGCATTTTTACTTGAAAATCCAACCATTACCAAAGTAAAAAGAGCTGAATTTTTCCATGGCCGTGCGCCAAGGCCTTTCAATCTCACGCTAAAAAATGATAAAATCAAACATCTCGGTGTGCAAATGATGACTTTTGAAGAAGGACTTAAAAAAATTGCCACTGATTTATAGCTGATTTTCACTGATCCGTGATCATCCGCTATCAATCTGTGAAAATCACAATATGACTATCACGTTTGTCGGTCATGGGTACGTTGGTCTTGTCTCAGCGGCCGTTTTTGCTGATCTGGGTAATACTGTTTGGGTCATAGGACACACGCCAGAAAAAATTGAAAACCTCAAGAAGGGAATTATTCCGATCTATGAGCCGGGGCTTGAGGAACTCGTCAAACGCAACGTCAAAGCAAAAAGACTCCTCTTTACGCTTGATTACAAACCTTCAGTCCCGTCTTCAGATGCCGTTTTTATTGCGGTTGGTACTCCCCCAAAAGACAGTGGCGAAGCTGATTTGTCTGTCGTTTTTGACGTTGCTGAAAAAATTGGGAAACACCTTTCAGGATACACTGTCATTGCAACAAAAAGTACGGTCCCCGTTGGGACCAATAAAAAAATTCTTGAGATTATTACAAAGGTAAAACCCCTCAAAGCGACATTTGACGTCGCATCTATTCCTGAGTTTCTCCGTGAAGGTCAGGCAATTAGTGACACACGACATCCAGACAGAGTTGTTATAGGTATAGATTCAGAGAAGGCAAGAGAAGTCATGCTTGCTCTCCACTCACCAATTGAGTCAGTGCAGGTTCTTACTACCATTGAGACGGCAGAAATGATCAAATACGCATCCAATGCTTTTCTCGCCACAAAAATCTCCTACGCCAATGCAATTGCAAATCTGTCCGAAAATGTCGGAGCAGACGGGACAAAAGTTCTTGAAGGTATAGGGTATGATGCCCGGATCGGAAAGTCATTTCTCAATGCTGGGGCAGGATATGGTGGTAGTTGTTTTCCTAAAGACGTGAAAGCGCTTATTGCCATCGCAAAACAACATGGTTACGATTTTTCTCTCCTTCATGAAGTCGAGGCAATTAACAAGCACATGATGCTCTCACTTGTTAAGAAAGCGGAGAAAATGCTCAAACACGATGTTAAAGGAAAAACAATTGCAGTATTAGGGCTTTCTTTTAAGCCAGACACAGATGATATGCGTGATGCACCATCGCTTGTCATCATCAACCAACTTACTGCAAAGGGAGCAAAGATTAAGGCATATGACCCGATTGCAATGGGAAATGCGAAGCGGATACTTGCGGGAAGTGGCTTGAGTTTTGCCTCGGATCTCTACTCATGCGTTGCTGATGCTGATCTAATGATACTTGTAACAGAATGGGATGAGTTTCGAGAAATTGATCTCCAGAAATTAAAAAAGCTTATGAAATCACCGCTTGTTATAGATGGCCGCAATGTCTACGACCCTGCAAAAATGCGAGAACTTGGATTTTCCTACATTGGAGTAGGCCGATGAAAAAGGCTTTTATCACAGGCATTTCAGGTTTTGCAGGAAATTTTCTTGCGAGGCAGCTTCTCAACGAGGGTGTGTATGCTGTCTCGGGCACCTATCACGCTGAGCAGAGCCTTGAGAATATTGCCGATATCGCCCCACAATTACATCTTCACAAAGTTGATCTTACTGACGGGCAGGCAATTGATTCTGTCATTTCTTCCATAAAGCCCGATGTCATTTTTCATCTTGCTGCTCTTGCGTCTCCTGCGCAGAGTTTTAAGGATCCTTCGCTCACTTTTACAACGAACGTGACTGGGCAAATCCACCTTCTTGAAGCGATCCGTAAGGCCGGATTGTCCGCAAGCAGGATCGTCATAGTTTCATCAGCTGAGGTTTATGGAATCGTGAAGGAATCAGATTTACCGATAGACGAAGCAACACAAATGAATCCGGTAAGCCCGTACGCAGTATCAAAAATTACCCAGGATTATCTTGGTCTTCAGTACTTTCTTACATATGACCAGCATATTGTGCGTGTCCGGCCCTTTAATCACATTGGTCCCGGACAAAAAACTGCCTATGCTGTCTCGACGTTTGCGCAGCAAATTGCCCTTATTGAAAAAAGGAAGCAAGAACCTGTCCTTCGAGTTGGAAAGCTTTCAGCAAAACGCGATTTTACTGATGTACGGGATATTGTGAAGGCATATGTACTTCTGGCAGAAAAGGGTACACCCGGTGATGTCTATAATATCGGATCGGGCGTGTCTTATGAAATGAAGGTAATTCTTGAGAAGCTCGTCAGTTTTTCAACAGAGAAAATTACGATTGAGACAGATCAGTCCCGCTTCATGCCAGTTGATATTCCCGACAATAGGACCGATAATACAAAGCTTCGAAAACAAACTGGTTGGGAGACGACTATTTCAATTGATAGATCACTCCGAGACGTACTGGACTATTGGCGAAGGATTGCTTAAAATAAGAACTCGATGGCAAAAACAGCGCTTATCACGGGTGTTACGGGGCAAGACGGATCGTATCTTGCAGAATTGCTACTTGATAAAGGCTATACCGTTTACGGCCTCACAAGACGAACAAGCACGCAAAATTTTGGCAATATAAAACAGATACAAGATAAAATAACACTCCTCTCAGGAGACCTTTTAGACCAGAGCTCACTCACAGAAGCGATAAGGGAGTCAAATCCGGATGAAGTATATAACCTTGCAGCTCAGTCATTTGTTAAAACGTCATGGACGCAGCCGGTTTTGACAGGAGAATTTACGGCAATTGGAGTTACCAGAATGCTTGAGGCGATCCGGAGCGTGAATCCAAAGATCAAATTTTACCAGGCTTCATCTTCTGAAATGTTTGGTAAAGTTACTGAGACGCCGCAGAAGGAAACGACGAGATTTTATCCCCGAAGTCCCTACGGGGTAGCAAAAGTCTACGGACACTACATTACGCTTAACTATCGGGAGAGTTATAATCTTTTTGCCAGCTCAGGGCTTCTTTTTAACCACGAGTCTCCGAGGCGTGGCTTGGAGTTTGTGACGAGAAAAATCACGCATGGAGTTGCGAGAATTCATCTGGGTAAGCAGAAGACCATAGAACTTGGGAACCTGGACGCGAAACGGGACTGGGGATTTGCAGGTGATTATGTCGAAGCAATGTGGCTCATGCTGCAACAAGATGAGCCAGATGATTATGTTATCGCAACAGGTGAAAACCATAGTGTTGAGGAATTTGTGCAGCTCGCTTTTAAGACAGTTGGTATTTCTGATTGGAAAAAATACGTCGTGCCAAACAAGCATGAGTTCATGCGTCCTGCTGAGGTCGATTACCTAATTGGTGACTATAGTAAAGCAAAGAAAGTTCTTGGATGGAAGCCACGAACCTTATTTGCCGAACTTGTAGAAATGATGGTTAAGGCAGATATCGCAAGCGAGCAAAAAAATATCAGCTAGTCCTCGGTATTCTTCATACATGACTTTCTCATTTTACCGATTTCATATAAGATAGAAATATGGCAAGAATCCTTATTACAGGAGGTGCTGGTTTTATTGGTTCACATCTATCCCGCCGTCTCCTTAAAGATGGCAATAGTGTGATTTGCGTTGATAATCTCCTTACCGGCCAAAGAGAAAATATTGCTGACTTAGAGGCTGACTCCTCTTTTCGTTTTTTAGAACGTGATGTCACTTCTCCATATGATACAAACGTGTACGGAGAAGAAAAGATAGATCATATTTTTCACCTTGCATCCCCAGCTTCTCCAAACAAAAACAGCCCAAAAAGCTACATCGCATATCCTATAGAAACGCTACTCGTTAATAGCGTCGGTACGTATCATATGCTGCTTTTGGCAAAAGACCACGGTGCGTCATTTCTGTATACCTCTTCTTCAGAAGTATATGGGGATCCTGAACAGTCTCCGCAAAAAGAAACATATTTTGGAAACGTCAATCCAAACGGACCGCGCTCCGTCTATGATGAGGGAAAACGCTTCGGCGAGGCAATGACGTTTGGGTTTATACGAAAGTATGGACTCGATGCCAGGGTTATTAGAATTTTTAATACCTATGGTCCGTCAATGCAAAAAGATGATGGGAGAGTAGTCTCAAATTTTATTAATCAAGCTCTCGCTCATCAAGCGCTTACCGTTTATGGGGATGGGTTGCAGACGAGAAGCTTTTGTTACGTTCATGACATGGTAGATGGACTTGTTCGCGCGATGTTCACAGTTGGAAGTAGCGGGCATGTTTTTAACCTAGGAAATACGGATGAACGAACAATACAAGACATCGCTGAGCTTATCAAGAAGAAGATTGATCCTTCTCTTGCCATTGAGAATATGGATCTTCCGGAGGATGATCCAAAGCGTCGAAACCCGGATATTATGAAAGCAAAAACGCAGCTTGGGTGGAGTCCTAAGGTGTCAGTCGAAGAGGGTATTGATAAAACAATCGAATATTTTAAGACGGTATGAAAAAAGTAGTTATTATCATTCCTACCTATAACGAAAAAGGAAATATTGAGCCTATTATCAAGACACTTGAGAAAGATATAGTTCCACAAATCACCAATTATTCTCTGGCAATTTTAGTTGCTGATGATAACTCTCCAGACGGGACTGCAGAAGAGGTGAAAAAAATGATGAAGGAATGGAAAAATATTGACATCGTGCAGGGAGAGAAACATGGATTGGGTGCTGCATACATTAGAGGCATGACGTACGCCGTTGAGAAAATGCAGGCAGATGTCATGTTTGAGTTTGATGCAGACGGACAGCATGACCCAAAAAAAATTCCTGAATTTTTAAAAAAAATTGATGACGGGTATGACGTCGTGATTGGAACTCGCTATAGTGGTGGAGGCTCTGTGCCGTCTAACTGGCCGCTCATTCGTAAAGCGTACTCGATTTTCGGTAATCTGTTGGTAAGAACAGTACTCGGTCGATTTTCAATACATGATTGGACAGGTGGCTATAGGGCGATAAAAAAAGACGTCTTCCTCAAAGAGAAAGACAGGCTTACGGAATTCCGGGGATATACCTTCCAGGTCTCATTTCTCCACAAGTCGGTACAAGACGGATATACTGTAGCAGAGGTTCCTTTTCATTTCTCAGACAGAACGCTGGGGAACTCGAAAATAGCTCCTAAAGAGTATATTTTTAATTTGCTCAAGTATATTTTTACTGCGCGTACGAGAGAAGTTTTACATAGCTCATTTCCTAAATTTTTAATTGTTGGTGGTTTTGGTTTTATTTTGAACGCAGTTTTCTACGAGATTCTCGTCCGCAATACGGATTTACCAATAGCCCTCGCAAACATTTTTGCAGCTCAGACTGCAATTTTCTCAAACTTTAACTTCAATAATGTTTGGACGTTCAAAGCTCAGAAGTCGACAAGTATTTTTTCTTACTTAAAGAAGATGATCGGTTTTTTTGCAACATCAAATACAGGTGTGATTTTTATTCAGTCAGGAACGATACAAATTGGTGATATGCTCTATGGTGAACAGTATTACAGAATCTACTTCCTGGCTGGTACATTTTTCCTGCTCATGTGGAATTTTACCATGTATCGAAAAATAATCTGGCGGAAGAAGAGAAAAGTATAGCGCCGAGAGTATGTATGAAATTTTTCCGCAGACTGCTTTCACTTGAGTCACTTTTTGTTTTTCTCGTCGTCTGTGGTGCAGGCTTTCTGAGGTTGTATAGAATCGGCGACTACCTCACGTTTTTGGGTGATGAAGGGAGAGACGTCCTCGTCGTCAGAAATATTTTACTCGGTGATTTGACACTCCTTGGTCCCCGGGCTTCGGCAGGTGATTTTTTCCTCGGTCCTATTTATTACTATTTCATGGCCCCTTTTTTATGGCTATGGAATTTTGATCCTATTGGCCCAGCAATCATGATCGGGATTATCGGCACAGTTACAGTGTGGCTCATCTATTTTGTAGGAAAACAATTTTTTGGGTCAACCGCTTCACTTTTTGCTGCAGCACTTTACTCCGTTTCACCCGTTGTTATCGCTTATTCAAGATCGTCTTGGAACCCAAACCCAATGCCATTTTTCTCTCTCGTCGTGCTCTTCCTTCTTTACAAAGCTGTTGCTGAGGAAAAACGGAGATTATACATCCTGATTGGTGTTCTTTTCGGCATCACGATGCAACTTCATTACCTCGCGACATTTTTGGGAGTCATTGTCCTGATCTATCTTTTCATAGCTCATTGGATGAGAGCCAGGAAGAGAGTGTTTCCGAGCATGCTCCATCCTCTGTCAAGGATGTCTATTGGTTTCCTCATCGGATTTTCACCGTTTCTAGCATTTGAGGTCAGGCATGGTTTTCCAAATTTCCGAACAATACTAAATTTTATTTTCACCAATACATTTTCATCAAGTTATAAGACTGGGATGGCGTTTCAAGATGTCTTGGGAAATGTTTTTTTCAGGCTTTTTGGGAGGCTTATTACCCGTTTTCCTCCGCCGGAGCAAGTTTCGGTACAAACAAATCAAGGTATTGCACTGTGGTATTACGCAACAGTAATACTTGCAATTGTGAGCACTGGTATTTTTGCTTGGCAATTCTACAAGTATTACACGAAAAAAGACGAGAAAAAGATACTGCAATATTCACTTATCGCACTGTGGTTTTTTCTCGGAATTATTCTTTTCGGCTTTTATAAGAAGCCGATTCATGATTATTATTTTGGTTTTATGTTTCCTGCACCATTTCTCCTTCTCGGTAACGCACTTGCAACAATTGTAAAGAGTAAGAGACTAAATATAATTGGAGTTGTCCTTGGGCTATTTGCTTTTTCTTGGCTTCTTTTTTTCAACCTCAAGGGGGCACCGTTTCTATCATCACCAAATAGGCAGAAAGATCAGGTAAAAATGATCGCAGAGTTTGTCATGGAAAAAGCAGGAGGGAAGCCTTTTAATTTTGCCCTTCTCACAAAAGGAAACTCAGACCATGCATATCGGTATTTTTTTGAGCTTGCCGGTAGGCCACCTGTAACTATTGAAAACGAAACAATTGACCCTATGCGAAAGACCGTCACTGATCAACTGCTTATTATTTGTGAGGATACAAGTTGCAAGCCTTTGGGAAATTCACTGTGGGAGGTAGCTGGTTTTGGTAGAGCAGAAATTGTCGATGAGTGGAGAGTGTCAGTTGTTAAAGTCTATAAACTCAGTCGCTATACTGGCGAATAATAACCTCTCCGGGTTGTCTTCGAAACCGTCGTTGACAGATGGTGGCAATTTCTTTAAACTCATACTAAACTAGTGTATGATTCGTTTTTCCCGCAGTGAAGACTATGCGTTTATCCTGATTCATTCTCTTGCAAACTCCTACAAAAAGCGTTTGCTTCCTCTCTCAGAAGTTGCCAAAAAGCATCACATCTCATTACTTTTTTTACGGAATCTTGCTAGTCAGTTGAAAAAAGCTGGCGTTATTGATGCAGTCGAAGGAAAACGCGGAGGATACTTTCTCACAAAAGACCCCAAGAATGTAAAAATTGGTCACATTCTTCATGTTTTTTCACCACACCCCTTTCTTCCTTGCTGTCCAATTGGAGAAAAGACTGGGACGTGTGAGAAGACTGCGTTTTGTGAGACAGGAAAAATCTGGCGAAAACTGAATGGAGAATTTTTAGAAAAAATTGCAGCTATGTCAGTTGAGGACTTTATGCAACAGAAACGATAGTATTCTTTTAAAACTATTTAAATAGTTTTAATGTTACATGTATGCTGATTGTTAAAAATTTAGTCGCCGGAATTGAAGGAAAAGAAATTTTGCATGGTGTTGATTTAGCAATTAAACCCGGGGAGATTCATGTAGTTATGGGACCAAATGGATCCGGAAAAACATCGCTCGTGATGAGTCTGATGGGACACCCCGGTTATAAAGTAAAAATTCAAAATTCAAAATTCAAAATTGGAGCAAATGACATGTTTACGTTACTCCCTGAGGAGAGAGCAAGAGCAGGTTTGTTCGTATCATTTCAAAATCCGGTGGAGATTACAGGTGTATCGTTTCTTGCATTTTTGCGGACAGCCTCGAAATCACTTAGACCTGATGAGAAAATTCCGCTCTCTACATTTAAAGAAAAAGTTCTAGATGCTCTGGGAATTGTCGGACTTGATGAATCATTTATGCACAGATCCGTCAATGAAGGATTTTCAGGAGGAGAACGAAAACGAGCTGAGGTAGCGCAGATGCTTCTGCTGAGACCGAAATTTGCCATTCTTGATGAAATTGATTCAGGGCTTGACGTTGATAGTTTGAAGCTTGTTGCGGGTGCAATAGAGCACGTAGCGGAAGAACAAAAAACAGGCATTTTGCTGATAACACACTATCAGAGAATATTACACTTTCTCAAGCCTAATAAAGTCCACATGCTCATCGATGGGAAAACCAAGAAGACAGGGGGAATGAAGCTGGTACGTCTTATCGAAAAGGAGGGGTATGCAGCAGTTTGATCCCTCAGAGTACAAGTTTGGATTTTTCGACAGCATCAAGCCTGTATATTCCACTCCGAAAGGAATTAATGAAAAAATTGTTCGGGTGATATCAGGAATAAAACAGGAGCCTGAATGGATGTTGCAAAAAAGGCTTTTAGCGCTGAAGCTTTTTTTCAGTAAACAAATGCCGAGTTGGGGAGGAGACCTCTCTCGAATTAACTTTGATGATATCTACTACTACGTAAGGCCGACAGATAAGAAGGGACGGTCGTGGGATGAAGTGCCCGCAGAAATAAAGACGACATTTGATAAAATCGGCATTCCGGAAGCAGAGAGGAAATTTCTTGCAGGTGTTGGCGCACAATATGATTCAGAGGTCATCTATCACAGCATCTCAAAAATGCTTGCCAAAAAAGGTGTCATTTTTGTGGATACAGATACAGCAGTGAAGAAGTATCCTGAGCTTTTACAACGAAACTTTGGGACGGTAATTCCTGCTGCTGATAATAAATTTGCCGCGCTGAATACTGCGGTCTGGTCGGGTGGGTCATTTGTTTATGTACCAAAAGGCGTACGCGTTGACCTTCCACTTCAAGCATATTTCAGAATAAATGCCCGGAATATGGGGCAGTTTGAACGGACGTTGATCATTGCTGATGAGGGATCATATGTCCATTATGTTGAAGGATGTACTGCTCCGATTTTTACGACTGACTCACTCCATGCAGCAGTTGTTGAAATAATTGTCAAGAAAGGGGCGAGAGTCAGATATACCACGATTCAAAACTGGAGTAAGAACGTCTACAACTTAGTCACCAAACGAATGTTTGTTGAGGAGGAAGGAATAGGCGAATGGATTGATGGAAATTTAGGGAGCCAATTGACGATGAAGTACCCCTCAGTCTACCTCAAAGGAAGAAAAGCAAAAGGGGAGGTTCTATCACTTGCTTTTGCTGGATCCGGGCAGCATCAGGATGCAGGAGGAAAAGCAATTCATATGGCTCAAGAGACAAGCTCTGCTATTACGTCAAAATCTATTAGTAAAGATGGTGGAAGGACGTCTTACAGAGGGTTGTTAAAAATCCACAAAGGCGCGAAAAACAGTAAGTCAACTGTCAGGTGTGATGCCCTTATTCTTGATGAGAGAAGCCGTTCTGATACCTATCCGACGATGCTTATTGATGAAGAAAGAGTTACGATTGGGCACGAAGCGTCTGTCTCAAAAATTGGTGAAGAGCAATTGTTTTACTTTCAGTCACGAGGAATTCCCCAGACACAAGCTGAGGTAATGATCGTCAACGGATTTGTCGAGCCGATTGTCAAGGAGTTGCCAATGGAATACGCGGTTGAGCTAAACAGGTTAATTCAGCTTGAGATGACTGGGTCTGTTGGATAACTTTGCAAGGATACTCCTTGTCTGGAAAATGGATGAAGCACGTATCAGTTATAGTCAAAAAAAATGAAAAACGAATGCTCCCGTTTATTTGGGTTGACGATAAAGAGAACGAGGTAATTGTTGATGTTGAATTGGTGGGAGAAGGCGCAAGCGTTACCGTTGTAGGACTGTTTTTAGGAACTGGTAATAATACTTTGGGATTCAACACAAAGATTACTCATAAAGCTCCAAGAACAAAAAGCCTTACTATACTCCGTGGCGTTTTTAGGGATAAATCTGCTTTTTCTAATGATGGATTAGTCACGATTCAGAAAGGAGCAAAGGGATCAGATGGGTATTTTACCTCAAAGGTACTGCTCTTTGACGATGCTAAGGGAAAAAGTGTGCCGTCCCTTGAGATTGATGAGAATGAGTTAAAGGCTGGTCATGCATCAACGGTGGGGAAACCTGATGAGGAGCAACTATTTTATCTGCAAAGCAGAGGACTTTCAGAAAAACAAGCAATAGAGCTTATTGTCTCTGGTTTTTTTGAGACAATGATGGTTTTCTTATCAAACGCTGAGCAAAAAATCATGAGGAAAAGATTATCGCGTAGCGGATATGTATCATATAGTACCTTATAATACAGCAGACACGTTTATTGAGTGATGAGAAACTATAAGAAAGATTTTCCAATTTTTCGAAAAAAAAGGAATGGTAAACCTCTTGTGTATCTTGACTCTGCAGCTACAAGTCAAAAACCTCAAGTCGTAATTGATGCGGTTTCAGAGTTTTATGAATCATACAATTCGAATATTCATCGAGGGATTTATGCAATCGCTGAGAAGGCTACGGAGCGGGTAGAAGAAGTACGGAAAAAAGTGGCACAATTTATCAATGCAAAAAACGAGAAAGAAATTGTCTTTACCCATGGTGCAACAGAAGGGATTAATATCCTTGCTTCATCGCTCAGAAAAACGTTTTCCAAGAACCGCGGCGTTTTGCTTACAGAAATGGAGCATCATTCAAATATTATTCCGTGGCAACACTATACAACGCAACAAAACGCTCCACTTGATTTCCTGGAAATTGATAGAAGCGGTATAGTGACTGAGAAAGTTATGGCAGGAAGAAACATAAATAAATCACTTAGTACAAATAATTATAGTGTAATTTCGATTGCGCATGTTTCAAATGTTCTTGGATCAATTAACAGTATTGAAAAAATACGAAACAAGTTTGTAACAAAACGAAAAGACACGGTACTTGTTATCGATGCAGCTCAATCGGTTCCTCATATGAAAGTAGATGTTCAGGATAGCGCAGGTGATTTTTTGGTTTTTTCTGGTCACAAAATGTTAGCACCTACAGGGGTGGGAGTAATATGGGGAAGAGAAAATGTACTCAATACTATAGATCCACTTTTGTACGGAAGTCAGATGATCAAAGAAGTTACTCTCTCTCAATCATCCCTTCAGAATGTGCCGGAAAAACTTGAACCAGGAACCTTGCCGCTTGAGGGAATCATTGGTTTGGGCGCAGCAATAGACTACCTCAATGCAATTGGAATGGGTACAATTCGTACCCATGAAAAGCGATTGACTGAGTATTTGCTTGAGAGACTATGTGCAATTTCGGGAGTTATTGTATTTGGGCCTCTTGACTTGACGGTTCGGAGCGGTGTAATATCGTTTTCTTTAGCGGGTATTCATGCTCATGATGTAGCGCAAGTTCTCGCAGAGAGTAATATTTGTGTTCGTGCTGGACACCATTGTGCGTTGCCACTTCACAAGAAACTTGGTGTCCCAGCGAGTGTTCGGGTAAGTCTCAACATTTATAATGATGAAGAGGATATAGAGGCATTTTTGAAAGGAATTTTAGATGTGAAACGTGTTTTTTCAGTACGTTAATACATATTTATATATTATTTATGATAAATCATACCCAACGTCAAACTACTAAATATTGTGTATTGTACGTGGCGCGCCATGGAGAGACTGAGTGGAATGTCCAAAGGAGGGTCCAGGGACATAAAGATTCTCCGCTCACGGACCTTGGACTTGAACAGGCCAGGCAGTTAGCTCGCTCGCTTCTAGCAATACATTTTGATGCAGTGTTTTCATCCGATCTTCTGCGTGCCAAACATACTGCAGAGATCGTTGCTCTTGAGCGTAAGATCGCTGTTGATACATCCCAGCTGCTTCGGGAGCATAATTACGGAAAATATGAAGGGAGACTAGCTGATGATCTTCGTAAAGAGCTCAAGGAGATATTTGAGAAGTATGAGAAATTGTCAGATGATGAGAAATTTAGGTATACGTTGATTCCAGGAGGTGAAAGTGACGAGAAGCTCGTCTCGCGCTTTATCACTTTTGTTCGGGAAATAGCTGTTGTATATGCTGGAAAAACTGCATTGGTCGTGACGCATGGAGGTCTCATGTCTGCGTTTCTCACTCATGCAGGATTTGCAAGGACGAGGAAAGTACGCGTTAGCAATGCAGGGTATTTTAAACTATTGTCAGACGGCGTCGATTTTTTTATACACGAGACAAACGGCATCACCATCTTAGAATAACGTCATGGATAGCTACCTCTATAAAGAAGAAATACTAGATCACTACAAAAACCCACAGAATTTTGGGGTGCTGGCAACATATCACGTTTCCTCAAAACAACTCAACCCCCTTTGTGGTGATGAAATTGAAATGTTCATACGGTTTGAGAAAAATTCCGCAGGTGGAGCCTCGAGTCCACCCCAAGGGCGCAAGATACATACTATTACGTTTGTTGGACATGGATGTGCGATTAGTATTGCAGCTACCTCAATGTTGACAGAGTTTGTGAGAGACAAGAAAAAAACTGAGTTGACAAAATTTTCTCAGGAGAATATGCTAGATTTGCTTGGAATTGATCTTTCAGAGACGAGAAGAAAGTGCGCTTTACTCGGCTGGGCAGTGTTGCAAGACTGCTTGAGATAACCCTCACCCTGGTCCCGATTCATCGGGACCTTCCCTCTCCCTGAGGGAGAGGGTTAAAAGGAAGAACATCGTATGCCTTATAAAGTAAAAGTTGATCGAAATACCTGTATCGGTGCCGCGTCTTGCGTTGCGGTAGCCCCAAATACGTTTGACTTGGATAATGAGGGGAAGGCAGTTGTAAAGAAAAAAGACGGAAGTACCTTATCAGATTTTGTTGCGTACTCTGATATTGCTGATGAGGAAGTAAACATCATGAATGCGGCAAAATCTTGTCCTGTCAATGCGATTATCATTATCGAAGTTGATGAGCAGGGCAATGAAATTCGCCAAGTTTGGCCCGCCTAATTTTAGCACTCGGCTTTCCCGCCCGCCATGCTTCGCAAGGCGAAGCGGGCAGGTCAGAACTATTCGTTCACGCCTCGTGCTGCAATTTAGGACGGGCAGGCCCGCCTGATCTCAGTTATTAAGTTTAAATTTTCATTGAAAACTGAAAAAAACATTTGAAATTTCTCCTTTGTCACAATTGTGGCTGCAAAGATCCCTGTTGCAAGTAAGAGCAATAAATAGATATCCTCTTCACTTTTTCGAATGATTTTTGGCAAGGTTACCGATTAGTGAAAGAGTTGTTTCTTTTCATAACGCACTCTATACTTTGTATATACCATGATTGACTTGCAGTGGCTTATTGGCGGTGAGGCAGGGTACGGCATCATGACCACAGGCTTTATGATGTCAAAGATTTTTACGCGTCTTGGCCTGCACGTTTTTGACTACGTTGAATACCCGTCCCTCATCCGCGGAGGACACAACGCGTATTACGTTCGCGCATCAGATGAAGCAATTACATCACAGAAGAAAACGGTCGATATTCTGGTTGCACTGAACCCTGATACCGTCAAGCTTCATACAGACGAGCTTTCCGAAGGCGCAGCAATCATTTTTGACCCGAGTGCTTTGAAACTTACTGTTGAGCAGTTTCCTGTCTCCGTTCGACTGTTTCCAGTACCACTTCTGGAACTTACCAAAAAAGTAGGTGCTGATCGGCTGATGATTAATACAGTATCAGTCGGTGCATCTTTGGCGCTTTTCCACAAACAGTTTGATGTTCTCCAGAAAATTATGGAGGATACGTTTGGCAAAAAAGGGGATGACGTTGTTGCATTGAACAATACTACGTCAAAAGCGGGATATGATTATGTCGTTGAGAATTTCGGACAGGGACTTCTCGCGGATATTCCAATTGGTTCTCAAACCAGGCTTCTTATCGGGGGTGCAGAGGCAATCGCATTTGGTGCAATCCGCGCAGGGCTTAAGTTTGCAGCGATGTACCCGATGACACCGATCAATACCATTATGACGACGCTGGTTGCTCATGCCCTCAAGTACAATATCGTCGTTAAAGAACCAGAGGATGAGATTGCAGGCATTAACATGGCACTTGGGGCGTCATTTGCCGGAGCTCGGTCCATGGTAGCGACATCGGGAGGAGGATTTTCATTGATGGTAGAAGGTGTTGGTTTAGCAGCCCAGACAGAAACGCCAATTGTCATCATCATGGGTATGCGGCCGGGACCTTCGACGGGAATGCCGACGTGGACATCGCAAGAAGATCTCCGTTTTATGCTGCACGCAGCGCAAGGGGACTTTCCCCGCATCGTTGTTGCTCCTGGAGATATGCTCGAAGCATTTGAGGACACGATGAAAGCGCTGAATCTGGCAGACAAGTATCAGCTTCCAGTGATTGTGCTTGTTGATAAGCATATTAATGAATCACATGCGACAGTTTCGATTGATGAATTCAAAGTTCAAAATGAAAAATTCAAAATTGAAAGAGGAAAACTGCTTACAGATCAGCAAGCGGCTCAAGAAGCAGATTACAAACGTTATGCACTTGTCGACGACGGCATATCTCCTCGAAGTTTGCCTGGACAACAAGGAGGAATCGGGCTTTCCGGTTCTGATGAGCATGACGAGAAGGGTCTTTACAATGAAGAATCTGAGATGAGAATCAAGATGATGGATAAGCGTTTTAAAAAACTCGATGTCGCAATTGCTGCAGGCGAGTTTTCGGCACCGAAATTGCTGGGAGATTCTGATGCGAATTTGACAATCGTAGCATTCGGCTCAACAAAATTTGCTATTCTGGATGCAATACGGCAGTTAAAAAAAGAAAATACCTCAGTGAATTTTTTGCAGGTTTCGTACCTGGAGCCGTTTCTTGCTGAGTCTTTTATGCTGGAGATAGGGAAGGCAAAGAAAACACTTGTTATTGAAAATAACAAGACAGGACAGTTTGAAGGGCTTATCAGAGAGAAAACAGGATATACATTTGAAAATCGCTTAAGAAAATATGATGGGAGGCCATTTTATCCTGAAGAAATAATTGAAAAGGTAAGGTCTTTGTTAGGTTAATGATGTCATCCTCACGAAAGTGAGGATCGGCTCGGTCTGAGGTTATTGTTGACCTCACCCTAGTCCCGATTTAATCGGGACATTCCCTCCCCTAAAAAGGAGAGGGGTACAAGGAAAAGTTATTATGGCAACGACACTACAAGATTTACAAATTGACTACGACAAGCCGAATTGGTGCCCAGGATGTACTATACCAGAGACTTATATTCAAACTAATCCCTCTACGGCATTGATATCTACTCTCAAAACGGGAGATAGAGTTATTGGTAGCGATGGAATGCCTCATGAAGTTACTGAAGCTTTATCTCACATACATGATGGCATTATGTATCGGCTTGTTTCAAGATATTTTGGAGAAACTACGCTAACACCTGAACATCCTGTATTGACGATAAAACATGAACATTTAAGACGTAAAAATCTTGAATACCAATCACAGTGGGTCGAGGCAAGAGAACTTAAAAAAGGCGATCGTCTAGTATATCCAATTTTGAAAACTGAGAAAGATATAGGGCATATAGATATTTCCTTCATAAAAAGGAAGAAAGATACAAAAAGTAAGGGATTACCCTCAAGTGTTCCATTGGAAGCGGAATTTCTCCGGCTGGCAGGCTATTATATAGCGGAGGGGTACGTCCATAGAAGATCTATCAACTTTACCTTTCATTCCCGAGAAGAAATGTATGCAGAGGATGTCGTAGCAATTATGCAGAAGCTTTTTGGTCTCTTCTCAATAAAACGATACCGAAAAGGGAGAAAGACGATTGACCTTTCATTTAATTCATCATATCTCTCAGAAATGTTTGAGGGGTGGTTTGGAAAAGGGGCTGCAAATAAAAAGATTCCAGATTTTGTAATGTTTTTGCCCAAAGAAAAGCAGAAAGAACTTATTAAGGGTATGTGGCGTGGTGACGGCTGGGTAGGAAAAAGCAGAAAAAGGCATAGTGCTTGCTTGAGGACTATTTCGAAGAAGCTTACAGAGCAGGTAAAAATGCTACTGTTACGACAGGCAATTCTACCAACTGTATCTGTTCAGGGAGCTCATGGAATGCACAAGACGGCCTATTCCATATGGGTGTATGGCCCTAGAGATTGCATTAAGTTAAAAGAAATTTTAGGTTTGGTCGTAAATAATGAGCAAGAATTTGTACCGCAAAGGCACTTACTTACCCAAAACTTTGCATTCTTACCAATCAGAAAGATTGAAAAACAACGATATAAGGGTCCAGTACACAATCTTGAGGTCGATACAGAAAACGCATACGTCACGGAAAACGCAATCCTCCATAACTGTGGAGACTTCGGAATCTGGGTTTCTTTGAAGAACGCTATTGTTCAGCTGGATTTGAAGCCCTGGGAGGTCGTTCTCGTCTCGGGGATTGGACTGTTATCGTGATTGGGGGAGACGGCGATCAATTTGCAGAGGGAGGCAATCACTGGCTACATGCAGCCAGGAGAAATGTGAATTTGACACTTCTTATTCATGACAATCAGGTATATGGATTAACAACCGGACAATTCTCACCCACAACTAACATTGGTGAGAAAAATAAAGCAACTCCGGTGCCGGTCGTTGAAGCACCGGTCAATGCGATGCAGCTAGCACTTTCAGCTGGAGCAACATTCGTCGCTCGGGGGTATGCTGGGGATAACAAACAGGAGACGGAGCTACTCGTTGAGGCGATCAAACACAAAGGTTTCTCAATCATAGACACCATGCAGCCATGTGTGACGTTCAATCACCACAACACATTCGCTTGGTTTTATGAGAGAGTCTACAAACTTCAGGAGCAAGGCCATGATATGACCAATAAGATGCAGGCGTTTGAGAGAGCAGAAGAGTGGCCACTCCGGAGACCAGTCAAAGAAGGAGAGAAAGAAAAAGTAGCAACTGGAATTTTCTTCAAAGAAGATCGCCCGACCTGGGAAGACGGCACGCCGCAAATTGCGCAAAAGCCGCTTGTGAAACAATCACTAGAAAATATTGATATTAGTCCTCTACTGGATGAGTTGATGTAAATTTACTTTCTAGCTTTAGGCTTGGGGCCCCGTTTTACGCTTAGGGATAGTCTTCTTTGATAGTTTCCCAAGGATTCTCCATCGACAAAAATTTGCGTTCCGATTCTTGATGCTTCTAATGCTCCTCTTTGAATCGCTTTACTAGTACTGCTTTTATCGATACCTAATTTTTCGGTGGCTTGTAATGCTGTAAAAACAGGTCTATTTCCGAGGTACAATTGATCGGGTAATCTTTGAGCGTCGTCTTGTTCTCCTTCTCTAAGTCCTATTACGATACGTGGGTCATCAAACGGTAAGTCTTTGGATTCTAAAAGTGCCTCACTCTCTTTTTCCAAACGAATTCCTGCTCTATTGAAACCGAGTCCTCTAAAGATTTCGCCCAATAGTCTTACTTTTTCAGCCATGTTTCTTATTGGATTATAACTCAAGAGGTTTTGCACAAGCAAGAATGACGGAGGACGGATTTTTAGCTTTACACCTGGAAGGTGGAAGGCTAAACTTTTTGATCGGGGCAGAGGTCGCTGAGGGGGCAATCGTCGCATTTGTGAGGACGTGCAGGGCAGTATTCGCGGCCGAAGAGGATAAGCATGTGGGCGAAGTCGATCCAATCTTCTTTTGGAACTATTTGCATCAGATCCTGCTCGATTTTCTCCGGATCTTTTTTATCAGTTAGCCCAAGCTTTTGGGATAAACGCATGACGTGCGTGTCAACGACGATTCCCTCTGCTTTGTGATACGCATTGCCAAGGACAACATTGGCAGTCTTTCTTGCGACTCCAGGCAACGCATCGAGCTCCTCCATGTTATCAGGCACTTTTCCTTCGTGCTTCTCAACGATAATTTGTGCTGCTGCTTTAATATTCTTTGCTTTATTATTAGCAAAGTTCACTTTGCTAATCAGTTTTGTGATGTCTTCCACGGGAGCATCAGCGTAATCTTTGGCAGTTTTATATTTTGCAAATAATGCTGGTGTGAGCGTATTGACTAATTTATCAGTGGTTTGTGCTGACATGATTGTCGCGACGAGAAGATCTAAGGGGGTTGAGAAATTGAGCGCAGTTTTTGGGTGGGGGTATACCTTGCGGAGCCGTTTAATAATTTCTTTGACTTTTTCTTCCTTAGTCACGTTTGTATTATATAGAACTTCTCGTGTCATTGCGAGGAGGTCGCCTAAGGCGACCGACGAAGCAATCTTATACAATTGAAGCAAGTTATTATAAGAGATTGCTTCGCCCTTTCAGGGCTCGCAATGACAAATGAAATCCCCCGCTATTTGCGGGGGATTTTCAGGTGTTTCTTGAGAGTCTTTTGAGGATCTCCCAAGAAGAGAGATTCAAAGATTAGGCTTTGCCAATCTTGTACATTCCTGTACCACAAACTGGGCATTTTCCTTTCATTGCTGGTTTACCGTTCTTCATCGTGACAGGAGTTGCATTTGGATCGTCTCTCTTTGCTCGACATTTTACACAATACATTTGTGCCATAGTATATTCACCCCCCTTCGCCCGCCGAAGTTTTAACGAAGGCGGGTTTCATTCCTCACTTTTTCTTGTTTCCATCCCTATGAGGTCGGGCTACGGAGGGGCAAGCCCCCCTTTTTATATCAAAAGAAATAATACTAATTCAACAGCCACGATACTTGTTGTAACAATACCGATTTTACGCAAATCACGCCAAACAAATGCATGATGCTCGTTCTGTTTAAGGAGGGGAGAAGGAGTAGTCTTAGGCGTAGTTTGCGCAGAGAAGGTAAATTGAAATGGAGTTTTTTCCTGCGGAGCCGGTGATGCAACTTCTGCAGGCGTCATCACGTGCTGTTGACGCTGCTCAGACCGGATTTTTTCTTTCCGAGTCTTTCGGTGTTTAGCCATGATAGTAGCCTAGGTTACACTATTGACACGAGGCTGTCAAGAGGCTAGTATGGAGTCGATATGCAGCTATCACTCGAGCTGATTTTTATTTTTATCCTGCTTATTTGGGTAGCTGCACTCTCTTTTTTCCTCTGGAAGACCCGGAGTCAATATCAGCTGTTCGTTGAAGGTTCTGACCAAAAGACTCTGAGTGGGTTTCTTGAGGGAGTTGTGAGAAGTCTTTCTGATACGAAAAAACAGCTTCATGAAAACTCTGTACGGCTTGAAAAAATAGAGACTGACGAGATGTTTCACATACAGAAAGTAGGACTCCTGCGCTTTAACCCGTTTCGTGACACTGGTGGTGATCAGAGTTTTGTTCTGGCGCTGACTGATGCCAATGATTCAGGCATCGTCGTTTCGGCACTCTATTCACGTTCTGGGACGAGATGGTACGCGAAAAAAGTGATACACGGAAAAGGGGAAGAATATGAACTTTCTGCAGAGGAAGTCAAAGCAATAAAGCTTGCAAAAAATAATAAAAAACCGTAGAGTTAGATATACCCGATGAATAATAAGATCACCTTAGTTATCCTCGCTCTCATTGTGTATATCTCAACAGCTGCTGGTTCATATATGTTCTTCGCCTCATCGAGAGAGGCAGCCTACGCTCCGCCGCCGACATCAACCCCTGACAAAGGCAATGACTTTGAGGCAATTGTTTTTGATCCGTCAAAACCCCGTACCCAAGAATGTCCTCTCAATGGCGCAAAGTACTCTAAAGAGCAGGAAAAGTGGTGGAAATCACATCGGCCCCTTGGCATCATGATCGAAAATCATGAAGATTCCCGTCCCCAATCAGGCGTATCGTTTGCTGATGTAGTGTATGAGGCAGTCGCAGAAGGAGGCATCACGCGGTTTTTGGCGGTGTATTATTGTCAGGATGCAGGGATTGTCGGTCCTGTCCGGTCTGCTCGGACCTATTTTCTCGACTGGATTTCAGAATACGGTGATTACCCTCTCTATGCCCATGTCGGAGGCGCAAATACACCAGGCCCCGCAAATGCTCTGGGACAAATCGGAGATTACGGGTGGAATCAATATAATGACCTCAACCAATTCTCAATTGGGTTTCCTACATTTAGACGTGACGAGAGCCGTCTCGGCAGACAAGTCGCTACAGAGCATACGATGTATTCTACGACGAGTAAGCTGTGGGATGTCGCTAAGAGTCGACGTCTCACAAATAAAGACAAAGAAGGAGCAATATGGGATGAAAATTTTGAGCAGTATAAATTTAAAGACGATGCTCCTACATCTGAGCGCGGGTCTATAAAAGATATTCATATCGAATTTTGGGACGGATATAGCGAGTATTTTGTCAACTGGACATACGATCCGACCACAAATTCATACCTTCGGTCAAATAGAGGGGATTCCCATATGGACAATAACACTGATAAACAGTATTCAGCAAAAAATGTTGTTGTCCTCAAGATGATTGAGAGTCCTGCCAATGACGGATATGATGGCAATGCGCACCGTCTCTACAGGAGCAAAGGAACTGGAGATGCGATTATTTTTCAGGACGGAAAGGAAATCAAAGGAAAATGGAAAAAAGCATCACGAGAAGATAGAACGATTATTACAGGGCCCAACGGATCACCTGTCGAGTTTGATAGAGGAGTAATTTGGTTTGAGATTGTGCCTACGACTGGAACTGTAGAAGCAAAGTAACACTGCCCCCAAAGGATTAATTTCCTCTTTTGAGTACTATTGATATACGAACCAGAAAGCGATACAATAGGAAAAATTTATGTTGTCAGATCTCATCACGTCCAAGTCCAGAATAAAATTACTGACGGTTTTTCTCATGAACCCATCAGACATGCTCCATGTGAGAGAATGTGTCCGCAGAACAGGCGATGAGATCAATGCAGTTCGCCGGGAATTGCAGTTTTTGGAGAAACGTGGAGTACTGAACCGCGAACAGCGTGCAAATAGAGTCTATTACTCACTTGATAAAAATTATCCGTTCTATTATGACCTCCTTGAAATTGGGTCAAAAACAATTGGTCTTGGCAATGAATTCCTCAAAAACCGTGCAAAACTCGGCAAGATAAAATTCGCAATGTTCTCTGGCGCTTTTATCAGGAGGATTAAGCACAACCCAGATGATATCGATTTTATGGTTGTCGGGACGATTGTCCTTCCGGAACTGGCAGTGCTTGTTCGCAATGAAGAAGCGAGATTAGGTAGAGAGATAAACTACACAGCAATGACAGAAGATGAATTTCGCTTCCGCAAGAGGCGAAATGACCCGTTTCTCGCTGCAATTCTGAGCGCATCACGCGTCATGCTTGTCGGGGATGAGGAGGCAATGCTGGCCACATGAGAAGGCGTTTCTCCGTAACACTGCTTTTTATTACTCTGCTCGCAGTGCTCGGGATTGTTATTAACATTCCAAAACAAATCCACATCTCTTTTTCTGTTCCCGGAACATCGTTCAAGGTTGATACGACACTTCCAGGACTCGATGTATCACAAGCCCTCTCGCGTCTTGGTATTCAGAAAAATATTGATTTTCGTAAAGGATTGGACCTTGAGGGCGGTACAAGCATTACCCTCCGTGCAGACATGGAGGAACTGCCGGCAAATCAGCGCGAGGATGCTCTGCAGTCAGCGCAGCAGGTGATCGAACGAAGAATCAATTTCTTTGGCGTTTCTGAGCCGATTGTCCAGACATCTAAAACAGCCCGGGATTACAGGATTATTGTTGAGATTCCTGGAGTAACCGACGTGCATCAGGCAGTAAACCTTATCGGAACAACTGCAAAACTCACATTCTGGGAAGAGGGCGCATCAGGATCTGCAAAAATTAACCCCAAAGACGTGCCGTTAAATGCGCAGGTTTTCTTAGGCGACAATCCAAAAAAAACAAATCTTTCAGGAAGCGACTTGCGTCAAGCCACAGTCACTTTCGATCAACAGACTGGTGCTCCGGTGGTACAACTCTCGTTTACGTCTGAAGGTTCGAAGAAATTTGCAGATATTACGGGACGAAACATCGGGAAACGGCTGGGGTTTGCACTGGATAACGTGATGATTGATGCTCCAGTCGTGCAGAGTAAAATCCTCAATGGCGACGCTATTATTTCAGGATCGTTTACGACCGAGCAAGCCAAGCAGTTGCAGCTTCAGTTAAATGCCGGAGCATTGCCCATCTCACTTTCTGTACTTGAGCAACACGCTATTGGCGCGACACTCGGAAAGGATTCACTGGAGAAAAGCATGTTTGCTGGCGCAATCGGGTTTATCATTATTGTTGTATTTATGTGTGTGATGTATGGACGACTCGGAATCATTGCA
Source organism: Candidatus Levyibacteriota bacterium (assembly GCA_016188975.1). GTDB lineage: Bacteria > Patescibacteriota > Microgenomatia > Levybacterales > UBA12049 > JACPGQ01. The sequence goes on along the minus strand of JACPGQ010000008.1, from coordinate 16,971 downwards.
AGTATAGCCCTCGTTATTTATACCCTCCTCACGCTCTCTCTTTTCCGCTTGATTCCTATCACCCTGACTCTTGCAGGAATTGCAGGCTTTATCTTATCTATTGGTATTGCGGTTGATGCTAATATTCTTATCTTTGAGCGTATGCGTGAGGAGCTACGGCATGGAAAATCAAGGGAAACAGCGCTTCAACTTGGGTTTTCAAGGGCATGGACGTCTATCAGGGACTCAAACATAGCGAGTCTTATAACGAGTTCTGTACTGTATTACTTTGGGACAGGTGCAGTTCGGGGATTTGCGCTCACGTTAGCAGTGGGTGTTTTAGTTTCGATGTTTTCGGCGATTACCGTGACGAGAACAATATTGAAGACAGTGTATAAAAATTAATAGTTACATAGTTGAATAGCTATATAGCTATGTGACAATTTAGAATACTCTTTTATGATCGACATTATTGGAAAACGGCGTTGGTATTACCTTATCTCTTTTCTCCTGATTATTCCGGGAATCGTTTCGTTGGCGCTTTATGGATTGAGGTTGTCAATTGATTTTACCGGCGGCACCAGAATAACGTTTGTCGCTAAGAAGCAAATCACATCTGAGATGATAGAGAAAACCAAAGATATTATTACGTCTCAAGGTGCTGTTATTTCGACAGTGCAACAGTCAGACAAAACCTTCATTATAAGGAGTACTTCGATTGATGAGAAGAAAAATGCAGCTGTCCTTCAGCAGTTACGATCTGAAAAGATCCCTGTGACTCAGGAATCATTTGAAACTGTCGGACCGACAATCGGAAAAGAGACGACGATCAATGCACTCAAAGCGACGCTCATCTCCTCGTTACTCATAGTGTTGTATATTGCATTTTCATTTCGAAAAGTGCCAAAGCCTGCGAGTAGCTGGAAGTTTGGTGTCTGTACGATTATCGCATTACTACACGATGTTTTGGTTGTTGTTGGGTTATTTTCTCTCCTTGGGCACTTTTTCGGCGTTGAGATAGACAGTCTTTTTGTCACAGCTCTTTTGACGGTTATTGGTTTCTCCGTTCACGATACGATTGTGGTATTTGACAGGATTCGAGAAAATCTCTTAAGAGTAACTGGCAAGCCGTTTGCAGTTATTGTCAATGATTCTATCTTGCAAACACTTACCCGTTCTCTTAATACGTCTCTTACTGCATTGTTGGTGCTTTTCACATTGCTACTTTTTGGAGGAGGGTCAATCCATTGGTTTGTTCTAGCTCTCCTTATTGGTATCGCAAGCGGTACGTACTCTTCAATCTTTAACGCAGCACCGCTTCTTGTGAGCTGGAACGAAATAACTCGACGAAGAAAGTCGAGTTAAACGTTCCAAGAACGTTATTCGCATGAGCGAATTTATGTTCTGGAATGAGTTTGATACGAATAGAATTAAGAAGTAAGAATTACGAATTAAGATGTTTGCGAGAGGGTTTCTTTCACAATTTTGCTCACGAGTGAGCTATCTGCCTTTCCTTTAACTTTTGGCATCAGGATTCCCATCACTTTCCCAATATCTTGAGGGGTAGATGCTCCCGTTTGTTTTACCGCTTCTGCGACAGCTCTTCGTACATCTTCCTCAGTCATTTGTTCAGGAAGATATGTCCCAAGAATTGCTTTTTCTTTGAGCTCTTTTGCAGCCAACTCCTCCCTACCTGCAGTCATGAACTGTTCAATAGCATCGTTTCTTTGCTTTACTTCTCTTCCAATAACTGAGAGAACATCTTCATCTGTCGCCTCATATCCTGCTCCACCTTTCTGTATCTCGTAGTAATTGATGGCTGATAGAAGCATGCGCAGCGTTGACGTTTTTGCCGTATCTTTTGCAAGCATGCTTTGCCTGAGGTCCTCTTGAAGTTTTTGTTTTAACATAAAAACGATTATATCACCTCTTGGTATTTTGTGTGACTTTTAATACATCAATAGAGTTTGCTGACACCTTTTTGGAGTACTTTCTCAAAACTCTTCCTCACGAAAAGTAAGGAGAGTGTTAGATATATGATGTTTAGTCCGAGGGCAATCGCTACTTTGCTCCAATCGATTTCACCTGTCGCGATAACTTTCCGCATACCTTCAAAAACATAACTCATTGGGAGAAGAGTAGAAACGTATTGTGCCCAGTGGGGGAGGATGCTGACTGGATAATAGATTGCCGAAAATGGCGCAAAGATCCAGGGCATACTCCATGCAAGCGTTTGGACTTTTGATCCAGACCGCATGATAATTCCTGCAATAATAAATCCTATCCACCATCCGGAAAGTAGCAAAACGAGCATGAAAGGAAGCATGGCAAACCCGTACATAAAAATACTCATTTTATAAAGGACAAATGCAAGTATTGCTGCAAATGTGAAACTCATGAATCCTTTAACGATTCCCATGATGAGCCAAGCGGCAACCCATTCACTAAACTTGAGAGGGGTAACAAAGATATTGACGAGGTTTTTATTCCATAGCTCATCAAGAAGCCCTATCGATATCTCATATTGTGCTCGCCAAAAAATAATCCAAAAAACTATACCAGAGATAATAATCACGACAATTCTCCCGGAACTCGGCGATGTTTGGATGATGTAATTACTCGTTAGTCCCCACAACAATAAATCCAACAGAGGCCAATAGAACGCGTCTGAGATCTTGTCGTAGCTGTGTCGAAAGCTATAGAGTTTCTGCAAAACGATACCTTGTATTCTGTGTAATTTCATATATTATTTTTACCTGACATCTCAAGAAAATAATCTTCCAGCGTCGGCTTATCGATACTGATTTCATCATAGATAATCCCCTTCTCCATAATTTGTCTGAGAAATTCAGGTATCTGGCGTTCTTTGACATCAATCCTTACAACATATTTTCCAATCGTTTGGTGTGGTAATTTTTCTTTTGTACAGAAGGAGAGCAGTGCCTCCTTTTTTTGTTTGACAATAAGCTCAATGTGACTTATTTCAATTGATCGAGTTAATTTGTCCGGGGTATCGTTGGCAATTATTCTTCCATGATTTATGAACACAACCCTATCGCAGAGTTCTTCAACTTCAGTCATATTGTGAGATGTAAAGACAATTGATATATGAAATTTCTCCTTCTCTGTAAGAAGAAATTCACGAATATACGATGCAACATCAGGATCAAGTGATGCTGTTGGTTCATCGAGCAATAAAATTTTTGGCGAGTTAAGAAATGCTTTCGCGATATTTACCCTCGTTATTTGTCCTGCAGAGAGTTGACCGATTGATTTGTTTATCAGCTTTTCGAGATGAAAGGTTTCAACGAGCTTTTCGACACGTTGTTTCCTATTTTCTATATCGTAGAGATACGATAGTGAAGTGAGATTTTCTCTGACTGTTAAATACCAGGGAAGATTCGTGTACGTTGAGGAAAAGCTTATCTTCTCTAAGATTTCCTCTCTGTGAAGGAGGAGTTCTTTGCCAAAATAGGATATGCTTCCTGATGTCGGGGTTAATACTCCCAGCAGCATCTGGATTGTCGTTGTTTTTCCCGCGCCGTTTGGCCCCAAAAAACCCAGAATTTCCCCTTCTTCCATAGAGAAAGAAATATTGTCAACGGCTGTGAAATTGCCAAATTTTTTTGTGAGGTTTTTCACCTCAAGAACAACTGAGTTCATAACCAGCATACGTAGAAAATCGAGGTGTACGAAGGAGAATTCTTACTTGTGCCTGAAGAAACAGTAAGTCATAAATTCATTTTCGCTCCTGTCGTTTAGCCAGGAGTTTCTACAATAATCAGATTATATGATGATTTTTCTGCTTCCGCAAGGATTAATGCCCTTAAGAGAATACAAATGTATGATATATCGATATATCATACATAAGCTAGCGTTGAAGTTCATACAGACGTTGGGTGAGGTATTCCTTTGTGTTTTTTGATAAATCTTCATCGACTTCCTCGAAAAGTTTTTGCAAAATTTCTCCGATTCTCGGACCAGGCTTGAGATTGAGTTCTTTCATCACATCATTGCCGTCAATAGCGAGATTATTGATTGAGAATGGCGCTGGAGCAAGTTGTTCTTCGATACGTTTTTTAAAAAGTTTAAGCCTCCAGCTTTCTGCCGTTTGTGTTCCACTTCCCAACCTGTCACCAATGCGAAGATCGATAATATCTTCTACGTTTTCAACACCTACTCTACGGATGAATCTTCGTACTGCGGCATCGGTGGCTTTCTCGTCCACAGTAAACATGTGCCATCTGACAAGCGTAACCACTTTTTGCCGGTCTTTTTTGGAGAACCGTAGCCGCTGTGCGATATGATATGCCATTTTTGCTCCCTCTATTTCATGATTGTGGAAGATGACATAGCCTTCTTCGTCTGTTGATGCTACCTGGGGTTTTCCAATATCGTGTATAAGTGTTGCAAACCGAACGATAGGATCTGAGCATGGACAGAATTTAAGAGAGAGGACGTTGTGAGTAAAGACGTCTGTTTTGTGGTGTCGTCCTGGGCGCTCTTGTGAGACTCCGATTCCCTCGACAAGCTCAGGAAGTATATGTTCAAGGAGACCTGTGTTGCGAAGGAGCATGATGCCTTCATACGGATACTCACTTGCAAGTATTCGCATTAGTTCATCACGAATCCGCTCACCTGCAATTTCTGTAATAAGTGGTGCATCTTTGCTAATAGATGCAAGTGTTTGTTTCTCAAGTGTAAATGAAAGTTCTGTTGCCAATCTGATTGCACGCATGAGACGAAGCGCATCCTCTTTAAACCGTTTATCAGGGTCTCCGACAGCACGAATAATTTTGTTTTGTAGATCAGTCTGTCCGTTGAAAGGGTCAATAATTTCGAAATTCCCCTCACCCTGACCCTCTCCCACAAGGGGAGAGGGATGATTTGAACTAAGTTGTAGGGCAATGGCATTGATCGTGAAGTCCCGACGCTCCAGGTCTTCGTCAATTGTTTTTCCCCATCGCACTTCCGGATGGCGTCTATCTTTGTACCCGTGTTCTGTCCGAAAAGTCGTCACTTCAAGGACCTTTGTTTCACCCTCTACTTCCAAAGGAATCCCAACTGTGCCAAAAATATTGTCGTAAAACCCATCAGGGAATAGTGTAAGTATTTCTTCAGGAGTAGCATTGGTTGTAAAATCCCAGTCTTTTACTGGTCTTTGCAAGAGTAAATCTCTGACACATCCGCCTACCAGGTAAATAGAAAAATCACGATTCTGGAATTTCTCGATGATATTAAGGACGTAGTGAGGTATTTGCGTGAACATATGCTATAGTATAGCAAGTAAAATTTCTAATTTCTAATTGACCTAATTTCTAAGTAAAACGAATGAAGTGGGATATTAAAGCCAAATTAAAAATTTCCGCCAAAGGCGAGATCTCGCCCTTTCAGGGCGGAAAAAATGAAGCATTAAAAATTGATGAGTTGGTTGACATACTTCTTAGAAACAGGGGGTTAGTCACAGCAAATGAGCAACAAATATTCCTCCGTCCTAAGCTTGAAAGAGTAACAGCAGACGGAGTTGGCATTGATAAGAAGCAGCTTACCACAGCAGTAAAAAGGATTGAGAAGGCAATCCGTGACAGGCAGCAAATCGTCGTTTTTGGGGATTATGACGTCGATGGCATTTGTGGTAGCGCGATTTTGTGGGAAACCCTCCACCATCTTGGCGCACAGGTGTTACCATATATTCCCCATCGAGTTGAAGAAGGCTACGGTCTCTCAGCGACTGGTATCAGAAATATTCTCGCACCCAATCAAGGTTCAACCTTGTCAGTCTCATCGAGGTTGAACCTAAGTAATACAAAATTGATTATTACCGTTGATAACGGCATTGTTGCCAATGAGGCTGTCAAGTTTGCGAAGGAGCAGGGAATTGATGTCATCATCACTGATCACCATTTGCCTCATGAGGACGGGGAACATCATAAGCCTGAAGCATTTGCTATTGTCCATACGACAAAACTATGTGGAGCAGGTGTCGCCTGGGTACTGGCAAAGGAATTCCTCAAGGACGATGATGCGCTTAGAAAATTGCACATCACAGACCATCTGGTCTTTGCTGCTCTTGCGACAATTGCTGATATGGTGCCTTTGACTGGCGCCAATCGTGCAGTTGTGAAATTTGGCCTAACGGAGCTAAAAAAAACGGGAAGGATCGGACTGAAAGCCTTGTTTCACGAAGCAGGGATCGAGCAGCGAAGCATCGAGCCTTATCAGATAGGGCACGTCATAGCGCCCAGACTTAACGCGGCTGGGAGAATGGAATCTGCGATGGATAGCTTGAGGCTTCTCTGTACGAAAGATCCTAGGCGCGCGAAAGAGTTGGCGACCGCACTTGGTGAGGTGAATAAACTTCGCCAGCAGGAGATGACGCTTTCTGTTGAACATGCGATACAACAAATCAAAAATCAATCCGCCAAGCGAAGCCCTAACGGTGGGCGGACAAAAATCAAAAGGGTATTAGTTGTTGCACATGAATCATATCCACAAGGGGTGATAGGTTTAGTTGCCGGGAAGTTGGTTGAAGAGTTTTACCGGCCGTCGATCGTTATCTCAATAGGCGAAACACATAGTAAAGCTTCAGTTCGCTCGGTAAAAGGATTCAATATCATTGAATTTCTTCGTACTAAATCAGAGCATTTTGTCAATGTCGGAGGTCATCCGATGGCTGCTGGATTTACCATAGAAACGTCAAAAATTACATTCCTTCAACAGATTCTTGAAAAAGCAGCAGAGGAGTCGGTTCTTGAAGAGCATCTCACAAGAACAATTGCAATTGACTGCGAGTTGCCGCTTGAGGTCGTCAGCAAGCAGCTTTATGATGCTTTACAATTACTTGGGCCGTTTGGTATCGGTAATCCCGAGCCGGTATTTTGCACTACGGCAATTGTTCAAGATATACGAATCATGGGAAGAGATGGCAAGCACCTCAAATTAAATGTCCAATGTCCAATGTCAAATGACAAATCTTCGATGGAGAGTAAAACAATTGAAGGAGTAGGCTTTGGGATGGGAGAGAAAGCAGGAGAACTAAAAGTAGGCGATATGATAGAAATTGCTTTTGTCATTGATGAGAACCAGTGGAATGGGAATAGAAAGTTACAGTTGAAGCTCAAAGATATTCACCCCGTTCCTCTAGAATAAGCTTATCTTCTTCCGCCTCCTACCGTAGTTTCAACTTTAGCAAAGGCAATATCGAAAACTGTTGTGCCAGGGAGATCCGGTTCTCCGTGTGCAGTTGTTCGTGCAAAACGCATAAAAGCTTCTGTGACTTCTGGTTCTCCAAATACTTCGATCTCCTGTTTTTTACTAATTCGATATCTCATCGTGACGAGAAGCGAGGATACAGGGTCAAAATGATCAATATGCAGCGGGAATGCATTGACAGGTGGATGTGCAGCTATCCTATCTTGAATAGGCCGTAAGACAGGAGCGGGTCTCACTCTATTAGGAGAGCGAAATTCATCAGGTCTTTGTTGTAGTACTAGTGCACCTTTGGTATCAACCATAATCAATCCTCAAAAAATCTCCTTAATTTCCTTTGTAAGAAAACAAACAAAATTATGTAAGACTAGCACGATTTTACTTAACTAAAGTGGAGCTTGTCAAGTAAGAAAATTCAGGTTAGAATACAAGGCGTTGCCTTTACTGTTTGAGCTTGTCGGTTACTTCTCGACTCGGTCGCCAAGGGCGACACTCGCTCGAAGCATATGACGAAACAAAGAAGCCTCATTCGAGACTGTCCACAACACATTGGTCAGGAAGCTCGGCTTTCTGGCTGGGTGCAGACGGTGAGAGCGCATGGAAAAATTGCCTTTTTTGATCTTCGAGATCGATCCGGTATCCTCCAAATAGGAGCGTTTACCCCTGAGCTAGCCAAGCAAGTTGCTGATCTTCACCCACAAGATGTCGTATCTGTCACAGGTATTGTCAAAAAACGAGGGGAGAACTACATCAATCCTGATGCCGTGTTTGGCGATATGGAACTTGAAGCAACACGTATCATCGTGCTTCATAGGGCCTTGGAAATGCCTTTTGACATGGGCGGGAAAGAGTTACACGTAGAACTTCCGACTCTGCTTGATTATCGTTCTCTAACACTCAAACATCACAAGATCTCAAGCATTTTTATCATTCAAGCAGCACTCGCTGACCAGTTTAGAAAATTGGCAAGAGAGCTTGATTGTCTTGAAATTTTTGTCCCTACAATCGCGGCAGGAGCGACTGAAGGGGGTTCAGAGGTATTTCCGATCGAATATTTTGAGCACAGAGCATTTTTGACACAGAGCCCTCAGCTCTATAAGCAAATGCTCGTTGGTGTCTTTGAACGAGTTTTCACGATTGCCAAAGCGTATCGTGCTGAGCCATCCGTCACCACTCGTCACCTCACGGAAGCGACGCAGATGGATATAGAAATTGGATTTATCGAGAAGTTTGAAGAATTGCTTGATGCTTTGGAATTTGTCGGAACAGGCATGATCAAAAACGTGAGCGAGCAGCATGGGGACATTCTCAAGCAATTTGAGGTTGCTATGCCACTTGTGCCGACCACGGTTCCTCGACTGACGTTTCGGAAGGCGCAGGAGATTGTTTCTCAGAGGACAGGAAGGGATCTCTCAAAAGAGCTTGATTTAAACCCAGAGGATGAGAAGGAGATCTGTGAGTGGGCAAAAGAAAAGCACAAGTCGGATTTTGTGACAATCACTCATTTTCCGACCAAGAAGAGAGCATTTTACACTCTGCCTGATCCAGAAAATCCAGAATACAGCCTCTCGTATGACTTGTTATTTCGAGGACTTGAAATCCTTAGCGGAAGCCAAAGAATTCACGATTATGAACAGCTCGTTTCGGCAATGAAGGCAAAAAATGTCAGTCCTGACAATTTTGCGATGTATCTGATGGCATTTCAGTATGGCATGCCTCCAGAAGGTGGATTTTCATTTGGCCTTGAAAGACTTACAATGAAACTACTCGAACTTGCCAATGTCAGGGAAGCATCACTCTTCCCTCGTGATATGGAGCGAGTCGATATGAGATTATCTCTGCACAATGAAGAGCCTACAAAAACCTCCGGGCAAAAAAACCAGTAATATTTTTCTCCCCCTTTTTCCTTATGTTTTTCTCCTTATCCTATCGGGGATACTCGCAGTCAACTACTATGTAGAACAGAAAATAGCCGGGCGGACATTGCCAGTAAAAGTGCACTCTGCGCCGCTATATTCATACCCGATGTTTCAGTATTCATACGAGCCATATATCACTGCCAAAGCTGCGATTGTTATGGATGATGCGACAAAGAGAATAATGTATACAAAGAATCCGACGCTCCGTCTCTCAACAGCTTCAACTGCGAAGATTATGACGACCCTTGTCGCAGTGGAGCATTTCAAGGAAGATGATGAGCTGACCATAATGCGGGATACCTACGAGGGGACGGTTGTCGGTTTTCCAGTCGGAGAAAAGGTGCGATTTGGGGATTTGCTCTACGCTATGCTTCTTCCTTCAGGAAATGATGCAGCATATACAATCGCCGAAAATTATCCCGGTGGGATTGAAGCATTTGTCGCCAGTATGAATGAAAAAGCGAAGCAGTTTCGTTTAGACAATACCCATTTTGCTGACCCGGCTGGGCTTGAGGATGACGGGAGTTTTGCAACGGTTATAGATCTTGCGAGGCTTTGTTCGGAGGCGATGAAGAGCCACCTGTTTGCTCGAATCGTCAGCACCAAAGAAAAAGTTTTTACGACGAACACAGGAAGAACCTATGACATCGTTAATATCAATAGGTTACTTGGTACAAATGGCGTTATCGGCATTAAGACTGGCCAAACGATGGGAGCAGGTGAAGTCTTAACAACCGCGAAGGTTGAAAATGGAAGGAGGTTTATCATCGTCGTGATGCAAAGCTCAGATAGATTTGGGGATACTCAGAGTTTGCTTAATCTCATCTCAAACAATATTATTTCCTACACTCCTCAAGTACCTGAGCCACTACCGTGATGATTGTTTAGAGGTAGGCGAGCTATCCTTGATCCATATATCATCTACCGCTGAAACATACGCATAAAACTCGTCCTCTCTCCCCCTAAAGACGTACACAGGCATCAAATAATCTTGCCTCTCGTTTGTGGCATAGTATGCCAGGAAAACATCTTTGATTGGTATGCGATCTCCTTGTACAAAATTTGCAGCGATATGCCCTTTGCCCTCGGTGAGTTCTTGGTAGGCTTTTGCGACAGATTTTATCGGGTAGGTTGCGTTTTCCTGAGTAACGATGCTTTGGTGATAGAAGTTACTCAGGACAATAGGGAGGCTTGATTGTGAATCAACTGATGCGACAAGAAAGTGCATTGTTGAAAATATTCCCATCGGATAGTAGATGGGAAATGTCTCAATATCTTTTTGGAAATAATCGACTCTCAGAACATGTGCTTCTTCTAATTTTTCCGCATCAAAAAAAACACCATTTTTTAATTTGAGAAGCTGAATTTTCGTTTTGCTGGGATCAAGATCTTGATAATAGGTATGGAGTGACTGCATAAATGACGTTGTTTTCGTTAGTGCTTCTGATTGGTTTGGCAGGTTCCGCGCATCCAAAATTTCCTGGTTAAAAGGAAACTGCGAGGTGAGTATAAAGTTTTTATCGACAATATCGATATCAAATGTTTTCGGTAGAGGGTCCAGCCTTTGGAAACGGTAGATATCTCCCTCAATGGGAATTCCACGACCGCTAAAGCCAACTGAAGCGACAAGGTTTCGTGTACTCTGTAAATCAAGAAGCGTTAACTCATTGTGGGAAATTTTGTATACTTTCATCCGGTCTCTGGGCATTTTTTTCTCGTCGAGAAATGTTGGAAGTTTCCCCGTGACTGTATCTATGATATAGGTACGTTTTTTCTCTGAAGTTTTTTGTGGAAAACTAATTGAGTCAAGTTGTCCAAAGAGTACGGTGGGAGGAGGTGGAGGTGTTGGGAAAAACGTTTCTTTGACAAATAATCCACCTCGATAAAGAAGTATAAGAAGAACAATGATCCCAAGAACGATCCCTCCCCATTTGAGAATAAGCTTCGTTTTTTCCGTAACATCATGAAGTGTTGGCATAGTTAGGTAGAGTTAGGCTTTTCCTTCTGCCTTCTCGTCTTCGCAGTTTATTGCATCTCCCTTGAGTATAAAAAATGCTTGTTGTAGAATGCAAGGGAGGTACCAGACGGTACCTCCTTAGGAGATACATGTGGTACCTCCCGCAGGCACGCATCGAATGGTGCGTGCCAAGAGAGTTGATTATTTATGAATTCAGTCCGAACACGTATTGCACCGAGTCCTACAGGAGAGGATATTCATATTGGTAACCTCTACACAGCACTTATCAATTTTGCTGTTGCCAAAAAACATGGTGGAAAATTTATCATCCGCATTGAAGATACTGATCGTATAAGATTTCAGGAAGGAGCAGAAGAAAAGATACTCGCTTCTCTTAAGGCGTACGGCGTATCGTATGATGAGGGACCTGATGTTGGAGGTCCATTTGCACCCTATCGCCAATCAGAGCGCTTAAGCCTCTACAAAAAATACGCAGAAGAATTAGTTGAAAAAGGCGCAGCATATTACTGTTTCTGTGCAAAAGAGCGGCTCGAAAAGCTTCGCGAAGAGCAGCTTGCCCAGAAAAAAACTCCCCGCTATGACAAGCATTGTTTGAGAGCAGTGAAAAACCCACAGGAGCGAATCGCGAAGGGTGAGCAGTACGTAATCAGGCTGAATATCCTTCCTGGGAAAAAAATGTGGTTCAAAGACCTCATCAGGGGACAAATTACGTTTGATTCAAGCGATATAGATGATCAAGTCCTTCTCAAGTCAGACGGGTATCCTACATACCATCTGGGCGTTGTTGTTGATGATCATTTGATGCAAATCTCGCATATCATTCGTGCAGAAGAATGGATTTCTTCAACACCCAAACACGTACTGCTCTATGAGTCATTAGTATGGGAGCAGCCAATTTTTGCGCACCTTCCGATTCTTCGCAATCCAGATAAATCAAAACTCTCAAAGCGGAAAAACCCAGTGTGGGCATCATGGTATTTGCAGGAAGGATATGTACCGGAGGCAGTACTTAATTACCTTGCACTGATGGGGTGGAGTCATCCTGAACAGAGAGAAATTTTTTCGCTCCAGGAATTTATTGATCTTTTTGATCTCAAGGACGTCCAGCCGGTAGGCCCTGTTTTTGATATACAGAAATTGACATGGATGAATGGGGTATACATACGAGATGTTCTCTCAAAGGATGATTTTCTCAAGCGCCTGAAACATTTCTATCGTGACGATGAAGAAATTGCAAGTCTTTTTGAACGTGATAACTCACCGCTTTTTAGCATGCTTCTTGATATCGCGCGTACCCGTATGAAAACGCTGAAGGATTTTAAAGGCCTTGTAAAAGAGCCGAAAAAAGAAGATCGCTACGAGAGTGAGGAGGTAGTTCTCGCAAAGTCATTGAGCGACACCTTTTCTTCGCTTTCAGAAAGTGATTGGAATGAGGAGCGTATCCTTGAAGCGCTGAAGAAATTTTCAGCAGAGCAAAACGTATCAATGAAACTCGCGTATACATTACTGACCGGTAAACCCCAAGGGTTACCACTTCCCCAATTCCTCACCTACTTAGGGAGAGAAGCAGCATTGCGCAGGCTGCAACGATACTGGTAATTATCTGTTATGCTTTTTCTTCTTGCCCAAGTTATCTCACTTTTGACCAATCCGATTATTATCGCTTTTCCCTTGCCATTTCTTCTTGTGTATCACGAGACGAGAGATGTTGGCTATGCACTCATGTGGATGCTTTTTTCGATGCTTTTTATTATGATGGTTGGATTCTTTGTTTTGTATGAGGTGAAACGCAACGTCTTTTCCGATATCGATGTCTCCAAAAGAGAACAGCGGCCACTTTTTTTTGTTTTTGTTACGTTCATATCAATCCTCTACCTGCTTAGCCTCTATGTTCTCAATGGCCCGACGGCACTGTTTATTGCAGTTGGGGGAATATTGGGAAGTGCTATAGTATTAGGGCTTGTCAATCAGCGAATTAAGGCAAGTCTCCATGTCGCGAGCATTTCTGCGTTTTTTACAACACTCTCGCTTCTTTATGGCGGGTTTTCCCTCCTTTGGCTCGCGATGATTCCTGTCGTAGCGTGGTCACGGGTAAAAATAAAAAGACATACGGTTTCTGAAGCAGTAGTTGGCTGTGTGATGGGGATTATGCTAACATTAATTGTTTATTTTGGGGTTGAGATGTGGCGGTAACTATGATACGATTTGACAGATTAAAAGGATCATTTTCATACGCTTCTCAAGGATGGAGATTCGCTTTTAACAACGATCAAAATCTTCGGATTCATATTGTTATTGCGCTTGTCGTTTTACTTGCGGCATTTTTTCTAAAACTTTCCCTAATTGAGCTTAGTATCATTATCGCGATGATCACTCTCGTCTTTGCCGCAGAGCTTATGAATACGGCTATTGAGAGGGTTGTTGACCTTATTACCAAAGAAAGACGTGAAGATGCGAAATTTGCCAAAGATGTCTCATCAGCGATGGTTTTGACGGTAGCGATTGCGTCTGTCGTTGTTGGTGTGATAATCTTTCTCCCACATATCCAGTAAAGTATGCTTCAGAAGCTGACACTTCCTAATGGAATACAAGTTGTCGCCTATCACATGCCTTCTGTCCGGTCTTTTCACCTTCGTGTGAGCGTGAAAGGCGGATCTCTTGTCGAGGAAAAGAGAGAGAACGGTGTTGCTCATTTTATGGAGCATATTCTCGTTCAAGGGATTCCATCATACCCGACGCCTGAAGCATTGTCAGAGTTTATTGAGGGGCTTGCAGGAAACTACAACGCGTATACCTCACAACTGCTTGTTTCATTCTCCATTACCGTCCCATCTATTCATGCGAAGGATGCCGTACAAATCGCAAGTGAAGTGTTTTTCCACCCGCTTTTTAACGACCACGATATTGAGAGAGAACGCCATGTTGTCACCAATGAGATAAAGCAGGATATGGATTCTCGGTGGTATATATTTGGTGAGTTTTTTCGGGAGAAGCGCTTTGTCAAACAGAGCAAGCTCCGTCTCAAAACAGTCGGTTCTCTGCAGGTAATTGACAAGCTTTCACGAGAGGATATCCTTCGTTACTGGAGAGAATATTTTTTCCCAAAAAATACCTATGTTCTCATAATAGGAAACCTCAAGAATATTGATATCGAAGCTCTCCTGATGGATTACTTTAAAGATCAAGTGTCCAAACGAACATTCGTCGGCTTTAAGAATCACGGAGACTATGATCTTTCCGAGCGGACCGTTGCGATCCGGCACGATGAGCAGTTGCAGGTAAATTATCTTGATCTGACGTATCCATCACTTGCGATTGTGGATGACCTCACAGAAAAGATAAAAGAAAGTATCGCCCATGTTATCCTTGGCGGATTAAGCAGTAGCCGGCTCTTTCGATTGCTTCGTCACCAGCGAGGACTAGTGTATGGTGTGACCTCGCAGTACAACCGTTTTCCCCATACAGGATATGGAAGTGTGAGCTCTGAAGTTGCAACAGAAAAGCTAGAGGAGGTTTTGCAGCTTATTGTTGCTGAGTTTAAGCGTTTCGTACAGACAGGACCAACAGAAGAGGAAGTCACATTCACCAAGCATTATTTAACCAACGGTTGGCTTATGTCATTTGACCATCCCAGTTCAGTAGCCACGTGGATAGAAAGTGAGCTTTTGTGGAAGAAAAATAATGAAGAGATTTTGTTGCCGGATGACTATATCGGTCTACTTGCAAGTATTTCTCCGAAAAGCATTACTGAAATGATGTACAAGAGGTGGGATTTTTCAAAGCTCAACCTCATTATTCAAGGCCCTGTCAGAAATACGAAAGCAAATAGGGAGAAGTATACACAGATCATAGGTAAGCTGCGTTAGATTTCCTATTCAAGCCCCTTTTTTGATAGCATGCAGGATTTTTATATTCAGCGGAGAGTACACAGGAGGCCGAGCGGAAGAAGATTTGTTGCACTTTTTGTGATCGTGTGTATTGGAGTCTGGGTGCTTTTTCAGGGGGTCGGGGTTCTCTTGTCCTCCAAAAAGAACATCACATCTCCGCTTGTCCTGTTGTCTCCTTCGCAGTCTCCAGTCTCGCTTGCACATGCGATTAACCAGACGCTTACAAATACAGACGGACAATATGGGATTGTTGTAAAAAACCTCCAAACTGGTGAGCACTTCGCACAACTAGAGCACACGTCATTTGATGCTGCGAGTTTATACAAATTGTGGGTGATGGCGGTAGTATATGAGCAGATATCAACGAATAGATTGCGAGAAGATCAGAAGTTGAAAGAAGATGTCGTTACGCTTAACGAAAAGTTTGATATCGCGTCAGAGTCTGCAGAATTGACAGAAGGAGAGATCGAACTTACTGTTGAAGAAGCTCTTGAGAAAATGATCACCGTTTCTGATAATTATGCCGCATTCCTTCTTGTAGCGAAAGTTCGTCTTGCCACAATCGCATCGTTTCTAAAAACCAATGGATTTCTTGAATCAAAAGTAGGCACAAGTGGTGGAAGTCCTGTCTCAACTGCTTCTGATATAGCACTTTTCTTCGAGAAGTTGTACAGAGGACAACTCGGTACGACCGAGGCGACTGAGAAAATGATTGCACTCCTCAAAAGACAACGTCTCAATGGAAAACTACCCAAACACCTTCCCGAAGAAACAGTCATCGTGCATAAAACAGGCGAGCTTGACCAGTTTTCACACGATGCTGGGATTGTCTATGCGCCCGCGGGGGCATACATCATAGCAGTTTTATCAAAGACATCTGATCGCGTCGAGGCAGACGAACAGATAGCGTACGTCTCTAAAGCAGTCTTTGAGTACTTCTCAAAGTGACTTTCCGCATAAGCTTCTTCTCAGAAAACGTTTGTAGAATGCGTAGTAGAGTTTCTAATGAGAGGAGGTGGTAGTAAGATGCTTAGAAAAAAGATTTTGGTTCCTGTCATCGTCGCAACGATAGGTGGAGCCTCGCTTTTCGGACTCAATCATGTGGTACGCGCTCAAGACGCTACTGTTCCATACAGCGGACTTGTCGAGACGCTCGCGCAGAAATTTGGACTTGATAAGGCACAAGTCCAAACAGTGATTGAGGAGTACCATAAGGACAACCATCAGAAGATGGAGCAAAAGATGCAAGAGCGTATGGAGGATAAGCTCAACCAGGCAGTAAAAGACGGAAAGTTGACCGAAGATCAGAAGAAAGCACTTCTTGAAAAACTTTCATCGCTCCATGAAGAGAAAGACTCAGAGGAGTTTAATAATATGACTCCTGAAGAAAGAAGGAAAGAGATGGAGAAAGCTCACGACGAGCTTGAATCGTGGGCAAAAGAACAGGGGATAGATCTGACAGATCTAATGGTTTTTAAGATGGGGATGCACAAAGGCGCGTTCTTTATGCTAAAGACCCAGTCTCCAGCACAATAATTCTATACGTTGTAGATAGTAGGTACGAACTGAAAACGCTGGGGTAGCAATACTCCGGCGTTTTCTTATGTTTGAAGAAAAATAGCTATTTGGCTTCAATTTTAGTAAAATTACCTCACATTGCCGAGTCGTCCTCGCCCCGCTAAGCGGGGTAAAGTAGGACAACGGACTTTATGGTCATTGTTTATATTCTGCAAAGTTTACGTGATAAAGGATTTTATATTGGCATAACGAAAAACGTAGAAGAACGCTTAGTGAAGCATAACAGAGGCGAAGTACAATCGACTAAAAAGAGAAGACCATTTAAGATAATTTATACAGAACAGTTTAACAATTATGACGAGGCTAGGAAAAGAGAAAGTGAAATAAAATCGTATAAAGGTGGAAATAGTTTTAGAAAATTACTAACTTAACATATTGCCGAGTCGTCTAACGGTAGGACAACGGACTCTGAATCCGTTTA